>BPHJ01000001.1:1822500-2159245 GCA_026003475.1 Candidatus Kapaibacterium sp. | reverse complement strand
GGCTTGCTTGGTCAGTGGGATATTCCCGATCGTCAGCGTGCCGCTGGTGCTGCGGACGGTATCTTCGACGGCTTTCTTGAGCCGGTAGAGGTCCACGCCCAGGTTCCGCAGAATCTTGACGGCAATACCTTCACCTTCCCGGATTATGCCGAGCAGCAAGTGTTCAGTGCCAATGTAGTCATGCCCCAGCCGCAAGGCTTCTTCGCGGCTGAGGCGGATGACTTCCTGCACACGATTTGAAAAGTTGCCGTCCATTTGTGTTACCTACAAAGTCGTTGCATTCGATTCGGCGCCGAGCGGCTCAAGCTCAGTGCGCCAACGCAATGGACGCAGACAAGCCGCGCTGTATTGCAGCACCGCGATCGCGGCACTGAGAGAAGCACTCGTGGCCTGATTCAACTATCGGCAGTTTGCCAGTGAACATGAAGCACTGTGCTCTGTGGCTTCCTGACCGCAGCGCGAAACAAAAAGCCCTCACCGAGGTGAGGGCAAAGGCTTTGGAAAGCCTACGGCACTAAGCCTTGTTGCGAAAAGGACACAAAGTGAACATTCTTCTCGCATGCAAATATAGAGCGCTTTCATGTATTTTGCAATCACCTAACCTTTGGAGTGTGGTATGGACGCACGTGTGGACTCGACGATGCAGGGGCAAATTTAGGGCTCTATACGCTCTTGATATCCAAGAAGGTTGGTCCTCATGGCAGAGTGTACGCTTTTGAACCTGTTCCGGACTTATGTAATCATCTCAAAGACCATCTTGCTCTCAATAATGCTACGAATGTAGAATGCCAGCAATGTGCACTTTCAGATACGCACGGATCAACAACGATCTCTATTGATGGCACAAAAAGTTCAATTTATTTCTCGAGCTCCTCACACATTACAGAAGTCCCAACGACAACAATTGATCACTTCGTAGCCGAAAAATCACATTGATAGGATTGATGCGATCAAGGTAGATGTCGAGGGAGCGGAATTGAATGTCATTCGGGGAGCCGACACAGTAATCCGACGGGATAAACCGATACTGTTCGTCGAAATCAATTTCGCCACGCTGCCTGCGGCAGGTGTACGTCCAGAGGAGCTCTTTCGTGAGATTATCCGGTACGGCTACGCAGCGTATGTTATCCGCTCTAGGAAGGCAATTCCGGTACAGGAAACCATAGAGCCGCACGGTCAGTTGTGTTACGATAACTACATTTTTTTCCACGCCATTGCTAATTGGGCACAAAGTAATTTGGCAGACAGCCGGCGTGGTCTCTAAGACTGCTATGGCGCAGGAGAGCACGGGATGAGTCAGTGTGCTGTGCAGGTTTTCGAAGATCAAATAGCCGACGGAGTACGTATGAACAATGTCAAGCTGACCACGTGTGTGATCGGCTGATACGGCCCGCCACTGTACGACCACAACGTCACTGGAGTTCGAGCCGGTGTCCTGCTTGCCATCAGTAAATGCTCCCGTCCTGCGAGCCATAGAGAAGGGACGGTGGATCCTTCTGTCGCGGGCTGCACAGTGCGGCTTCATCCCAACGTGGGTGAATCCAGCAGCCCGAGGCTGATCTGCGCGAGCCCGTCAGTCGCCTCAGCACTGCTTGGAGGTATGCGGGGAAGGGTCTTCAAACATGGTCCATGCCGCTGTAGTTCCGTCACGACCGCACCTGGAGGAATCGTGCATTGATTGCGAACAGATCACGGTACTCAATGCACATCAGCATGGCGCCGACGGCCGGCCCCAGCAGCAGGCCCAGCTTGTAGAGTACACCGGCGGCCAGCGGGATGGCGACGATGTTGTAGCCGGCCGCCCACCAGAGATTTTGGACCATTTTGCGATAGGTGGCACGGCTCAGGCGCAGGATCGACACCACGTCGCGCGGGTCGTTGCGCACGAGCACGATGTCGGCCGTCTCGATGGCCACGTCGGTGCCGGCGCCGATGGCGATGCCCACATCGGCCTGTGCCAGCGCCGGGGCGTCGTTGATGCCGTCGCCCACCATGGCCACGCGCAGCCCGCGCTGCTGCACTTCCCTGACCTTAGCCGCTTTCTGATCAGGAAGCACTTCGGCGAAATAGTCGTCCAGGCCGATTTCGCGAGCGACCCAGGCGGCCACGCGGCGGTTGTCGCCGGTGAGCATCATCACCTGCAGGCCCATTGCTTTGAGCTGCCGCACGGCTTCCTTCGATTCGGGACGGATCACGTCGGCCAGGGCGATCGCGCCGGCTACCCGGCCATCGCGCACGACAAACACCACCGTTTTGCCCTGTTCGGCCAGTCGGTCTATGCGTTCGTCCCGCGCCTCCAGTCCGTGCTCGCGCAGGTAGCCCGGACTGACCACGCGGACCTCCTCGCCATTGACGCGGGCCCGGGCTCCTTTGCCCGGGATGGCTTCGAAATCCTCGGCGGCCGGGGGATGCGCCACCGCCTCGACGATGCCCCGGGCAATCGGGTGCTCGGAATGCTGCTCGACGGCCGCTGCCAGCTTTAGCAGTTCCTCTTCAGAGAGCCCGTCCTGAAAAACCAGCGTGTCGGTCACACCGAAGCGCCCTTCGGTGAGCGTGCCCGTCTTGTCGAAGATCACCGCCTGCAGATTGCGCGCGTTTTCAAAGGCCGTGCGGTCACGGATCAGCAGCCCGTGCTGTGCGGACAGGGCGGTCGAGACGGCCACCACCAGCGGCACGGCCAGCCCCAGGGCATGCGGGCAGGCGATCACCATGACGGTCACCATGCGCTCCAGCGCAAAGTCGAACGGCTGGCCCATGACCAGCGTCCAGACCGCCAGCGTCAGCGCGCCGCCTCCCAGTGCCACGACGGTAAGCAAGCGGGCGGCCCGGTTGGCCAGGTCCTGCGTGCGGGACTTTGTCTCCTGCGCCTGCCGGACCAGCTCGATGACCTGCGACAGGTAGCTTTCGGTGCCGGTTTTCTGCACCTCTACGGTGAGCGACCCTTCGCCGTTGATGGCGCCGCCAATCACCGTGTCGCCGACCTTTTTCTCGACCGGTGCCGATTCGCCGGTGAGCAGCGCCTCGTTGACCGTGGTATGGCCTTCGACGATCACGCCATCGGCCGGAATTTTCTCGCCGGGGCGGACCAGCACGCGGTCGCCCGGCTGAAGCTGATCGAGCGGCACATCCTGGATCGAGCCATCCGGCATCACCCTGTGGGCCTCGGTCGGCATCAGGCGGGCCAGCTCTTCCAGCGCCCGCGATGCCCCCAGCACCGAACGCATCTCGATCCAGTGCCCCAGCAGCATCACATCGATCAGCGTGGCCAGCTCCCAGAAAAAGATTTTTCCGGCCAGTCCGAAAACAACCGCGCTCGAGTAGAGATAGGCCACGCTGATGGCGATGGCGATCAGTGTCATCATGCCGGGATTTCGCTGGCGCAGCTCCTCGGCAATGCCTTTCAGGAACGGCCAGCCTCCGTAGAAGAACACGGCGGACGACAGCGCCCAGAGCACCCACAGATCTCCCGGAAAGCGCAGCGCTTCGCCCAGCCCCAGAAAAGCCTGGATCATGGGCGAAAGCGCCAGAATCGGCACCGTCAGCGCCAGCGAAATCCAGAAGCGCCGCCGGAAATCCTCCACCATGTGCGCATGGTGGTGTGTATGGGGCAGATGATGGTGTGCAGAGTGGTCTTGTTTGCTGGTGCTGTGTCGGTGATGGGGAGGATGGGAGAGCATGGTTGTGGGACGGAAGGTGGAACATCTACTGGGACGTGTCGGGGAGTGATGGGAGTTGACGGCGGCGCCAGAGGAGGTAGATGACCGGGTAGAGGAGCAGCTCCAGCAGAAAGCTCGTGACAATGCCCCCAACCATTGGGGCGGCGATGCGCTTCATGACGTCGGCGCCGACTGCTTGACTCCACATGATGGGCAGCAGTCCTACCAGAATGGTCAGCGCTGTCATGAGCTTTGGGCGGAGTCGTCGAGCAGCGCCGTGCAGGACGGCTTCCTGCAGGTCTTCCCGAGTGCGGAGTTTCCCCTGCTGCCGTGCCTCGTTATAGGCAAGCTCCAAGTAGAGCAGCATGACCACGCCGGTTTCGGCATCGAGCCCTGCCAAGGCGATTAGTCCAACCCAGACCGCGACGCTGAGATTGTAGCCGAGCGCGTAGAGGAGCCAAAAGGCACCGATGAGCGAAAGAGGTGCAGCCAGGAGCACTATGCCGACCTTGAGCCAGGAGCGGGTGTTCAAGTAGAGCAGCACGATGATGAGTGCCAGGGCGATCGGGACAATCACCAGCAGGCGCCGATATGCCCGTTGCATGTACTCGTACTGTCCGCTCCAGCGCAGCGTGTACCCGGGCGGGAGCTGGATGTGCTGGGCAAGCAGCTCGTGTGCCTGCCGGACATAGCTGCCGTAATCCGAGCCGCGCACATCGATGTATACCCACAGGGTCGGGATTGCATCCTCGCTTTTGACCTGCATAGCACCTTCGCGGAGCTCGAAGCGGGCAACTTCCCCGAGCGGAACAGCAGTGCCGCTCGGGGTGGGGATGAGCACCATCCGGGCGAGTGCATCGGGATTATCGCGCAGCTCCCGCGGGTAGCGGAATACAATGGGGTAGCGTTCCCGCCCTTCGACGGACTCTGCAATGGGCATGCCGCCGAGAGCGCTGCGGATGACCTCCTGCACATCCCCAAGGGTCAAGCCATAGCGTGCCGCTCGTTCCCGGTCGATGCGGATATCCAGGTACTTGCCCCGGAGGGAGCGTTCAGCGAAGACCGAAAGCGTGCCCGGCAGCTGCCGGAGAAGCGCCTCGATGCGGGCACCGAGCTGCTCCAGAGTGTCGAGCGAAGGTCCGGAGAGTTTGATGCCCAGTGGAGTACGGATACCCGTGCTGAGCATGTCAATGCGGGTCCGAATCGGCATGGTCCAAGCATTGCTGATACCCGGGAGGCGGAGCGCTCGGTCCAGTTCGGCAATGAGGCTATCCGGAGTAATACCCGGACGCCAGTCCTCTCGGGGCTTGAGCAGGATGGTTGTCTCCAGCATGTCCAGCGGAGCCGGGTCGGTTGCCGTCTCGGCTCGCCCGATTTTGCCGAAGACGCGCTCCACCTCGGGAAACTGCCGCAGGATTCTATCGGTCTGCTGTAGCACCTCCCGCGCCTTCGTGATGGAAATGCCGGGGAAGGTGGTAGGCATGTAGAGCAAATCCATCTCCCAGAGCGGGGGCATGAACTCCGAACCGAGCCGGAGCAGAGGATAGAGCGTGCTGAGCGCCAAGAGAGCAACGGCAGTGATAACCCACCAGGGATGCCGTAAGAGGCGTCGGAGGAGCTTCTCGTAGAGCCTCCCGAGCGGACCGGTGAGTGGATGGCGCTCTTCGGGGACGGTGCGCCCACGTACCAGCCAACCAATGAGCACCGGTACCAAGGTGATGGACACGAGCGCCGCGGCTGCCATTGCGTAGGTCTTCGTGTAGGCAAGTGGCTTGAAAAGCCGTCCTTCCTGAGCTTCCAGGGCAAAGACCGGGAGGAAGGAGATTGTGATGAGCAGCAGGGCATAGAAGAGCGATGGAGCTACCTCGTGCGTGGCTTCGCGGATGAGCTCCATGCGTTGGGCTGAACCCGAACCGTGCGCCAAGCGCCGGTGGACATTCTCCACCATGACAATCCCGGCATCCACCATTGCCCCGATGGCAATGGCAATTCCCCCGAGCGACATGATGTTGGAGGGGATGCCTTGCAGCTTCATGACCACGAATGCCAGCAGAATCGAGACCGGTAGAGCGATGAGAATGACCACTCCGCTCCCGAAATGGAACAGGAATACGAAGCAGACCAGCAGCACGACGAGGGATTCCTCCAGGAGCTTTTCCCGCAACGTCGCTATGGCAGCCTCAATGAGCTTGGAGCGGTCGTACGTTATGACCACCTCGACGTCGGCAGGCAGACTCCGCCGTACTTCTTCGAGCTTCCGCTTGACCGCTCGGATAACTTCCAGGGCGTTTGCGCCGTATCGGGCAACGACAATCCCGCCGACAACTTCGCCCTCACCGTCCAGCTCGGCAATGCCGCGGCGAGGCATTGGTTCACGAGTAATGTGGGCGATCTCCGACAGGAAGATCGGCACCTGGAGGACGGGTGGAGAGAGTGCCCCGGGGCGAGCCATGTCCGGGACATCGGGTGCTCCCGGAGCCATACCATCTCTGCCCATCGGGGCATCTGCCGTGGGGAAATCCGCCGGTCCTGCCGGACGCATCCCGACGGGGATTCGCCGCAGGTCGTCCTCTGAAGAGATGTAGCCAACGCCGCGCACCATGTACTCCATTTCGCTCATCTCGAGGACTTCGCCGCCGACTTCGCGGCTGCTGTTGCGCACCGCGCTCTGCACATCTGCCAGCGTCAACCCGTAAGCGCGGAGCTTGAGCGGATCCACCGTAATGCGGTAACTGCGGACAAATCCACCCAGGGAGGCAACTTCGGCAACACCCTCGATGGAGCCGAGCTCGTAACGTAGGTACCAATCCTGCAGGGAGCGGAGCTCAGCAAGATCGCGTTGCCGGGAGCGCAGGGCGTACATCAAGACCCAGCCGAGCCCGCTGGCATCCGGACCGAGCCTGGGGACAATTCCCGCAGGCAGCCGTTCGCTGACGGTGTTGAGGTACTCCAGCACGCGGCTCCGTGCCCAGTAGATGTCCGTCCCGTCTTCGAAGAGCACGTACACCAGCGAGAAGCCGAAGAAGGAGTAGCCCCGCACAGTCCGCGCCCGCGGGACGGAGAGCAGTGCGCTGGTCAGCGGGTAGGTGATCTGCTGCTCCACAATTTCAGGGGCTTGTCCTGGGGCTTCCGTGTACACGATGACCTGGACATCACTCAAGTCCGGCAGCGCATCCAGGGGGATGGTGGAAATGGAGTAGACGCCAGCGGCGACAGCAAAGAGGGTGAGGAACACCACCAGAAACCGATTGCGGAATGCCCAGTCAATGATGCGCGCAATCATTGCTCGTGTCCCTCGTGGGACTGCAGGAAGCGTTTGGGATTGCGGGCAAACTCCGCCATGTCGGTGGAGTCGCAGAAGTAGTACGTGCGTCCGCGCCAGCGGTAGCGCAAAGCCGTGCGCGTGTCCACTTCCATGCCGCAGACAGGGTCAATTGCCGTGGTGTGTTGTGCGGGCTTCTCCTTCTGCTCGGGGTGTTCCGAGTGGTTGGGGTGCGAAGGAGGCGGCTCCGGTTGCGGGGGTGGGGACGGCTGCGGGGAGGGGCTTCCGTGCTGGTGCCCAAGTTGTGCCAGTCCTGCCCGCAACTTACTCTCCGAGTCGATGAGGAACTGCGCCGAGACGACAATCGAGTCCCCCGGGCGCAAGCCGTGCAGGAGCTCGTAGTAGCCATCCCACGCAGCGCCGAGGTGGACCTCGACGGGCTGGAACCGTCCCTGTCCGAGGGCGCGGATGGCAACGTCCCGCTTCCCCGTGCGCAGAACCGCATCCTCCGGAATAGCGAGCACTGGACGGGGGGTACGCACCTGCAGCTGGACAATGGCGTACATGCCCGGTCGGAGGTGCCCGCCGGGATTCGGTAGTCGGATACGACCTCGCACGGTAGAGCTGGCCGGGTCAGCGAGAGGCTCGACGAAAAACAGCTCACCTCGGTAGGTCTTGCCTGGCAAGGAGGGGAACTCCAACAGTGCGGGCAGCCCTGAGCGAATCCAGGCGAGATCCGGTGCGTAGAACTCAGCTACCACCCAGACCTGAGAGAGATCAGCCAGCCGGAATAGCGGCATGCCGGGACGGAGCTCTGAACCATCGGAGACGAGGCGTTCCACTACCACGCCGTCAAAGGGAGCGCGGAGGATCACGGTCCGCTGCGGTTGGCGCGTGTGTTCCAGCTTGCGGAGAACCTCCGGAGGCACATCCCAGAGCTCCAAGCGGCGGCGCGCAGCGGCAATCCCGTTCTGTGCTGAGCGCAGGACAGCGCTGTCAGCACCGGCGTGCTGGAGGCGTTCGGCGTAAGCAAGGGCTTGGACGAATTCCTCCTGGGCTGAGAGGAGCTCTGGGCTGTAGACTTCCACCATTGGTTCACCTTTGCGGAGGTGTTCCCCGGTGGTGCGCACGAACAGGTGTTCTACCCAACCGTGTACTTTCACCGTTACCGTTGCAATGCGGCTCTCATCGATGTGCACATAGCCCACTGCTCGGATGCTCTTCTGCAGGATGCGCGGCTGGAGGACGTCAACCCGGACACCGATGGTCTGCACCACGTGGGGGTCGATCTGCACGATGCCCGAGTCGCTCTGGCGGTGGGTCAGGGGGACGAGCTTCATGCCACAGATGCCACAAGTTCCGGGCTGGGGGCTGATATACTCAGGGTGCATCGGACACTGGTACAGCGTTTGCCCGGAGGCGGACTGTTCCGGGGTTGCCGTCTGCTTCTGCGGCGTGTGCAGGAGAACCCACACGAGGCTTCCTCCAGCGGCGATGAGGAGGGTGCTGAGGAGAATGATTCGGATGCCGTAGCGCGTCATGGTTGTTCCTCACATGATGGTGCCACAGAGGGCTTCCAGGGAGGCGACGGTTTGAGCCAGTTCTGCCCGCAGCCGTAACCACTCCCGGTGGCTTTGGTAGAGTTCCAGGTACGCCGCAAGCAGGGCGTCGACGTCGGCTTGCCCGGTCTGGTAGTGTGCCAAGGTTGCATCCAGCAGTGCTTCTGCCTGCGGGAGGAGCTGTGTGCGGTAGAGGCGCTCCCGGTCACGGAGGCTCTCCCAGCGGGCGTAGGTCTGCCGGAGCAGGGCGTGGAGCTCCAGCAGGCGGGCAGCAAGTTCAGCACGGCGTTCCTCCAGCTGCCAGCTCCGTTCGTCTACCGCGGGGAGCTGCCGGCGACTGCTGAAGAGCGGCAGCCCAAGCTCAATCCCGGCGCTCACTAGGGATGTCCCCGTCGTCGCTGGTGCCATGGGAGCAGGACGGTAGGCGTACTGGAGTTTGACCGTTACCTCGGGCAGGAACCACAGGCGTGCCAGCTGAACAGCTGCCGCAGCCCGGAGGGAATCTGCCCGTGCTGCTTCCAGGATGGGATGGCTCCGGAGGCGCTGTTCCAGCACCGGCAATGGGGCAATTGCATCGGGGATGCTGGGCAGAACGGGCTCCCAGGAGGAGTCGGCACTTTCGTCCCCGACGAGCTGGAGGAAGGAAGCACGCAGAGAGCGTTCCCGCTCACGTTCGGCAAGGAAGTCTGCTTGGAGCCGCGAGCGCTCCAGCTGGAGCCGGAAGAAGTCCCGCTGCGAGGCAGCACCAACGGCGATGCGCTGGGCGACCAGAGAATCAGCACGGGCGAGCAGCTCCAGCGTGTAGCGCAGGAACTCCTGCTGGCGACGGGTTTCCCAGAGCTGGGCGAGGGTACTGAGGACCTGCTGCCGAAGCCAGCGTTCATAGGCGTGTTGCTGGAGTTGAATGGAGCGGGCTTCAGCGGAGGCTTCTTCCCCGCGCAAGGTGTAGATGGTAGGCCAGGCAAGCATTTGCCCCAGCCCGAGCATCAGCATCCCCATTGGCTCGGAACGGAGCGACGCACCTGGGGGGAAGTTCGCTACACCGAGCATGAGCATGGGATCGGCTGGTGTCATCCCCGGCACGATGCGCTGAGAAGCCGCTTGCCAGCGTGCCTGCAACGCGGCAAGGGTAGGATTCTGGCGGAGTGCTTGGTGTACCCACCACTCTGGTTTTTGGGCGCAGAGGGCGTGAGCTAGAACGAGCAGTGCCAGTACGTTCCGCATTCCTCGCCGTCGATGTTGATGGAACATGTTCTTCCGGCGTTAGCGAGCGAATCAACGCGTTGCGTTACGGGATATTTTGCGATCACCTTGATCGAAATTGTCACCTCCTTCGGGGAAGGTACACGCCGGAACCAGGTATGGTACTGGTAGTACCGTTACTTTCTTTTGCAGCCACCCGATGGAGTACGCCCCGATAATGACGGTCATCCCCGGTTGCAAATACGAAACAAAAACGTGGCGTTCGAAGTGTGGTTCTGGACATCGGCCGTTTACCCACCGATCATAGGGATCATTCATTTTTACTTTCACGGAGAAACCGTCCTCGTTTTTCACCAAGATAGGGTAGGGGTACATCCACCATGCAAGCTTACCGAGCTTCCCGCGACCCCAAGGAATTGGGGTATGGAGAACATATGCTGCCAGTGCTTTTGCTAACCATTCTCTCATCGGTCCATTCGAAAGTCAGATTTCAGCCGTTCGTACTCTCAAGCGGCAATGCGCGCGAGTGCCCACGAAAATAACCTAACCTACTCCGTTCACTACCGTAGCAGTGCTCTTTCTACACAAGTCCTGCCTCAATAGCCTCAGTTAGCGTTTCCGGCTTCCAGTACTCCGATTGATACAAGGACCTCGGAGAGAGCGGCTCCTGCTGAAGCAGTGAAAGAAGCTCATCGGGCGTCTGGTAAAAAATGCTTGCATCAGCAAGATCAGCCTCAGCTGCGAATGCTTTGTGCAGCAGCATCGGCTTTCGATGGGTGAACGCCGTCACGTTGTAGGCAAAATTACTTTGTGTCCAATCCGCAACCTGCCACAACGCAACCTAATCGGGCAGGTCGAGCGTCATCACCTTGTCCCATGCGACCATGAAGTCGCGGACAAATTTTTCCCGGTTGTCGTCCTGCGCATAGACTTCTGCGAGTGCGCGCAGCTCTGAATGCGCACCGAAGATCAAGTCCACTCGCGTTGCCGTCCAGCGAAGCTCGCCGCTCTTCCGATCCCGCCCTTCGAAAAGCTGGCGATCCTCGCCTGTGGGAGTCCACTCGATCGCCATGTCCAGAACGTTGACGAAAAAGTCCGTACTCAGCACTCCAGGCCGCTCTGTGAACACGCCGTGGCGCGTTCCACCGAAGTTTGCTCCGAGCGCGCGCATTCCGCCGACGAGCACTGTCATCTCCGCTGGCGTCAGCGTCAGCAGGTTGGCTTTATCCACAAGCACCTCCTCCGGGCGACGGCTGCAATCGGAACGAACGTAGTTGCGGAAGCCGTCGGCTTCTGGCTCAAGTACTGCAAAGGATTCGACGTCGGTTTGTTCGGCGCTTGCGTCCGTGCGACCAGGGCGGAAGGGTACTTCGACTTCGACTCCAGCAGCGCGCGCTGCCTGCTCAATCGCGGCAACGCCCCCGAGCACGATCAGATCGGCCAAGGAGACTTTTTTCCCGCCTGTTGCGGTTGCATTGAATTCTTGCTGGATTTTTTCCAACACCCCCAGCACACGGGCAAGATTTGCCGGCTCGTTGACCTCCCAGTCTTTCTGCGGAGCAAGGCGAATCCGTGCGCCATTGGCGCCTCCACGTTTATCCGAGTTGCGAAATGTGGAAGCAGCCGACCAGGCTGTGTACACCAAATCCCGAATGCTCAGCCCAGAATTGAGCAGTCGCAGTTTCAGCGTTGCAATGTCATCTGCCTCGATGAGCGGATGGTCCACTGGTGGAATTGGATCTTGCCAGATGAAATCCTCCTTGGGAATTTCGGGTCCCAGGTAGCGCCACTTCGGCCCCATATCGCGGTGGGTGAGCTTGAACCAGGCTTTGGCGAATGCATCGGCGAAGAGCTCCGGATCTTCATAGTAGCGCCGGGCGATTTTCTCGTAGATGGGATCGTATCGGAGCGCCAGGTCGGCAGTGGTCATCATCGGACGGTGGAAGACGCCTGGCTCGAATGGATCGGGCACCATGTGCTCTGGCTTGGGATCTATGGCAAGCCATTGCCAAGCACCCGCAGGACTTTTGACCAGCTCCCACTCGTAGCTGAAGAGAATCTCCAAGTAGGTGTTATCCCACTTGGTAGGAGTCGGCGTCCATGCGCCTTCAATACCGCTCGTGGTGATGTCGTTGCCTTTGCCTGTGCCGTAGCTACTTTTCCAACCAAGCCCCATCTGCTCGAGTGGTGCAGCTTCTGGATCGGGACCAATGAATTCTGGCGGCACGCGGCCGTGTGTTTTCCCGAACGTATGGCCGCCTGCGGTGAGCGCTACGGTTTCATCGTCGTTCATCGCCATGCGCGCAAACGTGACGCGGATGTGCTCAGCGGCTGCGCGTGGGTCTGGGTTGCCGCCAGGACCCTCGGGGTTGACGTAGATCAGGCCCATTTGTGTTGCAGCCAGTGGCTTTTGTAGTTCCCCGTTGGTAAAGCGCTCATCGCCGAGCCAGTTCTTTTCCGGTCCCCAGTAGATTGCAGCATCTGGTTCCCAGATATCTTCACGTCCGCCACCGAAGCCGAGCGGTTTGAAGCCCATCGTTTCGAGAGCGACGTTTCCCGCCAGGATAAACAAATCGGCCCACGAAATGCGGTTGCCGTACTTTTTCTTGATCGGCCAGAGGAGCCGCCGGGCTTTGTCGAGATTGGCATTATCGGGCCAGCTATTGAGCGGTGCGAACCGCTGGGCACCGGTTGACGCACCGCCGCGCCCATCGAAAATGCGGTAGGTGCCGGCGCTGTGCCACGCCATGCGGATGATGAGTCCGCCGTAGTGCCCCCAGTCCGCCGGCCACCAGTCTTGCGAGCTGGTCATCAGCTCCGCCAGATCCCGCTTGAGGGCAAAGTAATCCAGCTCTGCAAATGCCTTCCGATAGTCGAAGTTGCCGCCGAGAGGATTGCTGCGCTCGGAGTGTTGGCGGAGGATGGATAAATCCAAGCGCTCGGGCCACCAATGGCGGATCGCTGTACCACCGTGGAGCTGGGATTTTCCGTTCATGCTCATGAGAATCTACTGTAGGGAGGTTCAACATAGGTGCTTTAGCAAATTTACAACGCGCTGCGCTACCGAGCGCTTGTGCTGGTGGTCTGGGGAGCCGGTGGCATGCGACCGATGATCGCATCTGCGAGCCGGCGATAGTGCGCGCCGACGCTCTGGATGCTAAACGAACACTCCAAGAACGAGCGCACCTGTTCGCTACGAAGTTCGGCGCACAGTTCGTCATAATGCGCAAGAATTTGCTCGAGTGCGCCTTTCCACGAGGGGACATCACTGGCCCGGGAAATAAGCCGCTCGAGCATCGGGAAGTGCCGTACCCACAGTGTGGCTTCCTCGGCTGCAATGACTGGTTTACCGGCAAAGAGTGCCTCGATGATTTTCCCCTGAATGCCCGCACCAATGCGGACAGGGCTGATGAAAATGTGCATTCGTTCGAGTAATGCTTCGAGCTCCTCCTCGGGGAGAAATCCTGTCCACTCGATGCCCTCGAGCGCGCGGAAGCGTCGGCGCAACGATGCAGGTGCATCCCCGATGAGGTAGAATCGAAGGCGAGGAATCTGGGCTGTGAGCCGAGGCCAAATCTTGCCGAGAAACCACTCGATCCCTTCGCGGTTGGGGAAATAGCGATAGTTGCCGAGAAAGTAGAGATTGAGTTCGCCTTCTGCGTCGAGTTGTGCTGGGTAGCTTTGGCGTGATGGGACAGCAGTGTTAATCACCACAGGTCGCCGCTTGTGCTCTGTACCAGCTGTCACATACGCGCAGTCGTCCTCCCCGACGATGGTGACATGCTCGAAGCGTTTGACCATCGCACGCTCGTAGCGCCGGAACTTGATTCCTTCGAGCAGAACCGGCAGTCGCAGTGCGAGAGGGTAGGAACGCCACCCCCGCACGTAGTGCCGCGCAATTGAATCGTTCAGATCGAGGATGACTTTCCGCCGCAACGAGAGCGGAAGCTTCTCCAGATAACGTCCAAGACGCAGAGTGTGGACGTAGATCACGTCTGCTTCTTCCGCAAGGGCACGAAATCGTTGCTCGATGGCGGGATCGTAGAGCATCTCCACTTGCCATGGACGCAGGCTGAATGCTCGTTTGAGAATGTTCAGGCACACTTGCCACAATGGAAGCGAGTAGCACTCGAATTGCCCGTTCGACCGTAGCTGTGCGCTCGCTGCAGGATTAGCTTTCTCCCAAGTTACGATAAACACATCACGCTGATACTCTGCCAGCTGCTCGATGACTGAATGGTACACGCGAAACTTTGTGCTGTCGCTCGGCGGGTATGGCTGTTTATGAAGAAAAACAAGGGCTCGTCGTTTTGCCATGTAGCTATGCTGCTTGTTCTCGCACCGGCGGTGATGCTGTATTCCACGCAGGCACAGCTTGCCCACCAGGAATGGTTGCGGCGGTATGGAGAAGGCGCACCAGGAGCACCACAAGCACGATAGCGCCACCTTGGTGCACTATCGCTAGTGGCAATGAAACGTGCGTGAGCACCACGAAAATGCCCAGCAGAATTTGCACTCCGAGCATCGCTGCCAGGCCCCAAAGCAGTCCTGTGGTTGCTGGAGTATAGCCGCATACTTGCCGCACTGCTCGCCACAAGAGCGGAAGGAGCAGCAGAGCCAGAAACGGTAGCCAACGATGAACGAACATCACCGTCACCGGTGCTTCCAAAAGGTTCATCCACGCTGGCTGCACAAACGTAAACAGCCCCGACGGTATGAGCACACCGAACATCAAGGGCCAGCTATCGGAAAGGTAGCCTGCCTTGAGTCCTGCCGTCATACCGCCGTAGATGATCTGCACGGTGAGGATGCCCAGCGCAATCGTCGTTGATGCGGTCGCACGATTCCAATGGAGCCGTTCGATCAGTGGAGCACGGATTGAGCGCAACGTCCAGACGGTAAGTGCAATTAGCGACAGTGCCAAGAGCAAGTGCGCTGTAAGCCGAAAATGGCTCACTGCTGGTTGATCAACTAGCCCACTGGCAACCATCAGCCATCCCATGACCGCTTGCCCGACAAAGAGCAGACCGATCGCAATAAATTTCCCGCGATGCTCCCAGGGCAGTTGGCCACGCAACCAAAACCACAAAAATGGAATTGCAAAGTACAGCCCTACCGCACGTGCGAGTTGGCGGTGAATCCACTCGATCAAGAAAATGTAGCGGTACTCGTTGAGCGTCATTCCGCGGTTGACTTTCTGATACTCGGGCGTCTGCTGGTATTTAGCGAATTCTTCCTCCCATGCGCGCTCGGTCAGTGGTGGAATTGCCCCGCTAATTGGATTCCACTCCACAATCGAAAGCCCCGAGCGTGTCAGACGCACAAACCCGCCGACGAGCACCATCAGTGACACAAGAACTGCAAAGCCACGGAGCCAGCGACGCACCGAGCGAGGAACTACAGTACAATCCATTGCGAAAACAGATTATCTACACGGTGAGGCACTGCAAAATTACTCGCAGCTCATGCGAAGAGGTGCGCGAACCCTTGGCTTGTCCACTAACGACAGTACCGCAATCGCACTGCAGTGCAAAACGGTATCGGAGCCACCCGCGTAATTACCGTGACGGTGCCTTCACGATCGCAGCGATTGCCATGCCTGCCAACGACCATCCTACTACAGCATCGACTATCATCGCTGCTGTATAGTCTGCAGGGAAGTACAACCAATTCATTGCGACAAGGTGATCAGCGACGGCAAGGAATATTCCCAGAATGCCACAGAACGACACCCGCTGCCAATAAGACCCAGCTACCGCCGTACTGCGTGACAGTAACCAGGATGCAATGAATGCTGCGAGAACGAAAATCACAAAGCCCCATACAAACTGGCCGACCATCATGGGATCACGACCTGTCGGGATGTAGAGAATCATCCCAATTGGTCCTCGCATGTGCCGTTTTCGCCAGGCTTCCTCCGTAGTGGTACCCTGCGAAGGGGCATCCATGCCTTCCATCATGCCAGGGAAGTAGTACATCCCCTCAGTGGTGATGCAGCGTTGCAAGGTCGCGACCACACTATCTTCTTTCGGCAGAGGGCGCATGGTCATAGTATGGTGTGGCAGAACTGTCCACGCAAGCATGCCCCAGACAAACAACACTATTCCACCAGCCAGAGATGCAAGAATGAGTCGTTTCATCAGACCACCACGTGTTGTTGAACATCATCTCACCCATCGAAGTTATCCACCTCAGAAGGGACGCAACAAAAGTACAAAACCCAACGATGTTCACCACACCGGGCGTGCAACGACCAGATACTGCACAATCGAAAACGGGCGTGCCAATCCGAGCGTGGTCAGATTGAGCAAGAAAAATTTCCAACTCCTACTTCGATTCGCGCTAACAAAATCAGCTGTGTATCCGCTCGAGCGAAACAGCTGCTCGATCGTATGCTGTGTAAAAAAACGCAGGTGTGTTCGGTCGAGGATGCCGCTTGGCTCGTACTCAAAGCGATCGAGGAGAATCTTGGCAAGAACACGCGCATGGCGAAGATTGGGGATGCTTGCTACAAGCACACCCGTTGATGATAGGAGCGGGCGGAGCCTGCGCAGCAGCGCCCATGGATCGCGCAAATGCTCGAGCACGTCGGCGCAGAGAATGCAATCGAAGTAGCCGGCAGGGAAGTCGAGTGCCATCGTTTCGACATCGCCACAGAAGACGCGGTCGAGCCGCGCGGCTGCTTGCTCTGCTATCTCCGGCACAAATTCAATCCCAACGACTTCCTCAAGACCGAGCGTATCTTTTGCGTAGCGTGCGGTCAATCCAGCGCCGCAGCCAATATCGAGCAGCCGTCGCGCCGTCGGCGGCACGTGACGGACGACATCGGTGCGAACAAGGTCATAGTAGGCTGCAGCGTCTGTCACCTGCTATGCAAGCACGAACTGGTAAACGCGGAGCAAAATTACTCGCTCACTCGAGGAACCGCCAGCGCTCCTGGGGCGGGGGAATCATGCATGCTTGCCGACCGAACCAATGGAATCGGTAGCGCGCAATGAGCCGATAGACAGCGTCCCGAAGCGGCGCAGGGACAAGAAAGACCAGCAACGCAACCATACGCCACCAACCACCGAGCAACCAACAAATGCGCACAACTGCAGCAGAGCGAGTGTACGTTGCCTGACCGAGCCGGAGAATAACCGTTTCACCAGTCGCAGCGGGGAAGAGCTGGCGCGCTACCGGTGATTGAAGTGACGCAAACCGGAAAATCCCTCGCCGATCGCGGCGCAGAATCCACTGCACCGTGCGACTGCAGAGCACGCACTCACCGTCGAAAAAGACAACCGCATGGTCGGAATCCATTGGATGGAATCAGCTCGGTGATTCCGTGGGAGAACTGCACTCAACACTACCGTTGGAGCTGCTGCTGTCATTCTGCTAATGAGGCTTCCTGGGCAACACGGAGCAGGACATCTGCACGTGCACGTTGATGCTTGAGCTGGTTGCGGCGTGCCAGATCGGTTTCACCTTCGAGCTCTGCGTCGAGCCGGTCGCGCTCGGCTCGAACGGCAGTGGTGTCAATTTCCTCGGCACGGACGACCTCTTCGGCGACGATGCTGACGCGGTTGTGCTTGACCTCGACAAAACCGCTCATGACAGCGAAGAGATGCTCATTGCCATCTGCATCGAGAATCCGCAGTGGCCCAAGCTCGAGCGTCGAGATAATCGGGGCGTGATTGACGAGCACCTGGAAGGGAGCAAGCCCCCCCGGCAGCGTCACCGCTTGCGCAGAGCCGCTGTAGAGCGTGCCTTCCGGGGTAACGATTTCAACGTGCAAATGTGTTGCGCTCATAGAAGCACCATCCCGTTAGAGTGCGCCTGCTTTCTTGGCGGCATCAATGACTTCGTCAATGGTGCCTTTGTAGGAGAAGAACTGTTCGGGGACCTCGTCGAGCTCGCCATCGAGAATTGCCTTGAAACCAGCGATGGTGTCCTCGATCTTGACGTAGCGCCCCGGAAAGCCTGTAAACTGCTCGGCAACATGGAACGGTTGCGAGAAGAACTTTTGAATTTTGCGTGCACGATAAACGGTGAGCTTGTCTTCTTCGGAAAGCTCGTCCATGCCGAGGATGTTGATGATGTCTTGCAGATCCTTGTACGCTTGGAGCGTACTCTTGACGCGCATTGCTGTTTCGTAATGCTCGCGTCCGACGACGTTCGGATCGAGAATTCGTGACGTTGATTCGAGAGGGTCTACTGCGGGATAAATTCCTAACTCCGCAATCTGACGGGAAAGAACGGTTGTTGCGTCCAGGTGTGTGAATGTATTGGCTGGGGCTGGATCGGTGAGGTCATCAGCAGGTACGTACACTGCCTGGACAGATGTAATCGAACCGCGATCGGTCGAGGCGATGCGCTCTTGGAGTGCGCCGAGCTCAGTAGCCAGCGTCGGCTGGTACCCGACTGCCGAGGGCATGCGTCCCAGTAGAGCGGAGACTTCCGACCCCGCCTGGACGAAGCGGAAGATGTTGTCAATGAACAGCAGCACGTCGCGCCCCTCTTCGTCGCGGAAGTATTCTGCGATCGAGAGTGCCGTCAGTGCGACGCGGGCGCGCGCACCAGGTGGCTCATTCATTTGCCCGAAGACCATCGCGGTTTTGTCAATGACCCCCGACTCGGTCATTTCAAGGTAGAGGTCGTTGCCTTCGCGCGTGCGCTCACCAACGCCGCCGAAGACCGAATAACCGCCATGTTGTTTAGCGATGTTGTGAATTAGCTCTTGAATGATCACCGTCTTTCCAACGCCTGCGCCACCAAAGAGGCCAGTCTTTCCTCCTTTTGTATAGGGCTCGATGAGGTCAATGACCTTTATGCCCGTTTCGAACATTTCCTTCTTGGTCGAAAGCGAGGAAAACTTCGGTGCTGGGCGGTGGATGCTGTAGCGTTTGCGTGCAGGGATTGGTCCCTTTTCGTCAATAGGGTCACCCGTGACGTTGAGCAAACGCCCGAGCACTTCGGGACCGACGGGGACGGTGATTGGCTCGCCGGTGTCGAAAACCTTCATGCCACGCACAAGTCCATCGGTCGAATCCATCGCGATTGTCCGGACGCGATCTTCGCCTAAGTGCTGCTGCACTTCGCAAATGAGGACTTCCTCAGCACCATCACCATTGAGTGCGGTACGTGGAATCTTGAGTGCATTGAGCACCGGTGGCAAGTGCCCATCGGGAAACTCAACATCAACCACCGGACCGATTACTTGGACAACGAAGCCTTCACTCATGGAAACATTACCTGTAGTGTGCAGTGGTAGTGATGATAACCGCTTCAGCTCGCCATTAAGGAGCAGAGCATGTACTATCGTGAGCACAAAAATACGGTGCATCTCCTCCTCCGTGTTGTAAGGATGTTTGGATCTTGCTTCCGCGCTGTTTTGTCTTCACAAGGAGAGGGGAACTTGAGCTCGCCTCTTTGTGGAGTTTTTATTTCTTCTTTGTAGATCTGAACCGTCTTCTGTTCGCTTCGAATCCAGCCTCCCTGAGTCGTTCAATCACTTTTTGCTGAATTCGAGTGCACCGTTGTCGCACTGCAGCAGGCTGCATTCCTGCCAGGTGAGCGATTTCTTCATGCTCAAAATCGAGCCACCGTGCAAAGAGGAAGAAGAGCTCTTCGCAAGAAAACTGCCGTAGCACACACAGAAGATCGATTCGTGAGGCGACGAGTTCTTCAGGATTCAATGATCGATCGGTGATTAGCTCGTCCGCGTTTGAATGTTCACCTTGATTGAGCTCCCAGTGCTCGACGTCAGGGAGAAGCGATGTAAGACGAACCGACGGCTCATGATCTCGGAGCCAGTTCCGAGCAGCACCGAAAACGATGTTGACAAGGCGCACGTCATCAAGAAATTCCCACTCCCCATTGGGGAATTTGTTCAGCATCCGGGTAAGGCCCTCACACCATGCATCCTCGACGAGTTCTTGCTCGGAGCAGATCTTACGTAAGAGTCGAACAACTCGCCCTCGAAGCGATTCGAGACGAAGCGCGGCATCTGCCCGTTGAGGCAGGGGGATTCCCTCTGGCTTGCCACGCTCCTTTATCGGTGGGGGTTTCGTCGAGTCCGGAACGTTCCGTTTACGTGCCATTGCGCCATCCTCCTGCCTACCAACTCCGAAACTCTTCGATACGCGAGCGTAACCGCTGCTTGAACGTCGCCAGTGGTACGCTCGTCCCCCATCCGAATTCGTTCCATGGCATCCGTACAATTTTCTCGCTTCCTTCTTGCTCGATCGCGTACGCCGCGGGGCTCACCTGGAACCAATCCTGTGAATTTTCGCATTTCATATCGATCATCATTGGTGTCAACATGTGCCAATCTCCCACCGAGTCGCCGTAGCACCGAATCGCATAGACAAGCATTACCATGTACTCCTTGCCTGGATAAATGGAATCGCCCATGTAACGATCCCACGGAGGATAGATCACATCAACATATCCTCCAATCCTGTATCGTGGAATGTACACAAACTGCAGACATGTTCCCGTGCTCAGCACCGATGGAGCAGGAGCCATGTTCTTGACAGAACCTCTGCCTGTCCAATGCGTGTAGGTCGGATCGCAGGCAGGCGCGACCTGGCCTTTGAGAACGTCCAACACTTGACATGTCGTGACGATGACTTTTTCTTTGGTGTGGATCGTATCTTCGACTTTTACATGGAGAATGTAATCAGCACGCAGGAGTGCTAAATCACGGTACTTATTTGCTGTGTCGCTTCCCCACGCCCTCTCGATCGCGCTGAGGATCTCACTCCCGATCATATACGGATCAAGGCCATACAAACCAACTCGATACCGCGGTGTACTCAGCGTAGCCTCATAGAGCATCGGATTGTAATCGCACATCGCGAACATCGAACGCACCATCTTCCGCAACGTGTCATCATCGAAAGACCCGCGACGCTCCAGGAACTCGCTCATGCGAGAGTCGCCCAGCTTGTTCCGGGATGCCCAATTCGCAGAATCCAGTCCGATGTACCCAACGAGCACATCGTAGGGCATGTAGATCGAAAGTGGCGGCAACCGCTGCGGCCAGGGTAGCTGGTAGATTAAGCTGTGGTCACCGCACGCATTTCTCGGTAACTGCGCCATCGCACTTGCAATGCACACCGCTACCGTTGCAAGGTACCTGTTCATCGCTACCTCCACAATTCAGCAGTGAAACATCCAACGTATCGCATTGTCTTCATGCTTATTATGGAACAATGATGGTCCGAAGGCAGCGCTCACCATTGACCTCTACCACACAAAAATACACGCCCGACACACCACGTGTGGGCACTTCGATCGTCATGTTCCCACCGTTGTACCACTGTGCCGGAATCTCTTCGAGCAGTCGCCCACGCAGGTCATAGATTTGAAGTCGAATCAACGCACCACCAGAGGGAATTGTCAGCTGCAGCCTCGGCCCTTCGGCCTCCCGTGGCGCTGTCTGATCAATGCGCACCGACGCAAGCTCCGGGCAGTAGAGCTTTGCGTACATGCACCGATCATGTTCGGTGAATCCTCGCCCGTTCATGATACCTTCGTAGCAACACCGGCACCGCTCTGGATGGTCTCGACGAAAGTTCTCATCTTGAAAACAGGTGTCGCAAACTAGTGCATTGCAGTGATGCCCGAACCCGTAGATGTGCCCAATCTCATGGGTCAAGATCGTGCAGAGGTCATATGCATAATACTTCTTGAGTCGGGTACTGGTGTCAATCTTCCACGCAGCTTCCCAAAAGCGGCGATTGTAAAAGAACCGACGCGGCATCCCCATTTCGTCCAATCCGATGTACTGCCAATCCCTATTCGTTCCGACGTACCAATGCGTATTATTAATTCGAATCTCAAAGGTGTCACACAGCGCAAAACAACTATCACCTTGCGGCCACCACCACCAGGGTATGGCATAGGCTGTTATCCTACTCCCCACTGGGAAGTGGGTCGGATCTGTAGAGAATTTCACTCGGACACTACACCGACATGTCTGACTTTCCCAGCCGCAGATGCACGACCAGGCACGTGCTGCACAGCAGAAATCCTCCCAGAGATACTCAGCGGAAAACACAAGTCGCCGCACCGTTGTATCCTCTGGGTCCGGCCACCATACCTCAGAAAACGGGGGACGATAGGTACTATCGAGTACCAAGCACATCGGTAGCTGTGCACTCACTACACGGCGAGGAAATTCAGTACACAACGCTCCCGCACATGGTTGCCAATAGCAATCAAACTGCACACACGGTGTACACTGCGCTCCCCTTTTGCACCAACTGTTGCTCACCCATTCGCTGCTGTTGCAGTCCTGCTGCCCCCGTACCCCAATGGCAGTTCCCGCACTAAGCAGCAGACCAAAAACCACTCTTCTGCTGATCACGACCATGCTCCTATGCTGGTGAGACCTCACTTCGTGGGAAGAAATACCGGTGTCTATTAGACTAAGTCAAAAATCATGGGTGGAGGTGACATCGCTCAAAAACATTATTCTTTCCCCTACCGTGCCATCTCCACTTCCGGCATCTTGTGGCATCGCAGTCGAAGAAAGAGGATATTGCCCTCGCAGCCGATCGAATCCCCTTCCGCCACTACGAACCGGAACTATGAACGTTAGGCTGCGACAATGGTTGTTCCCCGTAGTCAATTGCAATGGTCGCACTGCACCCACACGAGCACCGAACCTTGATTGCACGCACGATGCCGTAGGCATCTTTTTCCGCAAGCACAGTTATTGCGTGAGCTTGATGCTCCGCCTCGTGGTAGATTGTCACCGGCGTTGATGCTTTTGTTACGAACTCGGCAGGGAGGTAGCCCCCTGCAGGTACCCCACGGCGCACCGCTGAAATGTGCGAAAGCTCAAGCCAATCTTCGAATGCTTCCTCTGCAGAACGGTAGCGAAGCTCGAGTTCCTGCTGGTAGGTTTGCTCAACTGTGTTCATCGTACCCTGCAGGGATAGTTTCCCGCTCCACCGACTCCACGCTTGCAACCGCAGTGCGAAGTTCGACGATGAGTTGCTCACACGTTGCGAAAAGATCGCTCACAAGTGCTGCGTGCTCATCTTCCTTCCTTGCCAGTGCTTCGATACTAGAAAAGTAGGGGGTACCAATGGATTGAACCTCCATCCCCGCATGAGCAATATCTGCAATTGCAGCACATGCGTGATACGTCGAGAAACACCGAACCTGCAACTGCGCCAGATGTTGCTGGAGGGCATCGAGTACTTCTCGAATAGTCAACTCCTCGGAGTAATCGCCACGTTCCTGCTCGGCACGTCGGCGGGAGGACACAACAGAACTTTCTCCAGAATCTGACATCGAACTCATCTCAACGCTGCTGCATCGGTTGTCACTTCACGATGCAGTATCGGCACAATCCCCGAAACGTTGAGACTGCAGAAGCGAAGCTATCGCACAAATACCTGCTCTACTTTTTCGCCACGAGGAGAAATCGCCACAAACACATACCACCCGTGTGGCAATGAATCAGCACGGATGCAGAAAGCACTGCCGTCATAGGTGTATGGAACGGCGCATTGCTTTCCATCGAGTGCGTAAACAGTCAACGACGCGGGCTGGAAAGGAACAGGGAGGAAAAATGTTCCATCAGCAAGGGAGAGTGCCGACGAATGGATTCGACGTGTGTCTTTGACCGAGAGCACCTGGGATGGCGTATAGTACACCCGCACAAGGAATCGTTCCAGCTCAGCAAAGGAGCCGCTGATGGTATCGGCACCTTTAGGACTGAAAGCAAAACGGACAAGCGCTCCCTGCAAACGGTCGCTGACGACGACAGAATCAATCCCGCGGGGGAAGGGATATTCCCAGCGAAAGATGAGCAGGTCACCGCGTCCAGCGAGCTTTGGCGATACGTTGAGACTATACTCGCGGTAGAAGTGCTCCCCTGCACTAGCTGGGTAAGGGCGGAAATCGGCGTAGCTCAAATCACCGATTCCATCTGTGACTATCTCCCAAGCTGCATGGAATCCGCTCGGTGGGTGTCCCGGCAGAGGAAACTCTCCGAGCGAAGGGTCAATCCCATCGGTAGCCGTCGAATCAATGCCACAACGCAATGTAATACCTGAGCTTCGCTCATCGCTTACTGTAAAGCGGAGCTCGATATGCGGCTGCTCTTGGGCAAGGAGTGCAACAGCTACGAGGAAACAAAGAGTAACGCGGCTCATGAGACTCACATGGATTGTATGAGAATGCAAAAGGGCACGTTCCTGAAGTGAACGTGCCCCCTTGACGACGTATGAATTCGACGCAGTGCCGTTAGCGCACGATGGTGATGCGCTCGACAGCGGTGTGGTTGCCACTCGACACCTTCACGACGTAGGTACCCGCAGGAAGTTCTGCGGTATTGAGCTCGAGTGTTGTTTCGCCTGGCGTGACCGTTCCGCTGTACAATTGGCGTACGCGTTGCCCCAGTGCATCGTAGATATCCACTGTCGCAACACTTGTTTCTGGAACAGTAAACCGTACAAGAGCAGTTGTTTCGACGGGATTCGGGATAACCTGAAGGCTATAACCGATCTCGGCGGGTGTTTGACGGAGCAGTCGCACTGCTGTCACATTTGGATCGGTAATCGTTACACTTGTTCCCGGCAGGAGCTTTCCAAGCTCAGTTCCGGTGGTTGCGTCGAGTATTGTGTACGCATGTGTGCTCTTTGCGAGGCGGAGAGTGAGTGGATACTCCGCACCTTGGATATGCACGATTGGATTTGCATCTGTCGCGATAAGCGTATTGGTAGCGAAGCGTACGTCGAAGGTCCCTACTGGTGGAAGCGGTGGCATCTCACCGATGGGTTCGGAAGAACGGAGATCGGTAATGTAGAGCAAACCATTGCGATGACCAGCATCAAAGATGGAAAGCTCTGCAGCCGATTGGAGAAGAGCTGCGAGCTCATCGAGCGATGCATTCCCACGCGTTGTTGGCGCAGAGAGGTTGTAGAAGCCCTGTCCGCGGACTTTGATCCAGTATCCTTTCCCTGGGGTTAGCTCCGATACAGCGCGGTAACCACGATTTGTTTGGTATTCGTAGACAAACGTCAGGGGCACACGTACAGGTGGTGTACCGCCTTGGGTTGCCGGTTCAAATGTGATCCGATCAACACTGACAGGCACCGAGAGCGCGCCGACCGTATTCCAGCCATCATAGACGCGGACGGGGAAGAGTCGGCTGTTGATCTGCTTGACGAGAATACCGGAAATCACTGTGGTATCAGGATTGGGGAAGCGCACGAAATAGCCAACTCCCACCTTGAGGTGTTCCTCTTGCTGGTAGATGTCTTGCGAGAATTTGATCGGCGTGACACCCTGCAAGTTCGGGAAGACGACAGAGTAGAAATTATCCGAAGGGCGAACCGGCAAGGAAACCAAGTTCCAGCCTTTCGCATTGGTCGTTTGGCGGACTGCGCGTGCCGGTGTGTACTCGATATCGAATGCAGTAACTTGTGCATCACGGATGGTGTACGACATTGTTCCATCTGGGTTCGGCGTTGCATTGCGCATATCAATGCTAAAGATTTGCCCGCCTTCGATATCACGCAGGAACAGCTGTGCACCATCCGGGAATGAGCGCGGATCCCATGTTACGACAACTGGATAGTTCAACGCACCACCGGCAGAGAAACGAACGCGATAGACAATCGTTGTATCATCGAAAACGTTGCGAATATCACGGGAAGAGAATATTCCTGTGAAATCACCCAGCCCATTATCCTGAGAGCCATCTGTTGCATTGATTGGGAAGAAGCGTGCATAGAACTGCGCGTCATTCGGCGGTGTCTGATAGGCAAACTCACCGAAGAGCGAGTCTGCATTGACTGTTGCACGCAAGCCGGTCCCGAATAGGAGTCGGGTCTGTTGGGGTGTGGGTGCAGAATTGCGAATCTTCAGTTCGATTCCTCGCGGTGCCCAGACTGTGGAGACGCCGTTGTACGTTTCATCTGGTACGCGAATATAGAGGAATGTTACCTTCAGTCGTACCGGTGAGATTTCCACATCTTCGGAGCGGAAGGTAATGTAGCCTTCGTACTTGCCGGCAAACTCGTTCGGGTCCTGAATATTCGGATCGTCGAAACCGACAGCATTAGGATCACACACAATATCGAGATTGAGCAGAGGATCTGGGATATTCGGTTGATTATTATTCACCGCATCAGGGAATCCAATGCCATTTGGTGGACCGAGGATATTTCGATCGATGTAGCCGATCGTGGCACGTCGAACTACACCCGTTGGGTTCAATTGTTTGAACGGTCCACCTGCTGACACACCCTGGAACAGTAACCAGGGTTGATCTGATTCTACAGTGATATTCTTTGCACGCACTCCATCGGGTTTGAGTGTAACGTTGACTCGAACACGCGCTTGCGCTTGCCCTTGCAACACAGGGTCGAGGTAAACAATGCGCGAGACCGCAAAGAGACTGTCACCATCATTGACATTGACGACTGCGATCTCGTTTGGATCGAGGCCTGTTGGTCGTGGGAGAAAATCAAAGCGTCCAGGATTATAGATATGCGCATATATCATGCCTACCTCGACATCATTCACCGCTGCCGGTTCAATGCCTGATCGCTGATACCGAATGCCAGCCAAGTAGCGATCCTTATTGACCCTACCAGGTACTGGATAATTCACGTCACCGGGAAATGGTGATTCATTGATGACATCAAGTGTATTGTAGTAAATCGAATCTGGCGGGATCGCAAGGGCGGATACGTCACTTTCCAAGAGTCCAGGGCGTCCCTTCACTTCCAACTTGATGTAACATAGCGGCATATAATCAAATCCATTACAATCTTGTACACTCGGATCACCTGTTGGTGGCAATGGTGTACTTGATTGCATCACAACGTTTACTCTACGCCCTCTGAGGCGGTTATTCGTGATGGGAATCAGTGGGGAATAAAATGTTAGGTAAGTAGTGTCTCGCGCATCATCCCACGAAATTTGCCATCCATCGGCAATGGTTGGGACGTCAAAACCATCAATCCGCACA
Organism: Candidatus Kapaibacterium sp.; assembly: GCA_026003475.1. Classification (GTDB taxonomy): domain Bacteria; phylum Bacteroidota; class Ignavibacteria; order Kapaibacteriales; family NICIL-2; genus NICIL-2. Next base: position 2,132,584 of record BPHJ01000001.1, on the reverse strand, counting down.
TTAGGGTGCGTTCCACTATAGACCGGACCGCGTGTCTGCACTCCGACAGCGCGGAAAGCAGAACTGTCGTATTGGAACTTGAACCGAATGCTGTAAATTGGACGTGCTTGATAACCACCCGCAGTAACCCAGCAGTTCTTAATGAAGACAGGCACAAGGATGTACCGCGGCTGATTCCCAATACCAGCTGGCACCCAGAGACGGCCATCCGGATAGAATGACGTATTGTACCCCCCCTCTCGACCTGTCAAACTCAACTTCGGAATCTCTGGACGAACAGGTTGGGCATCCAACCCGACCGTAGAGAGCATTCCAACAAGCAAGGCGGCAAGTGCAACGATTTGTCGCACCAGTAGTTGCCGAAAACCATATCCACGATTCATGACCACTCCTGTGAGTTGGTGAAGAAAAATTGTTGCACTCATCGTTTCAACGCAAGATTGTTCGAATCACACTGCCATCTCGCAAGCGGATGAGTACCGGACTCCAGCAGTCTGCCCGGACAATCACTGGGAGACCGGTAATTGCAACTCTGCTTGCGAAACGGCCAAGCGAATCCCATGCGACAAGCTCAACGGCTTGTTCGGGGAGATCCCACAGTTTCCATTCCTCACCGATCCGAGCATACTTCAAACTGCTCGCTGCCCGTTGAGTAACGCTCACTGTCTCATCTGGCACGATACTGACTGTATCGCCCTGCACTGACGCTACACAAGCGCAGTGCGGCAGTTCGGGGACAACTTCCAGTTGTGCCGGCTCGCTGCGGTGAAGCTGCGCACTGCACGTGAGTCTTACTTTCCGCGCTTGGAGCACAGAAGGGCATACAATCTGCGCATACAGCTCTGATGAGTCACTCGACTCAACAACGAGTGTGAGCGAATCATTTGCTGCAAGCGCAAGACGATTGAGACGTAGCCCCCTGCTTCCTCGCAGGAGGAACGACCACGTGCGCACGCGAGCTGCTGGAACGTTGAACTCAAGAGAGAGTTCACGCTCCACGCCTAGAGCCACGAAGGCGGTGTCGTATGGAAACTGTGCTTTCAAAGAGCTACTCGGATGCTCAACCGCCTCAACTAGGGCAGTACCGAGCTGACCGAACTCGAGTTTTGCTTCAGCGTTTTTCTCCGGCGGAAGCACCAGTCGGACAGTCACTGTATCAGGGCACTCACCAGGGTAGCGAAAAAGTAATCCGCATAGTGGCCCGGTGCCTCGTAGCGGTCGCGTAACATTGAACGCATATACACGAACCGTTGCTGAATCTATCGCACCGCTTCCGCTATAGTCAGCGCCTTCCGCAACCGTACCTGTGAAAAGCGGCGCGATAAACTGCAGTTTAACTGGATCATATCCGACTGCAAACTCAAAGAGCAGGAGGCTATCGCTTGCATACAGTGGTGTACTCAAGGAGATTGTCACCACTACTTGCCTGTCACCGCAAAGATCTGCCGTGCCACGTGCTGCAAGCTGGACATCAACAATTCGCTGTGCACGTACTGGCACCCATAGCAGCAGAGCTGCTACAAGTAGATTACCGATCCAGGACGATACTGGTGACAACATTACCAATCCCGCTGCCTTCAAGTCGGCAGAAGTATGTGCCATTGGGCAGAGTATTACCCATATGGTCGGTACCATTCCATGTCACTGGAAGCGTACCTTTCGCCAAGACGCCGCTGGCGAGTGTACTCACACGCCGACCTTGTGCATCGTAGATGGCAAGCGTGTAGATGCCTGGCGTCGGAATCGTAACAAGAATCGTTGTTGTCGTTGTCAATGGATTTGGCGATGCAATGATTGTCGTCTCGACCGGCTCACTTGCAGTGATGCGGACGATCTTATCACTTTGGCGGTCACCGTTGAACTCAACATCCGTCAAGTGCAAGACTTCTGCTGTGCTTGGTATCGTTAGCCATGCCACGGGTTCGCCAGCGCTAAGATCAACCGATCCTGCGATAGCCACACGACTACCGTACGAGAGGGCAAGCGCGTTTTCCTTCGCCGTTAGTTCCACGCTTTCGATGGGGACACCTGCATCGAATGCAATACTGAGCGGTCCAACGTTGTCACCATCAAGATAGATCGGCACCCGGAGCATACTACCGACCTTGACCGCTTCCTGTGTACGTAACTCAAACGTGCGTGCCCGCTCGTAGGCAAGCTTTCCAGCAGGAACAACCGAGTCGATGAGCCATGGCAACTCAGGAATTCGCCCACCGAGATAGTGCATGATCAATGCCGCATCGTAGGCGTTCACGTAGAAGTAAATCGAACGAATATCGAGCGAGTTATCATTCGGCAGATCGTCAGTGTAATACAGCGAGCGTGTGCGGATCTCCCGTCGGTAGAGTGGAGTATCAGCAGTGTTGTTCCAATTCCGTGTGGAATAGTAGTACCGCCCGTTGTGATCGACATCACCTTTGAATGCCGGACGCCGATAGAGACTATCGAGTGGAATTCCTGTTGCAACCGAACGGAGGATTGTCAGTGCATCATTTGCAGTTACGAAGATATTCTGCGGACGCCCTGCATGACGTTCTCCTGGGGCCTGGGAGAAATCCGCATCACCATCGCCCCACACATCAAGCCGAACGCGTGGAATAGCTTGGAAGACGATCGTCGTATCAGTCGCACCAGACGGTGGCCAAACGTTCGTCAAGCGTGTCGAAGTACGTGCGACGTTGATGTTCCCGCCAAACTCAAGCCCGTTGATCCAGTCCCCTTGGGGTGAGCTTCCCTTGAGACCGACTGAAGCATTCCGTGTAACGACTGTCTGCTGTGATGTATTGGGGTTGCCACCGATCGTTCCATATGCAAACTCAATATCGCCTTGGAAGTTTCCAATAATCTGTGTTTGCTGATAGAGATAAACTTGGAAGTTCCCGACCGATGATGGTACAGTTTCGTCATTGATATTGAGATTCCGCCATTCGATGCAGAATGCCTGACGACCGCCAACTGTAACAAGCCGCGTCAATACTTGTGATTGCATGTATTGCAGTTCCGATGGAGGACCGACCCGCATGTAGTGATCACCCCAAAAGGGTGCAACAACATTTCGAGGGAACTGCTGTCCATCAAACAGTCGCGTTGCAATGTTCATCCCACTAAGCCGAGCGGTACATTTGGACCATCAAGGAACATGATGAATCCATTGACATTGATGGCGATGTAGTTGTAAATCGTACCGTTGAACTCAAAGGGGAAGGGAAGCTGTGCGACCACAAATCCATCGTCGGGGTCTACGTTCGGATTTGTGATGAAGTCATTCGCCGTGTATACTGTTGTCCCTGCGCCAGATGGGAGCAACGTGTACGGACGGTTGCCCCTCTTCATTGGCGGCATAAACTCGACGTACACTTGCGCCACCGCAGAAGTCACGGCAAGAGCTGCTACAACTACGCCAGCAAGAAACAAATTTCCTTTCATGACACGACCTTGAGATTGTTGTGAAGTTGCTTACATTCAAGATTTTGTATTCCAGGCATCGGGAGAGAGTCCCACATGGACTCCCTCCCGCACCTGCATTTTTTGTTACCGCACAACTGTTACACGTTGAACGCTTGCTGTGCCATGCGCGCTGAGCTTGAGCACGTAGCTGCCAGAGCTTAGCGTGCCGGTGTCCCACGAAACGGTGTGTACACCAGCGCTGTAGAAGCCATCAGCGAGGACACCGACCACATTGCCGAGGTTGTCAACGACCTCGAGCCGCGCATTCGTCGCTGTAGGCACTGCAAAGCGTACCGTTGCGGTATGACCATCAACCGGATTCGGCGTGACTGGATAGAGCGTCACACGATCGCCGGCGATTGGCGCATCCTCGACTGAGGAAGCTTGATCCCAGAGGATCACGAACGTTTGGTCGGCGTCGCTCTTGATAATCAACGTGACGATGTCACCATTGACAGTCACTTCGTAGTTACCCGGCGATTCTGTGGTAAACTCACCCGTCGCCATATTGACACGATAGAGATTGCCACCCGTACCATTTTGGAGGTAATACGTTCCACCACACGGATTCTTCTGTGCATCGGTACGACTGGGCACTTGCGATTTATTCCACGAAATCCGTACTGGTAGATAGTTCGCCGTATTGTTGTTGACACCACCCGATTGGAAGCGACCCTTGTATGCTTCCACTGCCGCATTACCTTGCGCACAGGTGGGGAAGATGTTCACCAGTGTACCGTAACGATTCGGAATTGTCCAGCGCGCATCGAAGACATCCACTGGCGGAATCGCCGGCAGTTCGTATTCACAGTAATTCGAATCGAGCTTTCCGATACCGCCACGTGTCGAGTTATCGCCCGTTGTTGCATTCGGTGCTGCACCCCACGTGAGGACCTCGAATGCACCCTGCGCATTGCTAATTGTCAGGTCCACTGTAAACGTCGTTGGCTCAGAGACTGCAATGCGATAGCGCAGAGTATCAGGCCGACCGCCATGCTTGTCCGTGACAACAAGCACAACCTCGATGCTTGTTTGGTACGGGTTAACGATGAGCGGATTGGCGATCACCCGCACTGGGATCGGTTGATTGTTCGCACGATAGCCAGGAATTTGGCTCGGCTGGACAGTAACACCTTGCGGCGAAACGACAGTGATGTTGAGGAGTTCATCGCGTACGATGTCAATATCGCTTACGTACACTGTATCCTCGAAGGACTTGCCACTTTCGACGCACCGGATGCGCGGTGCCCCAGTAATCTTCGGGTCGTGATTGCGTGCGATGATCCGCAGCGGAATCGTCTTGACATGCGTCAAGCCACCTTCGTCAGTGACAAGCACTGTAACCTGAACCGTTGTGTCGTCGAAGTTTGTGTCTTTGACCCGTGGGGTCCCGTAGAGCAATCCGCTTGTCTCATTGATCTTGAGCCAATCAGGAGTGCTGGCATTACTGATATCCCAGTTGCCTGCTTCCGGATAGCAATTGTCCTTCGGAACACCGCTGCCTTTGCGTGGATCATCGCTATAAATCAGCTCGAACCGATGAGTTTGTCCAAAGTTCGGGTCATAGACACCGATACGCTTGTTCAAATCAAGGAGCGCAACGTTGTAGTCCTCATCCTCGATTGCATCCGGCAAGCTATTTGTAAGTATCTGCGGAGCGATGTTTACGATGATGCGACGCGTAAGGTACGAAACTCCACCATGACCGTCGTTTGCAGCAACTGTGATTACCGTATCTGTATTGTAAGCACTGTTGTATTGTGGGTTAGGCCTTAGAAGTGCATATGCCGTTGGAGCATCAATCCGGACATTCAGCTGACCTTTTGTGGTAAAGTCCACTGCAAGCGGGTCTGCCTGCGCACTGTTCTCATACTTACGCAGATACTGATTGGCCAGCCAGCTTGGCCGCGTTTGACTGAGCTGGTCAAATGCAGTGTCTGACCCACCTTGGTTCCGCGAGCGGAATGCATACGACGTCCGTCCATAGGGGAAATTCCAGCCAAGAGCTTCTGCAGCCGCATCTTCTTGCTCATCATCGGTGGTGAAGTCCACCTTGAACCGCAGCGAATCGGTCAAGTTCGCGTAGAGGGTATTCTGATCTGGGCCAGGACATGCTGCCGCAATGTCCGTAAACGTCGGCACACTATCAGTAACGAAGATGCGGAACTGATAGACGGTATCTGCATTCCAGCCGTAGTTGACCGTATCCTGCTGGAGGTACCGGGCATTGGTAACATCATACGCCTGGTTAGCAAAGTACGGAGGATAGAGGTAGATGTACTTGGCAATAACCGAATCTGCGTATCCTGCCGCTTTGAGTGAATCAACAGTGCGATAGTTCGGCGGAAAGTTCGATGCCGTCACGGTCACCAACTCTCCACCAGGCACGATGAACGGATTCGTCGGCCGCCCCTTGAGCACTACGTGCCCGTATGCTTGCCAGTAGCCGTTCGGCTCATCAGCCTGCGCAGGAATCGTGTCTGCCTTTAGCCAGTACGACAATCCACTGCCTTGCGCCACTTGCCAGTGGTAGGCGAGTTGTGTGTACTTATTCGGCTCGATGATTGCGCGTGGATCGTAGAACTTGTTAGTATCCTTCGCCGTGATTGCGAAGATGGTATCGCGGCATGGGATGGTAAATGCTGGTTCGCGTGAGTAGTCAACATCTTCCGACACCCAGATACGATCCCAGAATTGTGGTGGTGTCAAAATAGGATTGCCGTTGGCATCGGTTACAATTTGGCAATTGTTATCCCGCAGTGGAGGACGATGCGTAAGTACCTTGTGTCCCGTCCAGACGGGCGGAGGTGTCGAGCTACCGACACGGAAGATCAACGCGCCATTGAATGCATCGTTGTTCGACCCCACTTCACGCCAGAGCGCAGAACGAGAAACGATAGCGATTTCATCCCCGGCTTTCGCAGGAATTGCCACATAGCGCTCACCCGCAAAGTAGGTTTCAAGCCCTTGATTCGATGCAGGCAACGAGGGACGATTCGACAAGCGGAAACCTGCACCACCAAGCTGGTTGGCTTGCGCAGAGGCCATGTACTTGCGTCCTTGCAGTGCACCTGCATCTTCGTTGAAGGCATTCCGTTTGATTGCTGCCAAGATTGACGTCAAGTCGCCACCAAAGTTTGCTAGTCCTTCCGCATTCCGACGAGCGGCGTACCCACCGAGCACTTGTCCACCGAATGTTGAGTCCGGCACAATCTCAACACGAGCACGGAACACCTCACTGCTCGGATCAACCTGCTTGAGATTGACGCGGATGTAATCACCTGTCGTCGTGTTGATAACGAAGAAGACTGTTTCGTTGATCGAGCGGCTATCGAGGTTGCTAAAGACCGGATCCATCGAGCTATAGTCAGCCTTCGCTTCGAGGAAGAGAGGATAGCCAATTGGATGGTCACCAACAAACTCGGTTTGGAGTGCTGCAACGTTTGGATCTGCTTCGGCTACAAACGGATCACGCGTATACCGCTTGACGAACTTGTTGTACGAAGGACGCTGTGGATCACTGAACCGCTGCAGTTTCGTCGGAATACCAACGGCGAAATCCTCGATTGGTGACATCCGGCGCTTAGAATAATCTGCAGTTTTGATATCAACACCTTTGTCGAAAATGTCGTAGATCCGCCCTTGTTGGAGCAGTTTTTCAGGAATAGAGTTCGCAGCCGGTGTCCGGTAATCAGCACCATTGAGTGCATGAATTGGAACATATGTGTAGCGACCGATGCTTTCGAATGGACCTTGGTCCTTCCCAGTGCCATTGCGGACATAACGCAACTGCTGGGTCCCGTCTCCTGCAACAAAGAAGGTTTCCTGGTTCACCGAATCAATCGGATCGCCGCTGACATCGTACTTGTACACCTTCGTTGTTACATTGGCTTCGGTACGACCCCAGTAGTTCCCACGGAGGGTATCAACACCGCCATAGCCAATACCTGTGGTGCCAGCGAGCAGGCCCTTCGTATTTGGTGCATCGGGGAGTCGAATCAAGAAGCGAGCGCTGTTGTCGTAGATCGAGTTCGCTGCGACACTGGAGGTTGTCGAAGGAACTGGACCAATGACCTCGCCATAGAGAATCGCGCCCGCCAAGTCGCTCGATGCGGGGTTGAACGTTTGATTGCCGAGGATAACGTACGGCCCAGTAATCACATTTTGCTCACTGCCAATCTGTGATGTAGCGGTGTTATTTGCAATGAAGCAACGCGACATTACCAGTTTGAGGTCGTAGTTATCCGAGTAGATAACTGCGCCGCTGTAGGCATGCTGGTTCTGGAATCGCACACGGTTGAAGAAAACAGAGTCAACACGCCCTGCACGCGATGGGACAATTTGGTCGAGGATGTAGATTGCTCCTCCAAGGCCAGTGCCGTTTTCTTGGAGCACAGGTCCTCCAATTGGCGCATCAGGGCCGCTCGTGGCGCCAGTCCCAGGGTGGGTGATCGCAATATTACCTTGCTGCGTCCATCCGCTTCCCATGCGATTCGGATTCGGCACTGCACGGTTATCCAGGAACCGAGTCAGCATCCGGACATGGGGCGGGATTGTCTCGTTAGGATCAAACGTGAAGGGAGGATCATACGAGCTGTAACCTGTGATAAATGCGGGATTTGCCCCATAGGAAACCATCTCGAGGTCTGTCACAAAGACCCGCTGGAAGATGCCTCCGACGGGAGTTCCCGCGCTCGAAGGCTTCGGATTGACGAGCGCAATTGCACCGCCATTCCCCCACTGGGCAAGGTTACCACGGAATTCGCACGCTTTCGTCGTTTGCAACTCACCATTGAGAACATAGATCGCTCCACCTCCACGGACATTTGCCCGATTGGCACTGTCAACATTATCTCCAACACGGTTGTTATCGAAAATGCAACGAACGTGCCGGATGTAGTTGTACTCCGGCTGACTCATTGCACTGCGGAAGTGAGCAGCAATTGCGCCACCTGAATACCCGGCAGTGTTGCCAGAGAACTCGATCATATGAGCGCTCGTGTAGCCGGTGAGCGTTCCGCTAATAACCCCACCCGCACCATAGACGAGGTAGTTCCGTCGCGTAAAGATTGCACCACCATCGTAGGTTGCAGTGTTGTTCTGGAACTTGATGTTATATCCCAGATTGCGCACCTGGATGTTGTTTGCATCCGAACCACCAATGTGGGGTGAGGGCAGCCCATCATAGGCCACGTTCTCAGCAACATAGATAGCACCACCACGTGCTGATTGGTTACTTGTCATGTACATCGGGACAGGCTGCTGGGTGCCACCTCGGAGCACAAGCCGTCCTGCGGTCGAGGACATATAGATCGCTCCACCTTGACTGAGGGCTGCAGCGTTATAGTCTGTCACAAACGGCGTCTCTGTCATATTTGAACGGTAGCGTCCTGTTGTGACAAGACTTGTATAACCGCCCACATAGAGAGCGCCACCCCGCGCACCGTTCGTGCCCGTTGCTTGTTGCAAGTTTGATACTTTGTTCCCATCGAAGATGATGTAGTCATAACCTTGGTAATCGTTGACGCCAAGACCGATGTGGATACCCCAACGACCTGCGATATAGACTGCACCTCCGAATGCATCGTTTTTATATGCCTTGTTCGGGTTTGTCTCAACAGGGGCAGGAGTATTTAGCTCGTCGCGTACGATGATGAACGTCCCATTCTGGGTGGTGACTGTATCCGTCCGTATCGCTGCATTGAGTAAGCGATTCTGCGCAAAGGTCAATTGCCGCACACGGCCCAGATAAATTGCCAATCGGCCATCATCAAGGTTTTGGCGATAGGTATCCTCCAATTCATTGATCGTCCCATCATAGAGGTTGTCATGCGCACGAACGTAGTTCGTGCTATTGGGCGCATTGTCACTACGTGGCGGGGGAAGCAGCGTAGACGTATTCGCAGCGTTATGCTCAAAAAGATACTGATTAACAATATGGCTTGGCCGTGGCGGTGACATCGCGGCCCCGATATCATTCGGCAGGTACGAGGCAGGCAAACTGTTGTACTCAGTTGCACCTTGCCCACTGGTAATTGAGGGATAAAAGTCGTTGTTGACATCGAATGGTGCTTGGAGAAATTGCACAGCACCACCATGATACCGCGCAGTATTCCGCGTAAAGTTGCAATTGACAAGCCACGTACGCGACGAGAGGATTGAAAGCGCACCACCCGAACCTTGCGTCATCGCCACGAGCTGCCCGTTGATGGATGTCGGGTTATTGACGTCGCCAGCGGCAGCCTGCTGATAAATGTTCACTCGGTCAACGGTGGTATCCTTGCGGAAGTTATCGAAGTCGCAGTCACGGAAGAATGCTGTCCGTGCCCCCGGGAGGATGATGATATGCCCCCACTCACGCGCGAGGTTGGTACCGACTCCGACGAAACGGATGCGATCACGACCTGGACCGCCAATACTCGGATCTTGGTTGTTGAAGCGGCGCCATGGCTGCGTCCGAATCAGTGGATCCAGTGACGGATTTTCCAGCCGCGCCGTAATCCAAATAATAGCGTATTCGAAGGGTACTACAAACTTCGTGTTGTAGAACGTGTTAGCGCCGACAACCGTTGGCATATTGTAGATGTAAAGCTGCCCCGATGGCGGAGTCGGTGTACCAGAAGGATTAACTGCCGTCGGCCACTGAACATACACTGCCCCTTGCGCATTGTAGGGAAGTGGTGGCAAGTTCTCGATCCGCCGCGTGAGTGTGTCCAAAATCACATTGTACGTGATATCGTACTTCTGCGGGTGAATCGTTGGCTCAATTTGCGTTGTCCGAGAGATGACTGATTGGAAGTACGCTGGGTCTGAGTAATCGTAACACGTTCCGCCACCAGGACGCGGGATAACCTGGTAATCGGGAGGAGTTTGGAAGGGGTACGTTGCGCGGGCACGCCCGTCGGCGATGATACGCCCGCCTGTCGAGTCAATGATGCGACCATTCGGCAGGAACTCTACACGAGTACCCGGCTCAATGATGAGCGTTCCCGCGATGACGTAATTCCCACTGATGCGATAGAGTGTATCGCGGACAAATATCCGCACATCTTTTGCATCAACACGTCCAGACACCTCACGTATCGGCAACTGCGCAAACGCAGTCCCCGTCACGATCGCAACGAGCGCTGCAAGGGCGCTCAATCGAAACCAACGAAGCATACGACCTCCGAGAGAGTAAAACGTTGTCATACCTGATTGTTCATTGATTGATGTCACTGTTCTGCTGTTTGGTTTCCTTGACAGGCACGTGCTGAACTTCTGCACTCCTGCCAGCTGTCAAGGGCGCGCTCAGTACTCAACAACTGTGCCAACTCGGACAAGTCCCGCCTTGGCATCCGGTGCATATTCAGAAAATTCAAACTCCGCAAGCAATGCCTTGTAGAGGCGGATTGCTTGATCGGTTTTTCCTGCTTTTTCATAGCAAAGTGCAGCTTCAAGCATGAACTTGTCCTTCATGCCCGCACGCCCAGCATCGGAGAACAGGCGTTCATAGAGCTCAGCGGCCTCTTCAAACTTCGAACGTTGCTCGTAGCACGCCGCCAGTCCTGCCTGCGCACCAATGCGCACCAACACTGCATCCGAGCCAGACGCCTGCTCGAAGTACCGCTCTGCGTCATCGTACCGTTTACGGCTCAGGAAGATTTGTCCAGCGTAGAATGCTGCAGTTTTCCCTGCAGTCGTGCTCCCGTAGGTATCGGCGATCATCCGGAGGCCTTGAACAGGCTCACCGCGGACTGTCTTTTTCGGATCGCCATCGAGCGCTTGATCGTACTGCTCGGCTTCGATGTACGGAAGTACGCGACTGAGCGCTAAGCTGGCTTCCTGCTCGCGATCTTGCTGCGCCGAGTGCCACAGCAGATAGCCAGCAACGGCAAGAGCGAGCGCGAGAACTACCGCCGCACCATACCGAATGCGGCGATCGCTCCACACCTGTTCGACCCACGGCGGCAACGTCACTGCCGGCGGTGCTACAGGCGCTTCCGCTACAGGATCCTGGGTCGGTGTTGTCGGTTCAGCCATGAGTTATCGTACGTCCGTTGTGCCCAATTTCCGGCGGGCAAGGGTGGATGCTGCATGCAGACTCGCGCGCCCGGAGGGACTCGAACCCCCAACCTTTGGAACCGGAATCCAATGCTCTATCCATTAAGCTACGGGCGCGGCGTTCCGCACCGCAAATATACGCTACCACTAGCTACCGCTCCTGCGACAGAGCGAAAAATTTTTCCGCTCTGCTGCGCATTTTCCTTCTATCGAAACACTCCAAATCGTCCAGCCTACTCCACACTGTCAACTTTTCTTCACACCTACTACTCCTGCGCTCCACCTGCACAGTACTTCCGTGCGACACACAGTTGCTCAACCGGTGCCGACGGCTACGAGCGCTCCATCACTACAGCAGAGTGGCGAACCCATCTCTGTTCAAGGCACTGGTGCGCTCGATGCACGAGCGCTCAAGCACCACGTCGAACTGCACAGTATTTTCGCGCGTTCGTTCTCCACAGCTTTGGCCATGAGGTTCGAGAAAATTCTTGGCGATGGCGTTACGTTCGACGATGTATTGCTCGTCCCGCGATACTCGGAAGTGCTACCCCGCGATGTTTCCCTCCACACTCGACTGACGCGCGGCATCTCGCTAAACATTCCCATCGTCAGTGCTGCAATGGACACGGTCACCGAATCGGCGATGGCGATTGCGCTGGCACGTGCCGGTGGAATTGGGGTTATCCACAAGAACATGAGTGCCCACCGCCAAGCAGAGGAGGTCAGCAAAGTCAAGCGTAGTGAAAGCGGCATGATCAAAGACCCCATCACACTCGAACCAGACCGAACCATCGGCGATGCCAAACGCATCATGGCCCGCTACGGCATCGCTGGCATCCCGATCGTTGATAAGTCTCGCCGTTTGGTGGGGATTCTGACAAACCGCGACCTTCGATTCATCGAGGATCTCTCGCGCCCAATCGCTGACGTCATGACGCGCACGAACCTTATCACCGCACCAGTCGGCACAACACTCGACGATGCCGAGCGCATTCTTCAACAGCACCGCATCGAAAAACTCCCCGTTGTGGACGAGCGCGGTGTCCTCTGCGGACTTATCACGTTCAAGGACATCCAAAAGAAACGTCGCTACCCGAATGCCTGCAAAGATGAACACGGACGCCTACGCGTTGGGGCAGCGGTCGGTGTCACTGCCGACACGCTCGAGCGCGTCGCCGCACTCGTCGAAGCGGGGGTTGATGTCGTTGTCGTTGATACTGCCCACGGCCATTCGCGCGGCGTCCTCGAGATGGTCGAGCGCATCAAAGCACACTATCCAGGGCTGCAACTGATTGCAGGCAACATCGCAACAGCCGACGGCGCGCGCGCACTCATTGACGCAGGAGCCGACGGCGTCAAGGTGGGGGTCGGTCCCGGTTCGATCTGCACGACGCGCATCATCGCTGGCGTCGGCGTCCCGCAACTGAGCGCAATTATGGCAGCCGCCGACGTCTGCCAGGAAGAGGGAGTCCCACTCATCGCCGATGGTGGCATCAAACAAACTGGCGATATCGCGAAAGCAATTGCCGCTGGCGCTGACTGCGTGATGATGGGCAACATGCTCGCCGGCCATGAAGAATCCCCAGGCGAAAAGGTGCAGTACGAAGGACGCATGTTCAAGGTGTACCGCGGCATGGGGAGCGAAGGCGCAATGATGAGCGGCTCAGCCGACCGCTACTTCCAGGACGTCGAAGATGAGATCACCAAACTTGTCCCCGAAGGAATCGAAGGCCGTGTCCCGTTCAAAGGTTCCGTCGCCGACACGCTCTACCAAATCGTTGGAGGTTTGCGCGCTGCGATGGGGTACTGCGGGTGCAGCACGATTGCCGAACTCAAAGAGCACGGCCGCTTCGTCCGCATCACGCCCGCAGGATTGCGCGAATCACATCCCCATGATGTCATCATTACCAAAGAGTCTCCGAACTACTGGGGATAACCTCTCGCTCACCAGCGCAGAACCTGCCGCACCGCCTCGACAATATCCTCAGCACTCAGCAGAATCGCATTCTCGAGCGGCTTGGCAAAGCCGACAGGGCAATCTTTCGACGCCACGCGCTTGACCGGCGCATCGAGCCAGCGGAAGCATTCATCTTGAATTGTTGAGGCTACTTCGCCACCAAAGCCACCGGTCAAGTAGTGCTCGTGGGCGACAACGCAGCGGCTGGTCCGCTTGACTGCCTCGCAGACACGCTCCCGATCCCACGGACGCAGCGACCGCAAGTCAATGACCTGGACGTCAATACCTTCGGCTGCCAGCTGCTCGGCTGCTTTGAGCGACCAGTGCAATGCATTGCCGTAAGAAACCACCGTAACATCCTTGCCCGCACGCCGCTGGCGCGCTTTGCCGAAGGGAATCAGGTAGTCATCCGGCGGTGTCGGTGCGCTCGTCGGGCGGTAGTTGTAGAGGAATTTCGGCTCAATGTACATTGTCACCCCTTGCGAACGAATCGCCGTCCGCATCAAACCGATAGCATCGTCGGCAAATGCAGGACATACCACACGGATGCCCGGCAAGTGCGCAAACACCGCGTCGAGACACTGCGAATGGTAGAGCCCGCCTTGAATGTACCCACCGCTGGCGAGTCGGATGACAATGTTCGGTGTGAACTGTCCTCGCGAGCGCCAGTAATCGTGCGAGCACTCGATGAGTTGCTCCATCGCTGGCCAGAAATAATCGGCGAACTCGGCACCCTCGATCACCACGCGGATGTCGTCCCGATAGCGGCAGAAGCCGTTGGCAGTGCCGACGATGTAGTCTTCCGCAATCGGAGCATTGAAGATTCGCTCGTTGCCGAACTCGTCGAGCATTCCTTTGACGACGTTGAAGATGCCCTGCTTGTTCTTCGAGGCGACATCCTGGCCCCACAGGAACGTATGCGGGTTGCGGCGGAACTCCTGCTTGAGCGCGTAGTTGATCCCCTCGCGGAGTGTGAGCATCGGCGCGTTCGGATCAAAGACAGCCTGTTCCTCGCTCGGATCGTTGTAGTCAATGATCGCCGGAGGCACGATGAAGTCCTTCCACGAAGCAGGATCTGGATCAGCCGCAGCTTCGGCTTTCTCTGCTGCAGCTGCGATTTCCGCCATGTTCTCTTGCTCGAGTGCCTGGAGCTCTTCCTCGCTGGCGATGCCCTCCTCGAGGATCCGCTGGCGGAAGTTCTTTAGCGGGTCGCGCGCCTTCATTGCTTCGATTTCTTCCTTGGAGCGGTAGAGCTCGTGATTGTCGGAATTCGAGTGCGAGCCGATCCGGTCGCAGTCGGCATGCACCATCGCCGGCCCTGCGCCTGAAAGGACGTACTCAGCAGCTTTCTTCATCGCACGGTACGAGTCGAAGACATCGCGCCCGTCGCACTTGATGATGAGCAGATGACGAAAGCCGACGAAGTTGTCCGATACATCGGGGTTGGCTGTCTGCTCTTCGACGGGGACAGAGATGCCGAACTTGTTGTTCTGGATCACAAAAATCACCGGCAGTTGCTCGCGCGATGCACCGTTGACTGCTTCGTAGAAGTAGCCCTCCGAACATGCCGACTCACCGCCGGAGTAGATGACCAGCTCATCGCCCTTGTACTTTTTGATGGCGCGTGCGGTACCAGCGGCATGTTGGGCGTGGTTTCCTGTGCAGGAGCTGACGTTCTGGATTCGAATCGAAGGCTTGGCAAAGTGGTTACTCATGTGCCGACCGCCGCCGGCAACGTCGGCGTCCTTGCTCAGCCCGTTGAGGATGACCTCGTAGGGCGTAATGCCTGCCGAGAGCGCTGTGATCAAATCGCGGTAGTAGGGGAAGAGAAAATCCTTCCCGGGACGGAAAATTTGCCCAATGGCGAGCTGAATCCCATCGTGCCCTGCGCACGGTGCATGGTAGGACCATCCTTTCGCCATCTTCAGGTACGTGGCAGCTTTTTCGTCAAGCTTTCGTCCGAGATGGTTGAGCTTGTACCAGCGGAGGATCGTCTCACGGTCAAAGCCGGTAAAATCAAAGCGCGAATGCTCAGCGGTTCGGCTGGACGACCCATTCGTTGGGGATGGTACTGGAGCAGGTGAAGATTTTTTCGTTCGGCTCGACTTTGAACGGCTTGGCATGTTCCGGGTGGGGATGATGGTGCTACTTACTGTTGACTGTCTGGCTGGAACGCGTGCGTTTGGACGCACGAGCACTCGATTTGTTGACGAATGTCAGCCACTGGTAAGGATCCTCGCCATCGCGGGTGATACGGGCAAAGCGCTCCATGATCGCACGCGTGACGGGGCCGACTGTTCCGCTCCCGATTGCGATACGATCGATTGATCGCACCGGCGTAATCTCTGCTGCTGTTCCGGTCAAGAAGACCTCGTCGGCAACGTAGAGCATCGCCCGCGGAATGATTTGCTCGACGACGGGGATTCCTTCGTCGCGTGCCAGCTCAACGACAGTTGCTCGTGTGATCCCTGGGAGAATTGATGCGGCAAGCGGCGGTGTGTAGAGCGTCCCATCGCGAACGAGAAAGACATTCTCGCCGCTGCCTTCGCTCAAATTTCCGTGCTCGTCGAGCGTGAGCCCCTCGGCGTACCCATGACGGGCAGCCTCGATCTTGACAAGCTGCGAGTTGAGGTAGTTCGCTGCTGCTTTCGCCATCGCTGGGAGTGCGTTGTTCGACGGGCGCGTCCACGAGGAGACGCAGATATCCACTCCACGTTCAGCAGAGTCCTCGCCCAAATAACGCCCCCACTGCCAAGCAGCGATTACCACCTCAACCGGACAGTTGAGCGGCAGAACGCCCATTTCGCCGTAGCCGCGGAAGACAAGCGGACGAATGTAACAGGCGCCAAGACGGTTCCGCCGGAGCAACTCGAGCGTGGCACGCTCAAGTTCCTCGAGTGTGTAGGGAAGTTCGACCGCGTACATCTTGCAGGAATCCTGCAGTCGCCGCAAATGATCCTGCAACCGAAACACTGCAATGCCACGCTTTGTCGCATAAGCACGAATCCCCTCGAACCAGCTGGAAGCGTAGTGCAGTGCGTGGGAAAGCACGTGGACGTGCGCTTTTTCCCATGGCACAAAGCGGCCGTTCATCCAGATCGTGCGCGTCTTTGGAATTGGCATGCGTAGGCGCTCCAGAGGGGTGAAACAAGCTCCGTCCTACCGGGCAAGAGCATCCGAGTGTCCGAGCCGCTCCAGAAGGAGCGTCCGGACAAGCTCGGGGTTGGCTTTGCCCTGCGAGTACTTCATCACTTGACCGACGAGGAATCCGAGCACCGCTACTTTACCTGCGCGGTACTTCTCGATGGTGTCGGGATTTTCGCTCAGTGCACGCTCGACGAGCTGTTCGAGGTATCCTGCGTCAGAGACCTGCACCATCCCTCGCTCAGCAACGAGCTCCGACGGCCGCGCAGGCGAACTCAACAGCTCGGCGAAGAGCTCTTTGGCTATGCGGCTGGAGATGGTGCGTTGCGCTTGCAGCTCGACAAGCTCAGCAAGGCGCTCCGGTTCGATGGGGAACGATCCGATGTCAATTTTCCGCTCGCCTAAAATGCGCAGCACCTCCGTCATGATCCAGTTGCTGATGAGTTTGTAGCGCTCTGGCGATGGCTCGCGGAGCGCGCCGCAGGCGCGTTCGAAGTAGTCAGCCAGGGAGCGTTCTGCAATGAGAATGCCTGCATCGTAGGCGGGAATCCCGTACTGCTCCTGCAAGCGGCGCTTCCGCGCCAGCGGAAGCTCGGGTAACTCTGCGCGGACGCGCTCGATCCACTCGGCGCTAACCTCAACCGGGACCAGGTCCGGCTCTGGAAAGTAGCGGTAGTCGTGGGCGAATTCTTTTGAGCGCATCGGGCGAGTTGATCCGCTCGAGGCATCCCACATCCGCGTTTCTTGTTCGATGGTGCCGCCCTGCGCAAGGACAGCAATTTGTCGCTCGATTTCGTAGGCAAGCGCGCGCTCGACGTTGCGGAACGAGTTGAGATTTTTCACCTCCGTTTTTGTCCCGAAGCGATCTGAGCCGCGACGCCGCACGGAGACGTTCGCATCGCAGCGCAAGGAGCCTTCTTCCATGTTGCCATCGCAGATGCCCAGGTACATGAGCAGTTGCCGAATCGCCTGTAGGTAGAGCACCGCTTCGCCAGGGGAACGGATGTCTGGCTCCGAAACAATTTCGATGAGCGGCACCCCGCAGCGATTGAGGTCAATGAGTGTATCAACGTCGTGGTCATGGATGGATTTGCCGGCGTCCTCCTCCATGTGAATCCGTGTGATGCCGATACGTTTGGTCGTCCCGTCCTCGAGCTCGATTTCGACGAAGCCACCGTAGCAAATTGGGTCCTCGTACTGCGAAATCTGGTAGCCTTTCGGCAAATCGGGGTAGAAGTAGTTCTTCCGCGCAAAGCGTGAGCGCGGTCGGATGGTGCAGCCAGTCGCCAACCCCATGCGCAGCGTGAACTCCACGACCTGCCGATTGAGGACGGGCAATGCACCAGGATGCCCAAGGCAGACGGGGCACACGTTAGTGTTCGGCGCTGCGCCGTACTGCGTCGAGCATCGGCAGAACGCCTTCGTTGCCGTCAGGAGCTGGGCGTGCACTTCCAGCCCAATGACCGCTTCGTAGTCACCAGTATGCACGCTCTGCATTGGCGTCTGGAAACATTGAACTACGCGATTACACTTCACAGTCGCCCACTGCGACTGCTGCGCAAAAGTACGAATCGCGTTCTGCCGTACTTGTCTCTGCGTGTGCTCCGCAGTTACTTGAACCGGACGCTGAACTTCCCGTTGGTAACGTTCCGTGGAAGCTTTGATTCAGCGTTGATACCGATGAACGAAAACGTGCCCTCGGCTTCAGAGCTGGTAAGTCTGGTGAAAGTGTCGTGCCCGAGCCCGCAACGTTACTGGCCACGTAGAGGGTGCCATTGTCGCTTAGCGTGGCTGAATGCGGCTGCCCAGCGCCAATTTGGACTGTTCCAGGTTGGCTGATGCCTACCGCTCGCAGCTGAATTTGCACCGTTCCTGAAGCATCCATCCCGCCAAGTGCAACGACACCGTTCGCATTGGTCGCTTGAATCATTCCGGGTGCTGCTGTCCATTGCTGCGAGCCGACGATCGCTGACATCGAATTGCCTCCATCGCTACTGGATGAGGAGGAAGTGCACCCCCCGACAGTCAGGCTCAGAACAATGGCGGTGGTGAGCACGCCAGCTGCAAATGATCGTACCATTGGCTCAGTTGGAGAAGGTGAGAGGATGGGACGGGACAAATGTACGGAGCGCAATTGGTTCGGTACAAGTGGTGCTGCGCACACGAAGAGTTCAAGCCACTCCACTTCGAGCTTGTAGCGGATGTTGAGCACGTGGTAGAGCGAGTACACCAGCGTTACCCATGCCACGATACCGAGCACACCCAGCAGGAGCGGCCGATCCTGCCGCCAGAGAATTGCCATTCCCCAAATCCAAAGCACTGTCAACAGAACAACTGGCACGATCCGCACTACCACAAATGCCAGCGACCAGCTCTGCCAATAGCGGGGTGGGATTGTCCAGAAGATGAGTGCGTGGACAATAGTCCGTTCTGGCATGATTGACCACTTCGTCGCAAGGATGTCCGTCGCCAGCGAGCGCAGTGCAGGGAGTGCTTGTCGTTCGGGCAATTTCGTCAGCGAATCGAGCGCTCGCTCGACAGAATCGGGCACCGCATAGCGAGGATGGACTGCCATACTGGGCAGCCAGGAATGGATAAACGTCAACGTGCTCGAATACGATTTGGTGAGCGTCGGCTCCCCGAAAAGCACAGCGCCTCGTACAGCCCACGGCAGCACCAAGAGTGCTGCCGCGAGCGCTGCAGTAGTGAGTTGTTGCCACCTGCGCCACCATCGCAGGCCGAGAATCATCGCCATCGGTACCGCAAGCATCGGTTTCTCGAGAATGAAGCTGCCGATGATCGCTCCAGCAGCAAGCGCAGTCCCGATCGGAGAGCGAGACTCTCGGAAGACGAGCATCCCCCACAGCGCGCTCATTACAACAACCCACGTGGTGTTTTCTGCAACTGTCGCGTGGTAGAAATACGTCGGGTGGAGTGCAAAGAGCACCGCGGCGATTGTGCCGAGCGTTGGCCGGGCGATTGCTCGCCCAAGCTGGAACAGCAGCGCTGGCATTGCAGCGTAGAGAAGATGCTGCACCAGAATCGCCGCCCGAAGCCCGTTTTGCTCGCCGAGCACCCAGAGCCAAGCTGCCAGGTAGGTTGGATAGAGCGGGCCTTTGATGCTGGTGGGTCCGCGCTCGTAGATGGAAAAGCCGTCGCCAGCAGCGATGTGCCGAGCAATGGCGTAGTCCTCCGCAACGGGGATAGGCGGCTCGGCAATGAGGAGGAACACCACCCGTGCAATTGCGCTGATGGTACAGATTGCCAGGATATGGCGCCAGGTGAGACACTCAGATGCACGACGCATAGAAACGAAATTATGCAGAGAGCCCCCGTAACCGAACTTCTCCAGTCGCACAGAACTACCGGCTACACGGTCGCGCCGGCGTCGGGCTTGAGCTTTGGACGGGAGGAGGAGCCCGTCCCGCGCCAACGCGTGGAGGTGATCGTCTCGCACGAAGAAGCTGATGCCATCCTGGAGGAAATCCACCAGCGCGACTTCCACAGCGGCTCGTTCATCCTCTGGACAACAGAGGTCAAAGTGCTCTGCCGAAGCCGCTTTGTGCGGTGACGATGTAACCATTCAACACAATTGCGGCACCTACCATTGTGGGATGCGGCATGTTTTCTCCGCGGGTAGCCAGATTCGGGTGCTTGCTGCGCGCTGCCCAGTGGAGGGAACAAAGCACCCTGCCGCGTCGGGAATGTTCCACCAAAACGCTCTGTGGAGGGAGTGTTCTGTGCATGCCAGACTACTCCCTCCACGATTGTATTTTTGCTTGCGCGTACTGAACGGCGGTTGGTCTTTTATCGAGGAGCCCGCGATGAAAAGAGCCAATCTTCTCATTACTGCAGCACGTGGGGGACTTGTGCTCCTTCTGCTCTTCTGTTTGAGCATTGGAGGAAGGGGATATGCTGGTCACGACAGTGACGAAGAGGAAGAGCAAGAGCAAGAAATCCAGGAGATATTGCGTCAGTCAGCTCTCCGTCCGTCGGAGCGAGTCGAAAATCCACCGCCGTTTCCGCTCCAATCAGAACGTGTTGCCAATTTCATTCGTGAGCATTTGTCCTGCAAGGAAGGAAATGTCGCAGTGTTACTGCTCCAACCTGGCTTTCGACACACTGTGCTCATTGCAAATCTCATTGGCGAAGAGCTGACAAAAAAAGGCGTGCCAACGATCGGCATTGTCAAAGGGGAGCGAGCGACTACCGATGTCGGTCTGTCGGGCACATTCAAGTTTCCGATCATCGTTGATACCACGCAAAACTTAGTACTTTTTAGCATCTTCGGAGTGGCCAAAGGCCCGGGATTTTCTACTGGCTGGCTAACCGCGTGGTCATGTTCTGGAGAGCTGCGGTACTACTATAACCTTTACCAACCTCGCTTATCTGTTGATTCAGTGGTCGAACAGGTACGGTCATCCACTTCGCTTGCCCCAGCTCTCCGATCAGCTCTTCATCCAGAGAAGCAGAACGTCGTTCTGGCTCCGCATGGCTATCGGCTGGACTCGGTTGTGCAGGCATACCCACAGGCCCAGCATTCTGCTGTTATCCCTATTCCGGAGACTCCTGCCACGCCGCTGGGATGGGCAAAGCTCCACGTTAGCTCCCGCGGGCGGTGGCTTTACTTTGCGCAAGCAGGAGTCACGCACATCGGTGGTATGATATACGACTTGGTCCATCAAATACTCACTCCGTTGCCTATCGATAGCGTATTCTTTCGGAAACAATCAGTAGGAAGTGACTCACTTTTTCGCGCATTTCTCAAAAAGTCTTACCTTCAGGCACTTATTGCAGGTGGTGTGAGCTATGACCCCTGCGCCGATTCGATCTTGACTGTAGCTATTTCTTACGCCAAGATTCAGGATATCAAATTGAGAGAGAGAGATA
This sequence comes from Candidatus Kapaibacterium sp., assembly GCA_026003475.1. Lineage (GTDB taxonomy): Bacteria > Bacteroidota > Ignavibacteria > Kapaibacteriales > NICIL-2 > NICIL-2. The sequence continues at coordinate 2,111,103 of BPHJ01000001.1, read as the reverse complement.
CTGTAATCGTCATTGGTAAAACTAACTGGACAGTTTTTTACGATCTTTCCCGCAACGCTCCATTCCAGCATATTCCAGAATACGATTCCTCCAGTATCGGCAGGTTTGGATTTATTGATAATTTGCATCTAATTCAGCGAGTTCTGATATGCGATCCTCCTCTGCTGATTGGTACCATCATTTGGAAATCCTACCCTCAATCAGTACCCCTACCTGATCTCTACCGTCCTGACGCCCAATTATCAGCCAACCCAACAACAGATGAATTTTACACAATGGCTCGAAGCTGGGCAATATTCGATCGTAATACAGGAAGATGTCTGGCCCTGGGTGGTAAGATTGATATAAACAAAAAACTTTTAGGTATCGGGTATATGTTCGATCCGCTCATGAGTTCTTGCCCCGATGCAGCAATCATCCACGAGCCGCTAACTGATTACGTAATACTGGTCCCCGACGGGATTAGCCGTCCGATCAAAACGTACTATGCACCAGAGCTTGTCCATCCCACCAAACAAGCGCGGTACCCAGCTACCCCAACGAAGCTCTATCGCATTCTGGCGGGTGCACGAGCATGGCCAACTGCTGTAGGCATCACAGCGAAGGAATACATGCTGGTGTGGGATCTCTACGAACCTGGTCGCCCCTACGAGGATTCCCGCAATCCGTACATCTGGCAGCGATACGACAGAGCAACGGGGAAGCTCATCGGTGAATGGTTTGTTCCCCGCTTCCAGGACGGTATGCGCGCACAAAGCGCGGACTTTGATGGTGAAGGAAATCTCTACGTTCTCTACCAAGATTACCGCCGCTCTGCTGTGTACATGTTCAACTACCAACAGTAAAGGAGTGTTGCTATGCGCTCAGCACTGGTGCTTCTCTGCTTGGCTGCCGCTATTAGTGCAGCGCAACCCAATGAGCCTTTTCTTCCCGCTCAAGGGCTTTCGTTCGCACGGGAACGCGCTATTGCGGAAACCGGAGATACCGCTGTAGCACTTGTTTCCATTCGATGGATGAAGTATCGCACCGACAGCCTTCCGGCTGGAACATTCGACCTGCAAGGAAACGGCGCTCTGCCTGTTTGGGATTACATCTTCCTCTCCCCGAGCCAGGAAATGATCCACCTGTTCACGGTCATTTCCGCTGGCGGAAATTTTCAGGTTGTGGGTCATAAGCAGTGGCCAAAAGACACTTCGCGCGTCATCAACAAAAGCTGGTACGACATTGACTCACTTCACAATAGAATCTTCAACTCCATCATAGTTAGTGAATGGAAGGAGCTGTGCCCAGAGATCGAGGTTGCCAGACTGCGACTTGTAATGTACTATGACCCCTACGTCAATCGCAGCTACGTCCCGATGTGGGGCGTAGAGTGGTGGTGCGTCCCACAGAGGTTTCGATTAGAATGCTTCCACGATGCGTATCGGCGCGCGATCGCCATCTGCAGTGATACAAGTTCCTTGGTCTCCAGTGTAGCAATGCACGATGCACCCGTACCAATGCCCGAGAAGCTTCTGCTCACAGACAATACCGTTCCCCTCCGAGCACCACTCTCGATGAATTCCACGATGCGGATCTTCGACATTTCAGGACGGCTCATCGAGGAACAGCATCTCCCTGCGGGAACAGAATCTCTCCTGCTACCAAGCTCTATCTCCCAGGGCTTCTACCGAATTTTGATTACTGACTCCAACGGCAATCTCGTCGGCTCGCTGTTTGTGGTTCGCATCGAATAACGGTGGCGCAGATGGAAGAGCCTGACAGCGCGTGTTGCCCACGAGGGCAACCTCTTTCCGAGCAGCAGTGGAAGGAGCTTATTGATGCCGGGCATGTTCTCAAGCCCCTCCTTTGGCGTCGTTGGCGTGGATTCCGCTCAAGCATCGAGGATGCGGTCACCGAGGCAATCACGAATGTTGCCGCTAAGGTGATGAAAGGAGCAATGGCCTATCCCAAGACCTTCGATGCACTGCGGGACGCACTCTCTCAGGAAGCAACCACGTTTCTCAAACGCGAAAAACGCCATTGCTTGCGGGAAACACCATCAGAGCTTCCGAGCGACAACAATTCCGCGCCACCTTCACACACTCCTGAGCGTAGGCTTATCATCGCGCTGGATATGCAGGCAGCAATCTCAAAACTCTCCCCGAAGCTTCGTCAGGCTGTTGATATGGTGTATCTCCATGACCAATCCCTCATCCAAGCGGCAAAAGAGATCGGCTGCACGGCAAATACACTCAAGCAACGGTTACTTCGAGCGCGAAACAACCTGAAAACACTGCTGGCCGACTATGCACCACGCGGGGGGGGCACAAAGGAACGATGGTGGTGATGACAGCTTGTGCAGTCAAGAATAAGTGCCAACTGTTCTGGCAGTAGCAATCAACTCGTATGCAGTTGGCGCTTTGTGGGAATTGGCGATCACGCTACTGCAGGCGCAAGCGTTGCCCTGCCCTGAGGTGGTCAGCATCGGGCAACTTGTTTTTGGCGAGAATGTCCTCGACGTCAATGCCGAAACGGCGAGCAATCGAATAGAGCGTATCGCCGCTGCGGACGGTGTACCATTTGGGAAGCCGATTGATGGTGCGCGGAGTTGCCCGCGAGCTTCCTTTCCCCTGTGGTTCCAGGTAGATAGCCAGGCGCTCACCTGCTTTGACGGTGCCATTCCCCAGGTGCGGATTCCAGCGGACAAGGTCTGCTTGCCGGACGCCGTAGAGCGCAGCAATAGTGCCGATGTTTTCTCCTCGGCGAACACGGTGGGAGATTTTGCGTGCCAATGGCGGTTGGGGTGTGCGGTCAGTAGCAGTAACCTGTTGCGCAGTATTTGCTGGCACGCGGAGGATCTGCCCTGCTAACAAGCGCGAGCTCCGCAGCCGATTGAGGCGCCGAAGTTCGGTTACCGTTGTGCCATAGTCATCGGCGATCTGTGCGAGCGTCTCCCCGCGCTGGACGCGGTGGGTCTGGTACGTCGGTGGCTTCGACGACTGCTGCTGTTTCTCAGCAGCAGTGGCAACCGCTGGTGTGGCCGGGACGGCCACGGCGCGATTGGAGTCAGTCGAACGGCTTGTTGGCTGCTGTTCATCAGTTGCTATCTCTGTTTCGGCAGCGGGCAAAGATGGGCTGAGCGGGATACGAATCACCTGCCCCCGACGCAAGCGTGTGCGTGTGGATACGCCGTTCAACTCAGCAAGTTCAGCAAGAGGCACGTCGTAATCGGCGGCAATCTGCGCCAACGTCTGGCCGCGCCCGACGCTGTGGAGAACCCACGGCTGTTTCTCCTCCGGTGTGAGCATTGCAAAGCGGAGAGCAAAGTCAGAACTGCGTCCTTGGGGGATGCGAAGAGTGTAGGGTTCGTTGGGTGGGGTAGTATTGCGCAACAGTTCCGGGTTGAGCGCCTTGATGGTGTCGAGTGTCGTGTTTGCACACGTAGCAATTGCGCCCAGGCTGACTGGCTCGGTAATGGTCACGGTATCGTAGATCCACGCGGGTTCGGGGACGATGTCGTCCTTGTGAAAGCCATAGGCTTCCGCTTGCATTGCCACGAGCGTGGCGGCAATGTACATCGGGACGTAGTTCCGGGTTTCTCGCGGGAGGTAGTCCCGAACTTGCCAGAAGGTGGGATTCTCCAAGCCCGATTGCTTGATAGCCCGGCGGACACAGTTGATACCGCAGTTGTAGGCAGCCAGCACCATGTGCCAGTCGCCAAGTTCTTGGTAGAGATCGCGCAGATGCCGCATGGCTGCCCGCGTGGATTTTTCCGGGTCACGGCGTTCGTCGTACCACTGAGTCACGCGGAGTTGGTAGAGCTGCCCGGTTGATTGGATGAATTGCCACAGCCCCACTGCTTGGGCACGCGAGACGGCATTCGGGTTGAGTCCGCTTTCGATGATGGCAAGGTAGCTAAGCTCTTCGGGAACGTTCTCCTGCTGGGCAATGCGCCGGAAGAGCGGGAAAAAGCGATTCATCCGCCCCAACACCCGTTTGAAAAATGTCCGCCCACGCTCGGTGTTGGTCAAGAAAGCAATGGCGTTGTTGACGTACTCGTTCTGCACCAACGGCACGGTCGTCGAGAGCGTCCCGCTCAGCGGTGGGACAACCCCCGCAACGGGCGATTGGACAATCTCGACGGCTTGGAAGAGACGATCCCGCATGACGAAGAGCGGCGAGTTGACGTCCAGCTCGTCAATGGGACGGATGAAGTTTTCGTAGTCCTCGATGATGGATTGCGCCAGGTCGGAGTAGTCTTCGTTGCGCTCGATGCCGGGCGTGCTTGCCAGTTGGTTGAGCACGTCCATGGCAGCTTCGAAGAGTTTGGCTGCTTTGGTGGTGTCATGCCGTTCGAGGGCTGCCAATCCACGGAGGTAGTATTGCCGCGCGCGTTCCAATTGGCGCGCTGCATCGTCGCTGGTTGAGGTGGATTGGTCGAGAACGGAAAACTCGTCGGGTAATGCCTTGGGTTGGCAGCATGCTACCTCCCCACCGTGCTGCGGATGCGATGGTGATGCCTGCATTGGGAGCAACGCAAGCATTACCGCCGCACCGACACCAAGCAGCCCACATGCCCATCCCTGCATGGGTCATATCGCCAGTGGTGGAACTAATGCCGCGCCGCGAGAAATAGTCCTTCCCGCCGACGTGGCAATATACGACATTGCACCCAAAGTTAGAGGAGCATCCCCGCTCAACGCGAAATGCTACGGGCCATCCGGCGCTCCAGTGGCGGCGCGGTCGAAGGTCGTAGGTTTGCAGTGCCATGGAGCGTTTTCTGTTCACCCTGCGGTACGCTGACGAATGACACTTGCCGAAATGGTCGCGTGCGTGGATGCGCGTGTGCGTCCACTGCTTGTGCGCTTGCTCCCTGCTCGATGGGTGGTGGCGTTCTATTCCTGGGCGCGGCAGGTTGCCCTCCACTGGTTGGTTGCCAGCACGCCAGCGAGCATGCTTGCACCACCGCCGAGCGTTGGGCGGGTGCTCTGGGGGCTACGCTTTCGCGCACCGCTGTTCAATGCTGCTGGAATGTTCAAAACAGGCGAAGGCTACGAGCTTGCCTACCGTCAGGGTGCAGGCGCTTACCTTGCTGGCACGACGACAGCGCTACCCCGCATGGGCAACATTCGGCGCGGGATTGCCCTGCCCTTTGTGCCGTATCCCCACAGCGCTGCGGCTTCGAATTGGCTCGGTCTGCCCAATCCTGGCCACCGTGCCGTCGCGGCCCGTATCGCCACGTTCCCACGCTACGAAGATTTCCCCATCGGTGTCAGTGTCGCACTCGATCCCGGCATGGACACCACCGAAGCCCTCGAACGGCTCCTCGAAGGACTCTGGCTCTATCGCGATGCGGGCGTTGACTTTTTCGAACTCAACGAGAGCTGCCCAAATACCGGAGACGACACCGCCGGCTTCGACGCGCTCGCCGAACGTCTGCGCGTGATTACCGAGCGATTTGTCCGCCCCAGCGGTGCGCCCGTGCTCATCAAGGTTGGAGCCGATGCCAATCCAGCCATGATCGCCGAACTGGTTGCTCTGGCAGGCAGCCTTGGCTTCGGCGGCATCACCATCGGGAATACCTCGACCGACTACCAGCGCCACCGGCTTGGCCTTGCATCGCCGGATCGGCGCGTCTTCGATTACTTTGTGCGAACCTTCGGGGGCGGCATCAGCGGAGAACCCCTGCGGGCAGACGTGCTGGAACGGGTGGTTGTGGCTCGAACGGCTGCCGCATCGCTGCCGAGCGAATTCCATATTGTCGCCACCGGTGGCATTGCCTCGAGTCAACACCTGGCAGACGTGCTGGCTGCCGGTGCTACACTGGCCCAATGGTACACCGGCTACTTCGAGCGCTTCGCGCGCGATGGACACGAGCTCTACCGTACCGTCCTGACACCGTTGGTCAAGCCTGACCCACTGCCCCGTGGGTATGGCGGATAGCGGTAAATTTTTGCTTGAACCTGTGCCCATTCCACGGACTTAGTTTTGCCCGCATAGCATGTTTCACATTAACTGTTCTACCATGAAACCGTGGTTTGTAGTGGTAGTGGTGGCCGTGGTTGCCACTACCGAAGCATCAGCACAGGTTGGGTTGCTGATGAACACCTCCGATGAACTTATCCGCTTCAATGCGCCGGGAACCAGTGCGCCTGCTTGGAGCATCCAGCGCAACGGCGGCAACCAGCGCGGCCAGCATGCCGTGGACCTACAGAGCTATCGCGATAATGCTGCTCAAGTTGCCAGCGGAGACTTCAGCGTTGTCAGTGGTGGTGGAAGCAACACTGCAAGCAGTGGCGGCAGCGTCGTCAGCGGGGGTGGGGGTAACACCGCCAGTGGTTTGTTCAGCGTTGTCAGTGGCGGCAGCAGCAACACTGCCGGTGGCGCATATTCTACGGTTGCTGGCGGTTACAACCTGAAAGTTGGCAATCGCAGCTTTGGCTTCAGTGGCCAGATACTGAACATCCCAACCGACTTGAGCGCAAGTAGCAACATCACCGCCTTTGTGGACGTGGACCTGTGGCTCTACAACGTGCGCAACCAGGCAAGTCAGCTCCGGCTTTACGAACCTTCTACAAGCAGCGACGGCAGCGCCAACTACACGGCCTTCCGTGCCCAGACTCAAACCAGTGACATTGTGTACACGTTACCCGCCAGTGTTACGGCAGGTGGTGTGTTGCAGACCGATGGTTCGGGGAACTTGTCGTGGGTAAATCCTTCGACGTTGGTATCATCGGCTGAGACCGACCCACAGGTCGGCACGCTCAGCACCGGCCAGGTGGCATTCTGGGATGGATCGGCCTTGACCGGCAGCAGTAACCTATTCTGGGACAACACCAATGCGCGGCTTGGCGTGGGGACGTCTTCGCCGAGTGTCTCGCTCGACGTTACCGGTTCGGTTCGGCTTGCCAGTGCTGCTTCGACGACGGTTGTCATTGGCAACGTTACTGCCGATGGAAAACTCCGTGTGGATGGAAGCATTCGCGCCGATGGCTACCGAAGTGCCGATGGTTCGGCAAGCACGCCAGCATACCGCTTCACAAACAGTGCTTCGACCGGCATGTTTAGTCCAGGCGCAAATCAGTTGGGCCTTGCAACTGCCGGTACCGAACGATTCCGGATTGATGCATCCGGCAATGTGAGCATCACCAGTGGCTATGTGGCACTCGGTAACACCGACAACACCGCACGCGAACTCCGCTTCCAAGAGCCATCGGGGTCGGGGTCTGAATACACCGCCTTCCGTGCCCAAGCGCAATCAGCAAACATCACCTACACCCTGCCTGCATCCATCACTGCCGGTGGCGTGCTACGCACCGATGCAGGCGGCCTGCTTAGCTGGCAACTTGTAGATGATGACCCCAGCGACGACCTGACGACAAGCACAACGTTCAGCGGCGACGTCAGCGGCCCGTACAACAACCTGCAACTTGGCAGCGGGGTAGTCGGCACGACCGAGCTTGCTGGTGGTGCGGTGACAAGTGCGAAGATCGCCGACGGGACAATCACCAACACCGACATCAGCAGCACAGCAGCCATCGCAGTGAGTAAGCTTGCGGCAGGTTCGGAAGGGCAAGTGCTCGTCACGCAAGGTGGTGTGCCGCAGTGGGCAAGCATCTCGGTGGGTGAAACAGACCCAGAGGTTTCTGTCACGACCACTGGTGCGATCCCACGATGGAGCGGTTCGGCGCTGGTAGATGGTTCGCTCAGCGATGACGGCGCCGGCACGCTTAGCCGGAGCGGCAGCATCGCAATCAACCCCGGGGTCACCAATACCCTCAGCACTGATGGAAGTCTTGCTGTTGGTCAGTCGCTGACGGTTGGCACCGATTTGGTGGTCGGCGGCACGACGATCTTGGGAAGCCTTTCTGCTGCAACCACCACAGCTATTGTGACCAATGACAACACAGCAGCCGCACTGGTCGTAGCCAATAGCGGCAGCGGTGGGCTCATCAGCTTCGCCGGAACAAGTGGACCCTATGCCCTCACCCTTGCTTCACCGACGCTTACGGCTGATCGCGTATGGACGCTGCCAGATTTGAGCGGAACAGTGACGCTCTACACCAACATCCCAAGCACTGGTCAGGTGCTCACATGGAATGGTACATCCGCACAGTGGCAGTCTCCTGCTGGAGGTAGTGGTTGGTCTCTCACCGGCAATAGTAGCACCGACCCCTCCACAAACTTCCTGGGCACAACCGACAGCCAGCCGCTGGTTATTCGCACGGGCAACACCGAACGCATGCGCGTCACTGCTGCTGGTAGTCTGCAGTTTGTCAATTCATCCACGGGCAACACGGCAAGCGATGGGTTCCTCATCGAGCTGAGCGGCACCAACATCCAACTGCGGCAGAATGAGAATGCCGAAATCCAGTTCCGCACCAATGCTTCGAGCGGCACCGACACGGTCAAGATGCGACTTCTGCCCGATGGGAAGTTGGCGTTTTTCACCGGCGCGCCATCCTACCGCATAGACTTGCCAAACAATTCAGCAACCAACGTTGGGCGGATTCGTGCGCAAGGGTACGCAAACTACTCCTCGCGTGCGTGGAAAGACGACATCGAGCCGCTGGCAGATGCTTTGGGGAAGGTGTTGCGTTTGCAGGGGGTGCGGTTTCGGTGGAAGCCGCAGTACGGTGGCACGCGGGATATTGGGTTTGTGATGGAGGACGTTGCGCCGATAGTACCGGAAGTTGTGGACCGCGACCCAAAGACGGGCGAGTACTTAGGCATGGACTATAGCCGCTTGACGGCACTGCTGGTCGAAGCGCTCAAGGAAGAGCACCGCCGCAATGAGGAGCTGCGCGCTCGCGTCGAAGAGCAGAACCGCCGCAACGAAGAGCTGCGCGCCGAACTGGCGCAGCTACGCACGATGATCGAGCAGCTCGCCGCTGGACAGCCCATCACCGCAGGCGCGGCTACCACCACCGTCCGCCTCGATGGCCAGTGGTTAGGGCAGAACATCCCCAATCCTCACGACGGCACGACGACCATCCCGTACTACGTACCCAGTGGCGTTGGGCGTGCTCAGCTCGAAGTCAGCGATGCAATGGGACGGACCGTTCGCACCATTGAGCTGCCGGCTCGGGAGCAGTGGGCCAGCGTGACGCTCGAGATGGGCTTGCTCAGTTCGGGCACGTATGAGTACCGCTTGCTCTTCGATGGTCGCGTGGTTGCAACCAAGCAGATGCAGTTGGTCAAGTAAGCGTTCTGACAACCGGAGCGGACCTGACCCTTTCGCTGGGTGCTCGTCCTGCTATGCTGGACAGGCGAGCTATTTCTGCAGGATCACGAATTCTGTTCGGCGATTCTGCGCGCGTCCTTCGGGCGTTCGATTATCGGCGATGGGCTGCGAGGAGCCCAGCCCAATTGCAGTGATGCGACTGTCCTCAATACCACGCCGGATAAGCTCGGCACGAACTGCTGCGGCGCGGCGCTCAGACAGGCGCAGATTGTATTCGGTGCTGCCGGTACTATCGGTGTGGCCACGCAATTGGATGACCATCACTGGATAGGCGCGCATCAGCGATTCGATATTGTCCAGCGCTGGTTTGGATTCGGGTTTGAGTTCTGCTCTATCGTGGTCGAAGTACACGGCGAGCACTCCGATGGTGCCGATATCCGGCGTGTTATCGAGCATGATTTCGGCGGTGCTTGGGGTCGCGGGTGCAGGCGGGCAGAGCTTGATGCGGATACGGTGCAGTCCGTAATGTTCCAGCATCACGTCGAGCGCCAGAAAATGCTCGAAGAGCGTATAAATGCTCGGTAGCACCAGGCGGAATTCATCGGTTCGATAGATGCGTTGGTACATGCCACCTGTTGCTGTTGCGATACCTCGCAGATAGTCCTCGTCAATGCCATAGCCGAACCCGACGGTGCAAATCGGGATATTGGCCGTCCGTGCGCGAGCGATGAGGGAGTCCAGATGAACGCGTGATTTGTTGTCGTAGCCATCGGTAACGATAATGACCGCCTTGTTTGGTGCACGGCTGGTAGTAAGGAGGTTGAGCGCTGTATATGCACCGTCGGCAATTGCGGTAAAGCCGCCAAATCCGTGGAGTCCTACTCGGCGGAGCCTCCCTTTCAATTCAGTTTGCGATGCCGACAGTGCCGATTCGACTTCGATGTGGTCGTCGAATTTGACGATGGCCAGCTCATCGTTGGGGCGCTTCTGTGCGATGACCGCGTGGGCAGCATCCTGCAGGGCCAGTGCCCGCTGTTGACCCATCGAACCGCTGTGGTCGAGTACCAAGACAAAAGCAGCCTGTTCGGCTGTCGCTGCAGTGTATTCGGTCAAACGGTACTGCAGTGGTACCGTCCGACCGTTGATCTCGGTGGTGACCTCGCAGATGAGTTTTTGCCATGCTTTCGAGCCAATACCGGTGTAGAGCACACCGCTTGAATCGAGCACATGCGCCATCAGCCGTACTGCTTGGCTGGTTTTCATCTGGGCACGACTGATCATAACAAACGGAGCGTGGACCGCGGTTTGGTAGGGTGCAGTCCTGGTGATAAAGACCGGAGCATAACCCGGCGGCGCCGGGACGTCTGGTCCGGCAATCGGTTCGCGGATGCTGCTACAGCCAGCGATGAGTAGGCCCACGAGAGTAATCCATGGCATGGCGCGTTTCATGGCAGACCTCCTAACCGTTTGAATGTTGCTTGGGTAGGAACAAAGATACGCTCGGCAGAGCGTGCGTGCCTGCCCGCCAGAGGGCGCTTCGTACTTTTGCACCACATCCCAATAGTGCGAACGTGACTGGTTTCCCGACGCTATGCCAATTCCCATGGACTACGAAGCCGTCATTGGGCTGGAAGTGCACGCCCAACTACGGACCGCGACGAAAGCGTTCTGCCGGTGCTCGACCCAGTACGGTGCTGCGCCGAATACGAACGTGTGTCCGGTGTGTTTGGGGCATCCGGGTGCATTGCCCGTGCTCAATCGGGCTGTGGTCGAGATGACGCTCCGCATGGGGTTGGCAACCGGTTGCCAGATTCGTCCGCGCTCCCGTTTTGCACGCAAGAACTACTTCTACCCTGACCTGCCGAAAGGCTACCAGATTTCGCAGTACGACGATCCGATTTGTTACGCCGGCGCCCTCGAAATCGAACTCGAGGACGGTTCCACCAAGCGCATCGGCATTACCCGCATCCACATGGAGGAAGACGCGGGCAAATCCATCCACGACATGGATATCGAAACCTTGGTGGACCTCAACCGCTGCGGAGTGCCACTCATCGAGATCGTGTCGGAACCCGACATCCGCTCCCCCCGCGAAGCGGTCCTCTACGTGCAGGCGATTCGGCAGATCGTCATGTACTTGGGCATTTGCGATGGGAACATGGAAGAAGGCTCGCTCCGTTGCGATGCGAACGTGTCGGTGCGTCCGCGCGGAGCAAGTACGTTCGGCACCAAGACGGAGGTGAAAAATCTCAATTCGTTCCGCAACATCGAAAAAGCGCTTGCGTACGAAATCGAGCGGCATATTGCCGTGCTCGAGCGCGGCGGCACCATCGAACAAGAAACGCGCATGTGGGATGCGGCAGCCCAGCGGACGCGTCCCATGCGGACCAAGGAGTTCGCGCACGACTACCGCTATTTCCCCGAACCAGACCTTGTGCCGGTGGTTGTCAGTGCCGAGTGGATCGAGCGCGTTCGCAGCGAATTGCCCGAGCTCCCGCTTGCCCGCAAGCGACGCTTGCAACAGCAGTACGGGCTTCCTGCCTACGATGCCGGCGTGCTCGTTGCCGAGCGCCCCATTGCGGATTACTTCGAGCGCACCTGCCAGCATCTGATCGAGCCCTCGCCGGAACGCTTCAAGCTTGTTAGCAACTGGATCATGACCGAAGTGCTTCGTGTGCTCGGTGAGCGCAAGATCGGCATCGAGGACTTTCCCATCGGTGCTGAGCATCTTGCCGAATTAGTCGAGCTTCAGGCAGCGCAAACCATCTCCAGCCGGATCGCCAAAGAACTGTTTGCCGAACTGCTGGTGCAGCCATCATCGCCCAAAGCACTGGTTGCCGAGCGCGGTATGGTGCAAGTTTCCGATACTGCCCTCATCGAACAATTGGTTGAGCGTGCACTCAGCGAGAACCCCGACACCATTGCCAAGTGGCGCAGTGGCAAGACCAATGTCCTCGGCTTTCTGGTTGGGCAGGTGATGAAGTATTCCGATGGCAAGGCAAATCCGGCGCTGGTCCGCCAACTCTTGTTGGAACGGCTCGGCAGTCCGGATGCGGTGCCGCGGTAAGACCCAGCTTGTTTCACCACGTGGAGCATCCTCCTATGCCGATTCCGAAAACTCGCACAATCTGGATGAACGGGCGCTTTATCCCGTGGGACAAAGCAACCGTGCACGTCCTTTCCCACGCGCTGCACTATGGCTCCAGTTGGTTCGAAGGCATTCGGGCATACCGCACGCGGCGAGGGACGGCCATATTCCGCCTGCACGACCACTTGCGACGGCTGGAGGATTCCTGCAAAATCTACTCGACCGAGCTGCCCTACTCGACCGAGCAGTTAGCAGCAGCGACGGTGGAATTGCTTCGCCGCAACAAGCTGAGTCATTGCTACATCCGCCCGCTGGTGTTCCGTGGCTATGGAGAAATGGGCCTTATGCCGTTTGGCTCACCAGTCGAAGTCGTCATTGCTGCCTGGAAATGGGGGCGCTACCTCGGCAACGAGGCGCTCGAACATGGCGTGGACGTCTGCGTGTCCTCCTGGACACGGATCCAGGGCAATACACTCCCGACGGTGGCGAAGGCTGCGGCTAACTACATGAACTCGCAACTGGTGCGCATCGAAGCCCAGCGGAACGGCTACGACGAAGGATTAGCGCTCGATACCAATGGCAATATCAGCGAAGGCAGCGGCGAGAACGTCTTCATCGTCCGCAATGGTGTGCTCTATACGCCACCGATAGCGGCATCTATTCTGCCGGGCATTACGCGGTCCACGGTGGTGACGCTTGCCGGCGAACTGGGACTGCGCGTTGTCGAGCAAGTGATTCCGCGCGCGATGCTGTATGTTGCCGATGAGCTGTTTCTCTGCGGAACGGCAGCCGAAATTACGCCGGTGCGTTCGGTTGATCGTATCCCGGTAGGCACGGGCACAGTTGGTCCGATCACGCGGGCGATCCTGGAGCGCTTTGCTGCGGTTGTCCGCGATGGCCAGGACCCCTACAATTGGCTTACGTTCGTCAATGAACCGCGCCGGCGGCGGTCGATTGCCAAGCCGCGCACTGCCCCATCACTGGATGGAAAGTAACCATTGTTGTTGTATCCCCTATGCCAAGTCGTTCATCGAAATCATCCTCGAAAAAAGCTGCACGGTCAGCGAAAGCACCTGCCAACCCGTCCCCTTCGGTGACCAATGGTTCGTCCTCGGTTGAAGCCGGCGTGATTCGGTCGCGCTTCGATGTTTCGGGCTTCGATCGGGAGACCATTCTGCGATGGTACGCGCTCAACCATCTGGGGCGAAAGCTGGACGAAAAAGCGGCGACCTACCTGAAGATGGCCAAAGGCTGGTCGTACCACGCACCCTGCGCCGGACACGACGGCATTCAACTTGCCATTGGGCAGATTTTCCGTCCGGGCAAGGATTTCCTCTTCCCCTACTACCGCGACCTCATCACTGCGCTATCGGCAGGAATTACGCCCTACGAAATCATTCTCAACGGCTTGAGTAAGGATGCTGACGTTGCCGGCGGCGGACGGCACATGAGTAACCACTTTGCCAAACCCTCGATCCGCATCCAGAACGTGAGTTCGTGCACGGGCAACCATGCGCAACACGCAGCCGGGACCGCTCGCGCCATCAAAAAGTACAAGGGCGATGAACTGGTCATCTACTCCGGCGGTGAGTCGGCATGTTCGGAGGGCTACTTCTACGAAGCGGTCAACGGTGCATCGCGCGAGCAACTGCCGGTGATTTTTGTGATCCAGAACAACAAGTACGGCATCTCGGTCCCCGTCGAGGAGCAGACGGCTAATCCGGATGTGTCGGACAACTTCGTGGGTTTTCGGCATTTGCTCATTGTCAAGTGCGACGGGCGGGACGTGTTCGATTCCTACCGCGCCATGCAGCGTGCTGCCGAGTATGTTCTCTCCGGCGCCGGACCGGCGATGGTACACGCCGACTGCGACCGGATTGGATCGCATTCGAATTCGGACAATCACGAGCTCTATCGCAGCAAGGAAGAAATCGAGGCGATGAAGGCACGCGATCCGCTGCGCCTCTTCCGCGAACGAATCCTCCAGGAAGGAATTGCCACCGAGGAGGAACTTGCTGCCATCGAGCAGGAGAACATGGCCACCATTGCCGATGCTGCCGAGCGTGCCGAAGCGGCTGCTGATCCGGATCCCCAGTCGTGGCACCAGTTCATCGTTCCGCCGGCGATCATTGGTGCCGACGATCCCAGCGAGGAGCGCGCGCAGTTCGATCCCAACGCACCCGCGATGACCCTCCGCGAGGGAATCAACTATGCGCTCAAGCAGGAGTTCCGCCGCAATCCGCATACGTTCCTGTGGGGGCAGGATGTGGCATCGAAGAACAAGCAGGGCATTTTCAACGTTGTCAAAGGAATGCTCGACGAGTTCGGCAACGAGCGAATCTTCAATGCTCCGATTGCGGAAGACTACATCGTCGGGACCGCCAATGGTTTTTGCCGCTACCGGGAGGACATTCGCGTCGTCATCGAGGGTGCTGAATTTGCCGATTACTTCTGGCCGGCAATGGAGCAGCTCATCGAGTGTTCGCACGATTACTGGCGAACCCGCGGACAGTTCACGCCGAACATTGTCATTCGTCTTGCCAGTGGCGGATACATTCAGGGCGGGCTATACCATTCGCAGTGTTTGGATGCAGTTTTTGCCCATCTGCCAGGGATTCGGGTGGTCTGTCCGGCATTTGCTGATGATGCCGTTGGGCTTATGCGGACGGCGATTCGGTCGCAGGGCGTGACCATGTACATCGAGCCGAAGTTTCTCTACAACTACCGTCCCGCCAGCGCGCCGACGCCCCCGGATGACTACCTGATTCCGTTCGGGAAGGCACGGGTTCGGCGCCCGGGCCGGGACCTAACGCTTGTTTCCTACGGCAACGCGTTGCACTGGTCCTTGAAGGCAGCCGAGCAGTTGGCCGCCGACGGGATCGAGGTGGAGGTGATTGATCTTCGCTCGTTGCGTCCGTGGGATCGCGACAGGGTGTGCGATGCAGTCAAGCGGACAGGTCGTGCGGTGGTTGCCCACGAGCACTACCTGACCGGAGGTTTTGGGGGCGAGGTTGCTGCGACGATTCAAGATGAATGCTTCCGATGGTTGGATGCGCCGGTCCGGCGCGTCGCCTCGAAGGACTGTCCGGTTGGGTTCGCCAAGCCGCTCGAGAACGCCATTCTGCTGAGCGTCGAAGATATTGTGGCTGCCGTCCGTGACGTGATGCGGTGGTGAACCCTTACGCGAAGTAGTTCGGCGATTCCTTCGTGATGACCACATTGTGTGGATGCGACTCGCGCAGTCCGGCGGGGGTGATGCGGACGAAGCGACCGTTGGCTTTGAGCTCGGCGATCGTTGCGCAGCCGCAGTATCCCATGGCAGCGCGCAATCCACCGACGATTTGGTAGAGGGTATCGGCCACCGAACCTTTGAAGGGCACACGTCCCTCGATGCCTTCGGGAACGAGCTTGGCAAGATCGTCTTCGACGTCCTGGAAATACCGGTCTGCTGAACCGCTTATCATTGCGCCTTGGCTCCCCATTCCCCGGTAGACTTTGAAGATTCGCCCTTCGTACTGTACCTTTTCGCCAGGGGATTCTTCGTGGCCAGCGAGCATGTTGCCCATCATGACGCAGTCGGCGCCGGCAGCAATGGCTTTGGCAATATCGCCGGTTTGCTTGATGCCGCCATCGGCGATGAGAGGAACGCCCTCCCGCTGGCAGACCTCGGCGGCGCTCATAATGGCGCTGAGCTGGGGAACCCCAACTCCGGCGATGATGCGTGTGGTGCAGATTGAACCCGGTCCAACCCCGACCTTGACGCCATCGGCACCGGAAGCGATGAGCGCTTCTGCCCCCTCGGCGGTTGCCACGTTGCCTGCAATGATCGGCAGTGCAGGGTGGCGTCCTTTGATACGCTCGACCATCTCGAGCACTCCCCGGGAATGTCCATGCGCAGTGTCAACGACGATAACGTCGGCGCCGGCTTCCACCAGGGCAGCAACGCGCTCGAGCGTGTCGGCTGCGATGCCGACGGCGGCACCGACGCGCAACCGTCCTTGGTCGTCCTTGCATGCATCGGGGTAGCGGCGTTTTTTCTGAATGTCTTTGAACGTGATCAGTCCGCAGAGGATGCCGCGCTCGTCAACGACGGGCAGCTTCTCGATGCGGTATTGTTGGAGGATGGCTTCGGCGTCGTCGAGCGTTGTTCCAAGGGGAGCGGTGATCAAGTTGTCCCGCGTCATGACGTCCGCGATGGGCAGCGAGCTATCCTCGACAAAGCGCAGGTCGCGGTTGGTCAAGATGCCGACTAATCGTCCGGCAGCGTCCACGATGGGGATGCCAGCAATACCATACCGCACCATAATGCGCTTGGCATCGCTAATGGTGTGTGTGGGCGTCAAGGTGATTGGATTGCGAATCATCCCGCTTTCGCTGCGCTTGACTTTGCTGACTTCCTCGGCTTGGTGGAGAATGCTCAAGTTCTTGTGGATGATGCCAATGCCGCCGGCACGCGCCAGTGCGATCGCCATAGCCGATTCTGTGACGGTGTCCATGGCAGCACTGACAATCGGAATATTCAGCTCGATGCCGCGCGTCAGGCGGGTGCGGAGCGATACCTCGCGTGGCAGCACCTCGGAATAGCGCGGAAGGAGCAGCACGTCGTCGAACGTGATGCCATCGAAGAGAATCTTGTCGTGGTTCATGCGGATGTGTGCCACCTGCTGTGGAAGGATTGGCGCGAAAATACGCAGCATTCATGCGTGGTGGTCGTGTGGATGCAGCAGAGGTGCTGGCTGTGGCATGCTACAATCAAGTGTGACGGCGGTATGGGTGGACTCTTCCGCTGGAGTTGGTGCGCGTGCCGGGCAGTGCAGTGTCAGCTTCGATGTGTGAAGAAAATCTGACAGTGTGGGGAATGTTGCACAAAAGGTGGTAAGCAAAGTGAGCGGAAGCAAGAATTTTTTTGAAGCCGACTCCATCCAGAGCGTGGAGAGGCACCGTATATTTGCGTTGCGGAACGCCGCGCCCGTAGCTTAATGGATAGAGCATTGGATTCCGGTTCCAAAGGTTGGGGGTTCGAGTCCCTCCGGGCGCGCGAGTCTGCAGGCAGCAATGGATTTGCCCCTCCAGGGGCGCAATGTGGAAACCTCCGTGTAACAATGGCAGAAGCTACCACACCAGTTCAAGAACCGACCAGCGCTGTTGAGCAACCGGTGGCAGCCGTTGCGTTGCCGCCGTGGTTGGAGCGTGCGTGGAATGATCGCCGCGTGCGGTATGGCGTGCTGGCGCTCGTTGTAGTTGGGCTTGCGGTCGCAGCCTATGCGCTCTGGCACTCCTGGGCGCAGGAGCGTGAGGCGGAAGCAAGTTTGGCGCTCAGTCGCGTCCTGCCGTACCTTGAAGCTCAGCAGTACGACGAAGCACTCAACGGTGATCCCAAAAAGACTGTCCGGGGCGAGCCTGTTCAAGGCTTGTTGGCAATCGCCGATACCTACAGCGGCACCGCGGCTGGGAAGACCGCAGCGCTCTACGCTGGGCATATTTACTTCGACCGCAAGCGCTACCAGGAAGCCGAGCGCTACTTCGAGCAAGCGGAAGGTTCGGATGCTCCCCTGGTGCGGATCGGCGCAATTGCCGGACGTGCTGCCTGCAAAGAGCAGCAGAACCAGTTGGCAGAGGCCGCTGCACTCTACGAATCAATCCTGCCCGATGCCGAACAGATTGGTGCAAAAGACAAATACACCCTCTTTGCTGCACAGTGCTACGAAAAAGCCGGCAACAAAGACCAAGCAATCGGCCTCTACAAGGCATTGCTTGCGGAATTTGAGTTTTCCGAATATGCTGCCGATGCCAAAGCTGGGCTTGCCAGACTTGGCACGGTTGTTGAATATTGAGCGCGCCCATTTTGCGGTGGTGCGCAGTAGTAGAAGAATCTGCAGGACGAACGCACAAAATAGTTCAATAAACCGAACGCAAACTGCAATGAATGTGACAGCAACGTTTTACACTTTCGGAGGTCGTATGCTTCGTTGGTTTCGATTGAGTGCACTGGTTGCGCTCTTTGCGACGATGGCGGCGAGCACTGCACTCGCCCAATTGCCGATACGGGACGTTTCCGGACGCGTCGGTGTCAATGACGTCCGCATTTTCGTCCGCGACACGCTCTACCGCGTCAGCGGGAACTACGTGATTGCCGGCACACTCATTATCGAGCCGGGCACGCGCGTGGAGTTCTTGCCCAATGGGCGCATCATTGATTCCACCGGCGGTCGCATTATCGCCGACGGACGCGCCCGTGCGGCCTATAACTTCACTAATCCGCCGAACTACCAGACCATCCCCCGTCCGGGCGGTGGAACGTGCTACGACTATTCCGACCCGGCGTACTTCCTCAATGTGTCGGTGATTGCTAAGACCACGCAAATCGAGCCGACGATCCATTCGCAGAAGTACGACATCACCTACAACGTGATTCTCGATACACTCACGCGACGGATCGAGAACCTGCCGCCGCTGCCGTACAATGCTCAAGGCGCAGTGTATGTGCAGTGGCCAACGGCGGTCAATCCATCCGGTACTCCGCCGCCGCCAAGTGGGCAACTGTACCTGTACAATACCCCAACGGTGGTTGGTGCCAACACCTACTACAACACCAAGTTCGTTGTCCCCTACGAGTATGCGCTCATGTGGATTACTGCACGGCTGGAAAATCCGTCGCTGGATCCACTGATTCGGACCCAGCCATGGCGCCGCTTCAACAACCAAGACCCCAGCATCGGTGGTCCGGGGCGTGATCGCATCCGTTTCGTTGGCGTTGGAACAAACCTTGCTCGCGAATGGGGGCATATCATCATCCTGCCTGGTGCACGGACTGCTTTCTTCCGTGACTGCGACTTCGATAACTTCCGCAAGGACACCACGGTTGATCGTGTGAACATTTACCAACAGACAGCTGCGGGTGATGTCAGCAACCCCGCCTCGGTTAATGGACAATTGGTTGCGATGACGCAAGGGTCTGGTGGTGCGCTGTCGATTCTGTCCTCGCGGACGTGGCTGGTCAATTGCAACTTTACCCGTAATACTGCGCGCTACCATGGTGGTGCGGTGCAGTTCCTCCAAGCGCCGTTTGATGTGAACAACGTGTTCTATCCGTCAATCTCGACAGGAACAGGTGCAACCCAGTATAATGCGTTGCCAGCGTCGTACCTGCCTGCCGATGTGGGTGCTGCGATGAGTCCGCCGCGCCCGAGCCATATCGTCAACCAGTACCTCTTCGAGCAAAATGCAGCCAATACCTCGACACTGCTTCCTCCGCCGCGGCGGGATAACCAGCCAAGTAGCACCAACTATGTACGTGCTCATGATAACCTCTACGATGGCACGATCAATGAGCTGGAGGACACCTACCGGCAGTCGCTCGATGATGGACGTCTGGCTATTTACCTTGGCCGTATCCGTCAGTTGACGTTTGCACAAAACCGCGTGATCAATGCGCGCGTTCGGGTTGATACAGTGGTGACCCAAAATGGTACGTTCATCATCGTTCGTGATGATGAGCAAGCGCCAGCACCAATTGAAACCAATCCCAACAAGGCGTACAAAAACGATGCCTTCGGTGGGGCGGTGTATATGGCCGGTCGTTGGGGCATTCATGTTGGGCTTGGCGTCAATGATTTCCAAGGCTACGACTACGTGATTTTTGACGGTAACAAGGTAACCAACTATCAGCAAGTCACTGGCACCAATGGTGCACGGGGTGGTGCGGTGTATGTGACCGGATACACCAGCCTGGTGACAACGGGTCGCTATCGCTCGAATATGACCGAGACACCGTTTGTTACGGACTACAACGCAGCTGCGGTGAATCAGGGTGGTGCCGTCTACATGTCTTCGACCGCAGGTCGGCTGGTGTTGCGTGGTGGTACGCAAGTCCCTGTTCCGATGTACATGACCAGCAAC
Organism: Candidatus Kapaibacterium sp.; assembly: GCA_026003475.1. Taxonomy (GTDB): domain Bacteria; phylum Bacteroidota; class Ignavibacteria; order Kapaibacteriales; family NICIL-2; genus NICIL-2. Next base: position 2,090,950 of record BPHJ01000001.1, on the reverse strand, counting down.
CAGTCGGCACGGGGTGGTGCGATCTACGTTGCAGAAAACGTGAGCTACGATGCGCAGCCCTCGCCCCATATCGGCGGTTCGGATGCACAGAATATTCAAGTGCGGAACCTGGGCTACAACATCAAATTCCAGAATAACACTGCCACCTATGATGGCGGAGCAATCTTTACTCGGCGCAACTACTTGGTCTATGGAGCCGGTGGCGTCATCAGTGGCACGCTGATTGGCTATACCAGCGCTCATATGATTGAGTTCTCTGGCAATACTGCCGGCTATTCCGGCGGCGCTGTTGCGGCACACTTCCGCAGCACGATGGTGCAGCCGGAGTATAACTACATTCGTCACGTGCGCTGCATTTTCGACAACAACCGCGTCGGGGAAAGTGTTGATAGTGCTAACCGCGCTAATGTCCGTGGCGGTGGCGCGATCTACGTTCTCAACGGTGAGTTGCAAACGACAAAAGCCTGTGAGTTCCGCGGAAATATCGCGCAGTGGGGTAACGGAGGTGCGATCGCATTGGTCAATCCCAAGCCATCGGCTGCCGGCACCCCTGTTGGCGGTATCTTCCAGCGTGTGTTTGTGACCGATCTCGATCAAGTGAGCTATGGTTCCAATCCTGCATTCATTACAGGATTCAGCTCCTACGATCCTCCGTTTACGTTCGATCCAAACGAGACCATTCCGCCCCATGTCCGGATGTTGACTCGCTTTTTGGATAACCGCGCCAACCCGAATCCCAATCGTATGGGAAGCGGCTGGACGCAACAAGGCAATATCACCATCACTCACCCAGGTACTGGCGCAACCAGCGGTCCCGATGCTGCAATTGGTGGTCCGGTCCTGCAAGAAAATGGTACTGGACTCGGTGGCGCTATCTACATCCTCGATCAAATCGTTCCTGCGCGCGCCGGACGAGTGGACTCGGTCTTCTTCAACCGCGTACGTTTCCAGAATCAGCAAGCTTATAGCGGTGCGGTCATCTACTCGGACAACTACGACCTCAAGCTGGTGATGGCTCGGTGCTTTGTTGCCAATAATACTGCAACCTCGCAGGTTGGTCAAGAACAGAATGTCATCACCGGTCCGTACGTTGTGCTTGCTAACCAAACGTATAACCCCGCATCGAGTGATCTTGCTGGTGCGATTATCTATGGCGAAGTGATCGGTCCAGTGCCTTCGACCACCTATAGCGTTGCAGCAAACTCGATCTACGACAATACCGCTCGCTTTTTGATCCGCTTGCCGGATGCACCGAACACCAAAGGAGTGCTGGCTGGAATCACCGGTATTGGCTATGGCGGAGTTGATACCCTTCGTGGGAACTACTGGGGTCATACTGAAGCAAATGTGACGACGAGAGTGTACAAGTACGACGTCAATGGTGATCCGATTGATTCGGTCAATCAGGAGACGTTCTTTGTTGCCGGCGATGGCACGCAGCAGTTGCGCTACATCCGGAACGGGACGGGGAAAGACCAAGGTCCGTTCGAAAGCATCGGACGCTATACCTACGTTTCGATCCCAGCACTCAACGGTGCTGACTACACAACACCGGCAGCGAACTCGATTCCGGAAAAGCTGCTCCAACAGGGGCGGATCTATGACATCTTCGATAAAGGTGTCGATATCAAGACGGCAGATTATGCCAAACGTCGGATGGCGCCGATCGAAGATTTCGCGGTTGGTATTCCGACCCGACTCCAACGGTTCAATGACCCAGTTCGTCCGTCGTACAACAAGTTCGTCAAGCGCTATACGCGTGATCCGTTTGTTGCTGAAGCCGATCCGAACATTGCCGCGCTGCAAACCGAATTCGTGGGCGATCATCCAATTGGATACCCGCTCTTCCTCGAAGCACGTGCGGATTACTCCTCGTCTGATCCGGTATTTAGCAACCTCGATAGTCGCTCGATTAACGAAACGGTGTTCTTTGTCATCAACACCACCACGGGTGACTACATTCGCGTCAATCTCAAGCAAGTCGATGCCAGCAGCGAAGTCTTCCGTGCACGGGTAGAGATTGTACCAGACTCAAGCTTCGGCGGACAAGTGCTCGGTGGTTATGCCGCGCGGCGTAATGCCGAAGGGTTGGCAAACTTTGGTGGTGACTTAACTTCGATTCTGGCTGCAATCAAGCGGAATGCATTCAACGAAGATGCTGGTGCGCTACAAGGGCGTAAGTACATGGCATCGGCACAGGGCAATCAGCTTGGTGGGGCCGGCTTCCGTCTGTCGAACCGTCCATCGTTGCCCGCCTCGAACCAGGGATTGGAAACGTACTTTGCTGGTGAGCGCTATCTGGCAATTCCAGCAAAAGCAGGTGACGAGATTGCGATTGTCTCGCGCTCAGCGCTGTGGCGTGAAGTTGGCTCAAACAATGACGCCTTCAATGGCGCGCTCATCTTCCGGGTTGGTACGTCCACCCCACCGCCGGTTTGGACCGGGCATAAAGTGCTTACCCATCGTCCACCACTGCGTGATAACAACTGCCAAATCGTGACCGATAACCTGGGCAATCCGATCTTGACGCCACCGCAATTCTGGGATCGGATTTGGGTGTCGGAAGACGTTGATTATTCGCGTGACCAAGCATTTACGATTCCCTGCCGTGACACCATCTTTGCGATTACGGCAAAGGATACGAATAAATTCTTCGATCCGCGCTCCATCATTGAGCCGGATAAGTTCACCCAGTTGACCTATCAATGGCAGGTTGATCCCAATAGCGGGCTTGCGCGTTGGCTCCAAGCGGATACGATTCCAGCCAGCCAAGATGAGCCCAATGGATACTGGCAAGCCTACGGCCATGTTGTCCTCAAAGGTCGGCCAAGCAACCCCTACATCGTACCGGGTGGTGAGGTCGTGACTGTCCGTGCATGGAATTATCCGCCGAACTACCGCACAATTGATTCGCTCAAAGCGGTTGGTTACCCAGATAGCATCATCGCGCGATACATCTACCTCTATCCGCCTTACTTTGCTAATCAAGCCTACGATGTAACCAATGCACGGTACTTGCAGCAGGACACGGTTAACTACGGTTGGAATGCCGACACGGTCTATCAATTCCGCATCTTCGTGACCGATAGTCTGCCAAACTTCACCGACATCGCAGCGGCGTGCCCCGGCCCGGATCCGAACACGCTCTATGCGAACCTGACGGATTCCTTGCGCTTCAAGGTGGACTTTACAACCGATGATGAGCAAGAAGATGCAGCGGCGGAAGCATTGGGATGGACGTTCCCCTATGGGCGGACATCGTATGCCTTCCGGTCACGGAACCAAGGCGGAAGCGATACGGCATTTGATTGGCTAAGCCAGACTCGTCCAGTCTGGATGAGCAACCAGTACTTCCGCAAGTACGATAATGATGCACAAGCGGATCCGCTCGCAGTGGACTTTACCACGAAGGGGCAGCTCAATGTGCGGATTGATGCGGCCACCGCATTCAACCTGCTCAAGCCGGATCCCCAGTACAACAGTGCCTACAACACCGATACCGTTCTGACGATCGCTGCCAACGACGGGCACGGCGGAGTGTCCTACCTGACGCGGCGGATTATCGTCAACATTGCACCGACAATCAAGACGAACTCCCTGCCCGATGCAATCGAGGACGAAGACTATAACGTTGCACTGCTCGATTTGAATAAGCGCATCGTGGTCTACGATCCGAACTTTGGCCAAACACACCGCTTCGAACTGATCTACGCGAACGATCCGCGGAAGTCGAGCGGAATCGCAAAGGACAATTGCTTCCCCGAAGCGGGCGTCTGGGATATTGCCAACGCAAGCACACCAGATTGGCTCAAGATCAACGAAGCCAGCGGCTTGCTCTACGGCACACCGCGCGTCAAGGATACGAACTTCGACGATACAACGGTGCAAGTGACAGTGCTTGTTACCGACGAAGGTGGACTCACACACGTGAAAACATTGCCATTGCGGATTATCGCTCGTAACCATGATCCGAACATCACGGGAGCACCGCGCATTCGGTGCGTCGAGAGTGGGAAGTCGTTCGAGGATACGGTGTACGTCAGCGATATTGACATCGTCCGCGATGAATTGCTCACGATCCGTGTGATCCAACCCTCGGGTGTGACCGTGCAACCGAGCCAAGTTCCGGGTTACCGCGCCAATAATCAGCCAATTCCGGTTCGAGTTATCGCCAACCCGTTGGTGGTCAATCCGTATCAGACCAGTATCGAAGTCGTTCTCGTTGTGACCGACAAGCACAATGGTCGTCCGGATACCCTGCGGTACCGGATCGCGGTCTCTGAGCCGACTACCTTCACAGTGGATATGACCATCAGCAATGCCCAAGGTGCATTCGAGACCCTCACCTGGGGTGCGGCGCCGAATGCAACCACCGGCGATAATGCAACCCGTGGAGGTATCGGTAAGCTCGACTCGAACTACTGCGAGTATGAACTGGCGCCGATTCCACCAGTGGACGTCTTCGACGCCCGTTGGACAATCCCGAACCGCTATGGAACATTGGTGAACATCTTCCCGACCTGTGCACAGGGTAGTGCTGCAATCGAAGCCTACAAAGGACGATTCCAGTCGGGTGGTGTCAACAATAACACGGCCAATTACCTCCCGGTCCAGATCAAGTGGAATAAGTCCCAAGTTCCTTCACGGACCGATGCGCAGAAGAATCCATGCGGCGGCACGTACTACCTGCAGAATGGGACCGGTGGAAACCTCTACCGTGTCAACATGGCAACAGGTGTATTCACCACAGAGTCGCCGGGTAACTACGATGTTACCGTCAATGGCGATGAGGTCACCCTCACGATCAAGAGCGATGCTGATCAGACGTTCGTGATTCTTTGGGATCAAGCTTCGCCGGTTGAGGAAGAGCCCGTTGCTGGTGATCAGGTTGCACTCTATCCCGTTTCGCCGAACCCGGTGGATGGCAGTGTTGCAACAGTCCGCTTCGCGGTACCGCATGCAACCGTGGCTCGACTCGAAGTGGTGGATAATCTTGGGCATGTCGTGGCTGTTCTTGCCGATGGTGTAGTCAGCCCAGGTATGCACTCACTGACGTGGGACAGCAGCACGCTGAGCTCGGGCAGCTATGTCCTCAAGCTCTCGGCGGCAGGAACGACGAGTGTCCAACGCGTCACAGTCGTACGATAAGTAACCGGTGATTTCCGTCGGGAGGTACGTCTCCAGTAGATGGGTCTGTACCTCCCGACGCGGAACACGCCCAACTCGAGAAATGCACAGAGAGATTTTCAAACAACAGATGGTTGTGTCATGAAAGGAAAAATGCTTCTTGCTGGATTGGTGATGGCAGCGCTGTCTGCTGGCTCATTGGTGGCGCAAGTCTACGTCGAGTTCATGCCGCCGATGAAGCGAGGAAATCGTCCCTATACGATGCTTCCGACAGGTGCGGGGACGACTGTTTACACAGCAAATGACTTTGTGACGACGCCTAACCCTGATCCAGACGATGGATTCGTTGTCGCCCAACTTCCCTTCCCGTTTGAGTTCAACGGTACGCTGTACAACTACATTGCGATCAATGTCAATGGCTTTATCATGTTCATTGACAACCCGAGCGTACCGCTTGGATTGGTGGGGATGCATATCGCAACGCGCTTGTTCGATGGACAACAGTTCCCACGCAACGTCGTTGCTCCGTTCTGGGGAGATCACTACATGCGTGTCGGTCCGCCATCGCAACCACAGTATATGACGTCGCAGGTCCTGACCCGGCAGGTGAGTGTTGGTGGGCGTGATGCATTCTGTATTGAGTGGCGGAATCTGAATATCAACGACGAAACAGTTCCATCATCGGTGGGGAACTTCCAGGTGTTCCTCTACCGGCAGACACAAATCGTTGGAAACTTCCAAGGTGACATCGAATTTGCGTATGGGGCGATTGGTGGCAACCCCAATACTACTCAGCAAACGGTTGTGACGCGGAATGCCTCGGTTGGGTTGAAAGGTAGTTCACCCCAAGGCGACTGGATCAATGGGTTGGAGTTTGGTGGCAATGTTGATATTGCGCGTACCTCGACACGGTTGACCAATCTCTGGCCGCCCTCTGGAGCAACCGACACAACAATCGTGTTCGAAGCGATTCCCCGTATCCGGCTTGATGTCTGGGGTGATGGCGATGCTGATTTCTCACAAGCGCCGGGTGCACGCCATGCAGGACGTCCGCAGAATATCTTTGTGACCGCAAACGATGCGCTGACGATCTTGCGTGCAGTGGCAACGGGAATTCCGCTCGATAGTCTCTACCGTCGTCCCGCATTCAAAGGGGATGTTGACCACAACGGTCGGTACTACTACTCCACCCGCAACTACAACAACACCGCAGATACCCCGCGCTATCGCCGTGAAATTCGGACGCGCTCGTTGGTTTACACCGACGATCTTCCCAATGACAACTCCCTCGATATTCGGTCGCTCTACTTCTATGTCAATGCCTACGATGCAGCGCTGATTATGCACTATCTCGGTGGGCGTGTGCCGGAGCTACCGTGGTTGATTGATTCGGTGGTGCCGGCAGGAAAGCTCGCCTATGAACGTGCGCGCACCTTCGATCTGCGGACCAGCGAGGCAGTAGCGATTGGTAACGCACTGCGGGTGCCAATCTACCTTGATGGCGACAACCCTGGTCCGCTCAGCATCGCCTTCGATGCCGGCGTACCGATCGAACGCGTTGAACTTGCGGTTCAGGAGAATACGCTCGCACTTGCGCATGGCAGCCGGGTTGCGATTGCAGGATCGGTCAATGCCAGTGCCAATGAACCAGTAGCGTGGATCACAATTCCCAACACCGTTGAATCGCTCCGCCTGCACGACATCGAGTTCAATGGAGAGCGTCAGGGCGATAAACTTGTTCACATCGCAACGTATGAGCCAAAGGACGTACTCATCACCGCAACGCCGAACCCCTTCAGTGCGAGCACAGTGATCGCTGTGACAGTTCCCGAGCGTGGCGTGTATAGCGTCAGCATCTACAACGCACAAGGAATGCGTGTTGCGACGCTTGCACAGGGCATGATGGAGAAAGGAACGCTGCCGCTTAGTTGGAATGGCACCGATGAGCGGGGTGTGTCCTTGCCATCGGGCACGTACTTCTGCCGCCTTGAAGGTAGCGGCATCGGATATGTGGTTGCAAAAGTGGTCGTGGAGCGGTAGGCAGCGACGTTGCTGGGCGACTGCATGGCTCGCCGTTACGTTCGTTGCCGCGGTGACAGTGCAGTTGCACGCACAGCGAGTGGTTGATGTTCAACTGACTGCACTCGGAAACCCAAATATTTGCGGTGATCGAGAGGTCGTTGTAACGGTATCGCTTGATTCGCCGCTCTACACAAGCGACAGTCTCTTGCTCTTTGAGTTCGCAATTGAGTACAATCCCAGCGTGCTGGAGTTTGTTTCTCCGCTCTTTATTGGCACGCTTGCAGAAGATGCCGATTACAGCGGCAGCGGCAGGATTGACTCCATAACACTCCGGGTCTATGCGTTCAACGTTACGCGACCATTCCGTGGCCAGGGTCCGCTCTGCGGCTTGCTGTTCCGCTACCGCAGCGAATGCCCCGACACAAGCAGCGTGCGTTTCGCATACGAACCGGAAAAAAACCAAGAAGCAAAAATTCTCTACGGCGCGCTTCGATCCGCAATTGTGACCGCGGTCGAGCAGCCACCAGCGAATCGCTCTTTGACAGCACAGTTTCCATTCGATAGCATCCGACTGCAGCAGGATAGGGATGCAATCCTTCCGGTGCACATTCGCATCCCCGAGGGCGCCAGCTTTCGGCAATGGCGAGTAACGGTGGCAACCGATAGTCTGATGGAAGTTCGCCAAGTACGGTTGGCCGAAGTTGATTCGTTGCAATCAGTGGTGATTGAGCAATCACCGAGGACCATAACCGTACAGATCGAAAGCCCATCACCGGTTGCTCCCCGAACGGTTTCCCTGGAAGCCACTGTTCGTTGGGTAGGCAGCGATTCGGGAATGTCGCGTGCTATCGTCCGGATTGAGCCAGCATCGTGTACGTGTATAGCAGTGGTGGAAGGCGATAGTCTCCTTGTTCGATACGAGTCGCTTTCGACGATCGCCGAGAGCGGTGCCCCGGTCTTTACCTGGCACTATGATGCAGCGTCGCAGGTGTGGAAACTGTGTGGTCCGACAGAACAGGTTGTTGCACTTGTTCAGTGGGATCTGATGGGACGACAGATTGAACGCATTGTCGCACCCACCGATCCGATCGTGGCAAGTGCAAGTAGCCGCTGGAGTGCTGTTGCACTCTACTTACGAAATGGCAACGTAGTGCGAACCATACTTGTCCGATAGAAACGGCAATGGTATTTCTTCAACAATCAACAGGAGTGGTCATGGATCGTGGTTATGGCGTTGGGCGCCGTGTGTTGCCCAGTCTGGTAACCGTCGTTGTTGCGTTGGTGTTTGCAATTGCGATGCAAGCACAACCGATTCGTCCGGAGGTTCCCAAGTTGAGCCTGACGGGACGCGAAGGTGGATACAATACCTCCTACTATCCAGATGGGCGCTTGTGGGTCCCGGCAGCAGTGGGCAATCAACCACGCTACATCCTGGTGCCGGTCTTCATCAAGAACTGCTGGGTAACCGCTGGTGGGTACCAAGCACAGCCCATCTACAGCATTCGCTTCAAGTTCCAGTACGATAGCTCGGCATTCCGCGCTGTCGGGGTGCAAACACGTGGCCCGGTCTATAGCGGTACTCACCCGAATGTGCGCGTTGACGGCTTCGACGAGCCAACGATTGCCGATGGATGGCAAATCAGCTGGGACGATGCACGGGATACACTCTACCAAACGTACTACAATTTCATTCCGGTCACCAATAACCGGCTTCGTGGTCGCCGCGTCAATGTTGTCATGCAATCGAGTACCCCGTTGCCGTTGACCGGTGATCCCTCGATCCAAGATTGCAATGCGTTCGACTTCCGTCCCTTATGCTACATCAAACTCGAAGTCAAGGGGCGTCCGGGGTATTTGGAAAGCGACGTTTCGCCTCTGGCAATTCCGCCGGACTCGATTTACTACAACACGCTGGACGTTGTCCATGAGTCTCCCTTCCCTGGCGATGTGAACTATCCTGTCCCAGGATTGGCAAATATGGATCGCTACCTCGCGGGGATTCGCTATCAGCGGACAGGATTCGAACCAGCCGTTGTCAACGATATTGATTTGGGCATGATTTATGCGCACATCTACACACCTGGACGCTTCGAATTCCTGCCACAGCCAACGGGTCTGGATCCGAACGAAATTGCTGTCGAGAATGTCAACAATGGAGACTCTCTGTTTGCGATTACGCGGATTGTTTACCTTGATCCTGTTCTCCAGGGGCAAGCACAAGCACGTGTTCGCATCAACGTGCGCCTCAAGCCCGATGGCGTGCGCGCAAAGAATGTGATTGTTGAATCAGATCAACCATGGCTTCTGTTCCAGGGTGTTGCAGCGGGAGGAGGAACATTCAAACAACTCAATCCCACCGGTGTTGTGCGCCGGGCAACGATTGGGTACATTGATCGCAGTATCCTTGGGCCACAAGGGATTGGTTTCCCGGATGCGGTGAACAATAACATTCCGCAAAATGCCGACCCGTTGCTCAATCTCGATATCATTTGCGACCCGAATGCCGTTGGTTTTGATGATCCCAACATTCAGAACCCCAATGAATTTGCTGGCAAGTACGAGGGATATATCACCTTCCGTTCCCAAGATGTCGAGATTTCGCCGGTCCGGTTGAAAGTTAAGTTCTTGTATATCCGCGTTCCAGACGAAACCTACAACGGCGTTTCGACAGTCTGGGCGCCGCGTGGTATCGAAATCAAGATTCGCAACTCTGCGCCAGTACCGCAACAAGCACGACTGCTTTTCGGGACGGGATTGCGAGCGACGATCAACGCAGATTCGCTCTTTGGTGAATTCCCCTATGATACACCGCCAAACGATGCACAATTCTTTGCTCGCTTCTTCCCCATCAACGCAACCGATGGCTCGCAAGATAATGGGCTCGGCGATTACACTGGCATTTTTGCCTCGCGGGATATTCGGAACGTCTTCGATGATACCACGATCGTCTATCGTGTTCGGTTCTCTGCTGGCGGTGCGCTCAATTATCCAATCGTGATAACCTGGGATCCGCGTTCTTTCCCCGACGGTGCACAGTTGTTCTTGCGCGATATTGAAGGTGGGCAAACCTTTGCCGTCAATATGCGGGAAGCTACGCTGAACCAAGATGGAACACGCTCCTACACCATCCGCGATGCGAGCATTACCGCGTTCGACATCGAGTACACTCCAGCGCGCGCCGTACGCCAAATGACCAGCGACAAAGGCTGGAACTTGGTTTCGTTGCCTGTTCGTCCATCGGATGATTTGTACTCGGTAGTCTTTCCGAACTTGCAAGGTGTAACGCCAATCAAGTTCTCGCAGGACATCTACCAGCAAGATGAGCGGCTCAAAGTTGGTGTTGGGTACTTTGTACGATTCCCCAACCCCGATACAACGGTGATTTCGGGTGTGCTCGTCAAGCAAATCAACAGCCGACTCTTCCCTGTGCGTGTCTATGATGGGTGGAATACTGTTGGTGCGTTGTCGGTGCCTGTTAGCATCGATCGCATCACCTTCGAACCAGCGACCCAAGGTGGCACTCCACCAATTCGCGTTCCGTTGACGTTCGTCTATGAATACCAAACCAACCGTGGTTACCGTGCTGTCTCCGAGTTGACACCTGGGAAAGGTTACTGGATCAAGGTTCGTGGTCAGGGCTTCTATAATGTCTCTGCTCCAACGACGCGAGGATCAAGCAGTGTGGACGATCCCGGTGCTGTCCTGGCTGCAGCCGCTCAGCTCACGATTCGTGATGCTGCCCAGCGCGAAGGTCTGCTCTATCTCGGTGAAGGGCGGATCGCGGCCGAGGCTGGTCAGTACGAACTTCCGCCTCTCCCACCGCACGGTATGTTCGACGTTCGCTTCGGCAGCAATACGCTTGTCGCATCGGATGCAAACCCGATCGTTCGCGTACAGGGTGCACACTACCCGCTCACACTCCGAGTAGCAAAGAGCACGGGCGCCTACACTGCGCTCGATGCAACAACGGGTGCTGTGCTTGGACACCTTCTGCCAGGCGGAAGCCTGACCGTGAGTGACCCGAATGTGACGGCTATTCGCCTGCTCCGTCAGACACCACAAGAGATCGGTTACGACGTGACAGTCACGCCAAATCCAGTCGAGCGCGCAGCCCAAGTTCGCGTCTCGGTGCCGGAAACACAGCATGCAACGGTTGCGCTCTACAACGCTTTGGGTCAGGAAGTCGTCCGCATCTTCGATGGAGTGCTCACGCCTGGTCAGACGAGCGTGGAGTTCAACGTCGAAGCGCTGCCAGCCGGAACGTACCTTGTCAAGGTTAGCAGCGGCACCTATACCGCCGTGCAGCGTGTAACTGTGGTGCGATAAATTGGAGCGGCACTAAAAGCGCGATCACCCAAATCGTATCTGCGCGGGGCACCGGCGGTCAACTGGTGCCCCGCATGTTTTTCACTACGCCGAGAACACATGATGAGAATGCGCTTTCTTGCTCTCATGCTGATGGTGGCAGTTGCACAAGCTGCCCAACAGCAGCCACATCTTGAGTTGCCCTTCTTGATCGGGGATGAGAACCAGAGCATAGCACTCCGGTGCGGCATTGACTCCATGGCAACGGATGGATTGGACCTCCAGCTTGGCGAGTATCCAATTCCGGGACATCCCCCTGATGGTTTTCATGCTGCATGGGAAATCACCACCGACGACATCACCGATCTGAGCTATGCCGACTTTCGACCTTATCCCGATACATCAACTGAACACTTCGCGGTTGAGTACAGCTTGAATGTTACGCCGAAGTTCTCTGGTCGTGGGGATTTGCTCATCTTCGCGTGGGATTATCCACTCCCGCGTGGCATTGATTCGGTGGTGGTTACTGATCGGCTGGGTGGAGTGCTCGCACGTATCGCTTTTGGGCCCCAGCGCACCGATACACTTCGTGGAACGACAGCAGAGCTGGAGCGGTTTACGGTTCGCGTGCACTACACGCCCGCACGCGCAAGCTCGGTGGAAGTTCCAGCAGAGCACGCGCTGCCACGCTTAATCGGTGATGAGCTGAGTCTGCCGTTGCCACTTGCCCCGTCGGTTGTGGCGTTCTACGCAGTGGACGGGAGGGCAGTCACTCTGCCGTGCAGCTACGATGGTGCAAGTGTTCGCTGCAACATACGTGGTCTCAACAACGGGTGGTATGTGCTCCGCATCGTTCAGTGCAATGGTACGGAAGTGCACACACCAATTCTTGTGGTGGGGAACTCAACGTTTCTTCCCAATCGCCGATAATGTGCCATAGGACACACACTTGGTGCATGGACCATTGCAGAGCAAACCGACATCAGCAGAACAGCTTGAGCAGCACCTGGGCGCACTCTGTAAGAAGCTTACGCTGCTCGAACAGCGCGTGAGTGCCGCAATCCAGCCGGGAGCGCATGATCAGGCAATTTCACCCCCAGAGCTCGTCGGTGAATTGCGGCGGTTACTGGCGCAATTGCAGCTGCGGAGTTTGTCAACCTACCATGCCTGCGCGGCAATTGCCGAGATTGCGCGAGCAGGATTAGAGCGCGACTATCCTGGAAACCCCTACCTTACCAGTATCGAAACGCTGGCAGCAAAGGAAGACAACCACGGCGTGGATGCAAGCGATATGTTCGCAACCTGCGAACAAATTCTTGCCGAGCTTGTCCCCCCACACGGGCAGAACATAACGCTTGCCCAAGCGCTTGCCCATGCACGTTGGTGGCTCTCTATGGCCAGGGAGGCAGTGCGCACACCCGATCGTCAACCGGTTTCGTACTATGCAGTCGCGGAAATTGGCGATGAACGGTGAGCATCTGCAACAGCAGCGTCTGGAGGATGCATTCGAGGATTTTCTCGAGCTTCCGTTGATCCCCAGTGTTCGTCGCGGAACACCACCGGGATCCATGGTGCCCGCCGAATACGTCGCTATCGCACCAGAACCCGCACTGCTCGATATCCATGAAGAAGCAGGGCATTCTCCAATCGCAGTTGTAGTCGAAAAAGATGCCTACGGTATCATCCGTGCTCTTCGGGTGCATTGCGCCTGCGGCAGTAGCGCGGTAATTACACTCACCTACGATGACGACGCAATCGGCACCGATACTGCTCCTGCCGACGCAAACATGGGAACAACTTCGTAATTTCGCGCTCACGTTTCTGCGCTACCCGGTCCGTTGCGGGGCGCTCAGCTCGATACAACTACTCTCGGCTTATCTTCCATGAACGAAGGATACATCGTCCAGGTTATTGGTCCTGTTGTGGACGTCGAGTTCCCGAATGGGCAATTGCCACCCGTTCTCAATGCACTCCGCATTCCACGCCCATCACTCGATGGTGACGGCATGGAAGAGGTGCTCATTTGTGAAGTGCAACAGCACCTGGGAGAAGATCGTGTTCGCACGATTGCCATGGATTCCACCGACGGACTGGTTCGGGGCATGAAGGTGTACGATACTGGTGAGCCAATCAGTGTGCCAGTTGGTCCGGAGGTGCTTGGTCGCTTGCTCAACGTCACGGGCGACCCGATTGACGAAAAAGGTGCTATCCCAGCTCGGAAGAAGTACGCCATCCACCGTCCGGCGCCGAAGTTCTCTGCCCTTTCGACCAAAAAGGAAATGTTCGAAACGGGCATCAAGGTCATTGACCTCATCGAGCCGTACACCAAAGGTGGCAAGACGGGTCTGTTTGGCGGCGCCGGCGTCGGCAAGACCGTGATTATCCAGGAGCTCATTCATAACATTGCAAAACAGCACGGTGGTTATTCGGTGTTCGGTGGTGTCGGCGAGCGGACGCGGGAAGGCAACGACCTCTACTTGGAGATGACCGAGTCGGGGGTGATAGGAAAAACCGCGATGGTCTTCGGGCAGATGAACGAGCCGCCGGGCGCTCGTGCACGGGTTGCACTCACAGCGCTCACCATTGCTGAGTACTTCCGCGATGAAGAAGGGCGTGATGTGCTGCTGTTCATTGACAACATCTTTCGTTTTGTGCAGGCAGGTTCGGAAGTATCGGCGTTGCTTGGACGGATGCCGTCGGCGGTGGGGTATCAACCCACGCTGGCGACCGAATTAGGAGCGCTGCAAGAACGGATTGCCTCGACCGATCGAGGGTCGATCACGTCGGTGCAAGCAGTCTATGTCCCTGCCGACGACTTGACCGATCCGGCGCCAGCAAACACCTTTACCCACCTGGATGCAACGACCGTGCTGTCTCGGCAGATTGCCGAACTGGGTATTTATCCCGCAGTTGATCCGCTCGATTCCACCTCGCGGATCCTGGACCCGAACGTGGTCGGACGGGAGCACTACGAAACCGCGATGCGAGTCAAAAGCACCTTGCAAGCCTACAAAGACCTGCAGGACATCATCAACATCTTGGGCATGGATGAGCTGTCGGAAGAAGATAAGCTCACCGTGTACCGTGCACGGAAAATCCAGAAATTCTTTTCGCAACCGTTCCACGTCGCCGAACAATTCACCGGCTTCCCCGGTCGCTACGTCAAGATCGAGGACACCATTGCTGGCTTCAAAGCAATCCTGGATGGACAGCTCGACGAGGTGCCCGAGCAGTTTTTCTCCTACAAAGGCACCATTGACGAAGTCCTCGATGCCGCCAAGAAGGCAGGCGCAATCTAATTGACCACGCACCAGGCAACATCAATGGCGCCGACAGTACATCTTCACGTCGAGATAGTCACACCGCAAGGAACGCTCTACAGCGGCTCTGCCCAAGCGGTGACGTTACCGGGTGGATTAGCACCATTCCAGGTATTGGTCAATCACGCACCGATTATTTCGACGCTGGAACTTGGTGCGCTCCGCGTGCTCGATAGTGATGGCGAGGAACACGTCTTCGCTGTTACCGGTGGTTTTGCTGAGGTCAAGCACAACCGCGTCAGCGTTGTTGCCGAGGAGGTATGGCGAGCCGAGGAGATCGACATTGCTCGCGCTGCTGCCGAGCGGGATCGGCTCGATACAGAACTGGAGCAAGAAACCGATCTCCGTCGTCGCGCCCATCTCAAAGCCGAGCGTGCACGTGCCGATTTGCTCGTTCGTGTTGCTCGCGACGCCCAGTTCGCCCAGTAATAACCACCACGTGCCCGTTCATGGAGGCACATCCAATAGTGTACGTTGATGATGAATGCGTCCTCTGCAGTCGCACGGCGCAGTGGATTCGCCGCCATGATCGGCGCCAGCAATTCCGTTTCGGATCGGTTCACGCACTGGCACCGATGAATCCCCAAAGCGTGGTTGTCCAGGATGGAGCACACACCTATACGTGCTCCCGTGCCGTGGTGCAGATACTCTGGCGATTAGGCCGATGGTGGAAGCTGCTGGCTGTGCTCCTGTATGCTGTGCCTGCTGTGATCCGTGATCGAGCGTACGACATTGTTGCACGGCATCGTCACCAATGGTTCGGTCCGCCACAGTGTTCTCTCCCCGCCGATGAGCCACAGACCCACCGCCATGAATGACCCGAACTACTACTCCCTGATTCGGCGCGACGTTTTGCAGCATGTGCCTGCAGGAACAAAACGGCTCCTCGATGTTGGATGCGGCGCAGGATTGACCGCCCACTATGCCAAACACACGCTCGGAGTCGAGGAAGCCATCGGCGTTGAATACGTCGAACCGGTTGCTCGCCGTGCATCCGAATATCTCGATGCAGTCCACATCGGCGACATCGAGCAAATGGAATTGCCCTATCCCGATGGGTACTTCGACTGCATACTCTGTGCCGACGTGCTCGAACATCTCCGCGATCCGTGGGAAGTCTTGCGCAAACTTCGCCGACTGCTTTCCCCTGCCGGTGTCTTGGTGGCAAGCATCCCGAATATCGGACATCTATCGGTGCTGGCGAAAATTATCTTCGACCGCTTCGAGTATGAGCCAAGCGGCATCCTCGATCGTACCCACCTGCGATTTTTCACGCGCCATACGATCGAGCAGATGTTTACCTCGACTGGATACACGGTCCATTTTGCAGGAGCAAATCGAAGCAGGGGGTGGAAATTTTTCTTGCTTAACGTAGCAACGCTGGGACTTGCTCGCCCGTTTTCGATTGTGCAGTATCTGGTCGTAGCACGCCCGGTATCGTGAACATTGTTTGGTTTTGTACTTTTGTCGCGCCCCTTCTGAGGTGGATAACTTCGATGGGTGAGATGATGTTCAACAACATATGGTGGACCGATGAAACGGCTTATTCTTGCATCTCTGGCTGGTGGAGTAGTGTTGTTTGTCTGGGGCATGCTTGCGTGGACAGTTCTGCCGCACCATACTATGACCATGCGCCCTCTGCCGAAGGAAGATAGTGTGGTAGCGACTTTGCAACACTGCATTCCCAGTGAAGGAATGTACTACTTTCCTGGCATGATGGAGGGCATGGACGCGCATATGCAGGGCACCAATACTGAGGAGGCTTGGCGGCAGCGGCACATGCGGGGACCGATTGGGATGATCCTCTACATCCCGACAGGTCGAGATCCCATGATGGCGGGACAATTCGTGTGGGGGCTGGTGATTTTCATTGTGGCTGCATTTATCGCAAGCTGGTTGCTGTCACGGAGTACAGCGGTTGCGGGGTCCTATTGGCAGCGGGTATCGTTCTGCGGCATTCTGGGAATCTTCCTTGCGGTCGCCGATCACCTTGTCGCAATGAATTGGCTGTACTTCCCTGCCGACTATACGGCAGCGATGATTGCCGATGCCGTCGTGGGATGGACGCTGGCAGGACTGGCGATTGCTGCCGTGGTGAAGGCACCGTAGCGCTGGCATGCCGCATGCTCGATGCCAGCAATTGCCAGTAGGCGCTCGGCATGACCAGCGCCGACGATTCCGGGGAACGTGGTCGGGACACGCGCTGTTGTGCATCTACCGCGCGCCCGTGCATGACATTGCAGAAGGTGCGAGGTAGTTTTGCATGGTCTCACCATTTGAATGATCTCCTTCCAGAATGGAATTCACCGTTGTGGATCGGTCGGTTCGCCGCTGGCTGGCAGGATTTGCTGTGCTGGTTGCGGTGATGGTATTGGTTGGTGGCTTTGTGCGGTTGACGCGGTCGGGGCTTTCGATCGTTGAGTGGAATCCTGTTAGCGGTGCCATTCCGCCCCTGTCGGAGCGCGCTTGGCAGGAGGAGTTCGCCAAATACCAACAGACGCCCGAGTACCAGAAAGTCAATCGCGGCATGACACTCGAAGAGTATCGGTACATTTTCTGGATCGAGTGGATTCACCGTCAGTTAGCGCGAGCAGTGGGATTGTACTTTGCCGTGCCGTTCTTGTGGTTTTGGGTCAAGGGTCGGTTGCCACGGGAGCACCGCGGGAAGCTGGTTGGTATGGGTTTGTTGTTCATTGGGCAAGCAGTGATGGGCTGGCTGATGGTTGCCAGTGGGCTAATTGATCAACCTGTGGTAAGTCACCTGCGGCTAACGGCGCATTTGTTGTTAGCGCTCGCCATGATCGCACTTGCTGTGTGGACACTGGCAGAGATGGCGCTTTCCCGACCACGACCAAGGCAACGCAATCGTGCGACGGTGGGCGTGGCGGTTGCGCTTGCTCTGTTGGTGATTCAGATCAGCTACGGTGGCATGACCGCTGGATTGAAAGCCGGACACCTATCGGACACGTGGCCGCTCATGTTCGGAGCCCTTCTCCCGAGCGGGCTTTTTTCCTTCGTGCAGCCAGCATGGCTCAATGTGGTCGAGGCGCCCGTGACCGTGCTCTTTGTGCATCGCTGGTTACCATTTCTGGGGCTTGCGCTGTTGCCGTTGCTCTGGCGAGCCGTCCGGCGTGCATGTGGGTATGTGCCCGTGGTGACGCGCTGGCTGTGGACCTTGACGGGACTGCTGCTGCTCCAAATCCTGCTGGGAATTGCTGTGGTGACTTTCCATGTTGCACTGCCATTGGCATTGATGCATCAGGCCATCGCCATTGGACTGCTCGTGGCAATGGTGCGCTTGCTGCACGTAACCGTTGCGATCGGGCGATAGCTCGGTGACGACGCAAAGAGTGCCAGCCTACCCAACGCTCCTACTGGAGCATCCGCGCGCGGTAGTGGAATAATGTGCGGATTTACCCTACTGCGGGTGGAACGGTCTGCTCTGCTCTCCGTGGTGGTGGTTGCCAGGTGGGGGACCGCTTCCCGACAAAGAATTTCACTATGCCAAGCAGGACGGCATAATGGGAGGCGACAAAATGTGCGGCATAGCGGAGCAATGGCAACCGGTAGCTTGCTGGCAGGAGCGGCAGTAGATGCAAGAAGACAAGGATCATGGCTGCTCCCGAATAGAACCACCCCGACTGTGCCAGCACCAGCGCAGCACTTGTTGCAGCAAGCAGAAAGAGCGCGCCAAACCAGCGGAAGAGTTTATGCGACAGAAACAGCACTGCTGGCGCTCGCCAAAAGTATCGCAGCAGACCGCCCAGATACCGCAGGGTGTGCATATTGCTCGCCGCTACGCGTGATTTGCGCTGAAATTCGTGACGGGGATCGGTGGTTAGTTCTGCCGAGCAGATAGCATCGGGTGCGTAGTACGTTCTGTATCCCCGCTCAATAACCCAGAGGGTTTGCAGCAAATCATCGGTGATGAGGCAGCCTTCTGGGAAGGGAGTAAAGACCGAACGTCGGATTGCGTAGCACGCCCCATCAGCGCCGATTAAGGCACCATAGAGCAGACTCTCGGCATACTTGAGATGGCTTTCGACGGTGAAGTAGGTGCGTTCGACCTGTTGGAAGGTATCGCCCGGAAGAATGCCACGAACCATGCGTGCCGCAACTAATCCGATGCGTTGATCGCTTAGGGGTGCAACCAGACGCTCGACAATATCGGGTGCAAAGAGGACGTCGGCATCGGTAAGGATGAGGACGTCGGCATCAGTGGCTGCGATGAGCCGATTGAGAGTGGCTGCTTTCCCTTGGCGGGTGGCGAAACGGATAAACTCAACCAATGGGTACTTCGCTGCATAGGCTTGGCAGATCTCGTCGGTGCGATCGGTTGAAGCATCCGAACCAATGAGCACGCGGAGCTTCTCCCGTGGATAGCTGAGCGCAAGCAGATTCTCGATCCGCCCAGCGATGACGGCTTCTTCGTTGTAGGCGGCGATGACGATCGCAACGCGGGGCAGTTCTGGTGGTAGTGTGTAGCGGGGTGGTGTGCGTCGGTGAGAGCGAGCAATCAGCCAAGCGGGAAACAGTACGTAGGGGTAGACAAGAGCAGCAACCGAAGCCCAAAAAAGCAGCTCCATCAACGCGCCGGAGAGGTTATGGTCGCCATGTACTGCCGCAAAGATACACCGCTCGTGATTGGGTCTTGAGTAAATTTGTACACGCATGTTCCACCACCACTGAAAAATGTCCCATGAGCACTAACGGTCAATGTCCTGTGACGGGCACCAAGAAGACAACCAATCGCGACTGGTGGCCAGAGCAACTGGACCTTTCGATTCTTCGCCTCCATTCGGAGCGGGTCAATCCGCTCGGTCGGGATTTCAACTATGCCGAGGAGTTCAAGAAGCTTGATTACTTTGCCCTCAAGCGAGACTTGGCAGAACTGATGACCAGCAGCCAAGAATGGTGGCCTGCCGACTGGGGGCACTATGGTGGCTTGATTATCCGCATGGCGTGGCACAGCGCCGGCACCTACCGCATCTTCGACGGGCGCGGCGGCGGTTCGACCGGCGCGCAGCGGTTCGCACCGCTCAATAGCTGGCCAGACAACGCAAATCTCGACAAAGCCCGGCGGCTCCTCTGGCCGATCAAGAAAAAGTACGGCAACCGCATTTCGTGGGCCGATCTGTTTATCCTGGCGGGAAACGTCGCACTCGAAACGATGGGCTTCAAACCGCTCGGCTTCGGTGGCGGACGTGAAGATATCTGGGAACCAGATGCTGCAATCTACTGGGGACCGGAAAAGAACTGGCTCGGCGATGAGCGCTTTACCAACGGGGAACTGCAAAAGCCACTGGCTGCAACCCAGATGGGCCTGATCTACGTCAACCCAGAAGGTCCTGGCGGTAACCCAGACCCACGCGCAGCTGCCGAGCACATCCGCATCACATTTGCACGCATGGCGATGAACGACGAAGAAACCGTTGCGCTTACCGCAGGCGGTCATACCTTCGGGAAAACGCACGGCCGCGTGCCGCCAGAATTCATTGGTCCCGATCCGGAAGCTGCACCAATCGAGCAGATGGGACTTGGGTGGAAGAGTAGCTACGGCACAGGCAAAGGCAACGACATCACCACGAGCGGTATTGAAGGCGCCTGGACGCCGACTCCTACCAAGTGGGACAACACCTACCTGGAGATTCTCTTCAGCTACGAGTGGGAGCTGGTCAAAAGTCCTGCGGGTGCTTGGCAATGGCTTGCCATAGATCCCAAGCCGGAGCACATGGTGCCCGATCCATTCGAGCCCGGTGTCTTCCATCGGCCGATGATGACCACCGCCGACCTGGCACTCCGATACGATCCCATCTACGAGAAAATCGCCCGGCGCTACTACGAAGACCCCGAACTGTTCGCCGATGCTTTCGCCAAAGCTTGGTTCAAGCTGACTCACCGCGACATGGGACCGAAATGGCGCTACCTGGGACCCGAAGTTCCAAAGGAGGATTTCATCTGGCAGGATCCGATTCCACCGCTGGATCATCCGCTCATCGAGGCAGAAGACATTGCAACGCTGAAACAGCGACTGCTCAACTCTGGGCTGAGCATTCGAGATTTGGTGTACACGGCTTGGTCTGCTGCTTCCACATTCCGCAACTCGGATAAGCGCGGAGGTGCTAATGGCGCACGGATTCGCCTTGCTCCGCAGAAAGACTGGGAGGTCAATGAGCCGGCAAATCTTGCCCATGTGCTGGGGGTGGTAGAAAAGATTCAGCAGGAATTCAATGCTACGGCAAGCGGTGGAAAAAAAGTCTCGTTGGCTGATCTGATCGTGCTCGGTGGTGTTGCCGCGATAGAGCAGGCAGCGCGCGCTGCTGGGTTCGATGTGGGAGTGCCCTTCCGCCCAGGACGCACTGACGCAACACAAGACCAAACCGACGTCGAATCCTTTGCGGTACTTGAGCCAGAAGCCGACGGCTTCCGCAACTACGTTCGTTTCGATTGCAGCCGTCGTCCCGAGGAGGTGCTCGTGGACAAAGCCAACCTGCTGACGCTGACGCCAGCGGAGATGACAGTGCTCGTCGGCGGAATGCGCGCGCTTGGGGCAAACTTCGGTGGAACGCGCCACGGCGTGTTCACAGAGCGGCCTGGAGTGCTGAGTACGGACTTTTTCGTCAACCTGTTGGACATGGGAATCGAGTGGACTCCCACAAGTGAGGATCGCCAACTTTTCGAAGGGCGCGATCGCAAGAGCGGCGAGCTTCGCTGGACGGCAACACGGGTGGACTTGATTTTCGGTGCGCATTCAGAATTGCGGGCGATCGCTGAAGTCTATGCGCAGGACGACAATCGCGAAAAGTTTGTGCGCGATTTCGTCGCTGCCTGGACGAAGGTGATGGAGCTGGATCTGCCGCGCTAACTACAGGTGCAAGGTGGTTGCGGATTGGACACAAAGTAATTTCGCTGACAACAGATGAACGCACACTAAAGGTCATGCGTGCGTATGGCTACGCATCACAAAATCATCATTGGCGACTCACGGAAGATGGTAGAGCTTCCCGATGAGTCCGTTCATCTTATCGTGACTTCCCCACCCTACTGGCAGCTCAAGGACTATGGGAGCGAGAACCAGTTGGGTTTCCACGATACCTACGAAAGTTACGTCAACAATCTCAATCTGGTCTGGAGCGAGTGTTTCCGTGTGCTACACAAGGGATGCCGGCTCTGCATCAACATTGGCGATCAATTCGCACGCTCCGTTTACTATGGCCGATATAAGGTCATTCCGATCAGAACGGAAATTATCAAGTTCTGTGAAGCGCTTGGAATGGACTATATGGGCGCTATCATTTGGCAGAAGGTGACGACGACGAACACGACAGGTGGGGCATCCGTTATGGGATCGTTTCCCTACCCGCGAAACGGTATACTAAAGATCGACTACGAGTTCATCTTGATTTTCAAGAAACTCGGCCAGCCACCCAAAGTGAGTCGAGAAGCAAAGGAGCTTTCCAAACTCACAGCAGAGGAATGGAATACGTACTTTGCCGGGCACTGGAATTTTGGTGGTGAAAAACAAGACAAGCACTTGGCAATGTTCCCGGAGGAACTTCCCCGCAGACTGATTCGAATGTTTACGTTCGTTGGAGAAACCGTTCTCGATCCCTTCTTGGGCAGCGGTACAACTTCTTTGGCTGCAAAGAATCTGGGTCGAAACTCTATCGGTTATGAAATCAACCCTTCGTATATCCCAGTCATCAAGGATAAGCTGAAGATTGCCGAGCGAGATATCTTCGGCGACGCGACCTTCGAATTCATCATCAGAAAAGAGAACGATATTGACGTTGATAAGGAACTCTCGCAACTACCGTATAGATTTTCCGACCCGCACGCGCTGGACAAGAAAATTGATCCACGCAAGTTGAAATTCGGATCAAAAATCGAGAATGGCGATAACGGAGAAAGAGGCGAATTATTCACCGTCAAGGAGATTGTTAGTCCCACATTGCTCAGACTCAACAATGGCTTGACAGTTCGGCTTCTCGGCATTACTGAGATACCATCCCAAAAACAACAGGCTATTGAATTCCTTCAATCCAAGCTCAAAGGCCAGCGAATCTATCTCAAGTTCGACAAAGATAAACACGACGAATCTGGCAACTTGCTTGCCTACATATACCTGAAAAACAAGACATTCATTAACGCGCATTTGGTAAGAACAGGATTCGTCTCGATAGATAGCACCCGAGACTTCAAGTACCGAGAAAAGTTCTTACGTCTTCAAGAGGACCAGCGCAAAAAAAATCATATGGGCCACTCGACCGAATGAAAATAACCCTGAGTTCAGCAGAGGTGCGGGAGTTGCTAGATGCCCCGCCACCCAAATTGCCCACGTATGTGTCTCCAATCTTGAACCTTGCAAATCGTTTTGCATCTGGCACCAGACCAAAAGTCGTAGGCCAAATGTCGGAATTGATCAAACAATTCGATGGTCGCACCTTAGACGAGTGGGCTGAGTGGTACCAAAGGCGGCATCCGGACGCCATTGCTCACGCTGTCCGGCTGATTCGTGACAAACTTACCGAATTCCAGCAGGTCATTGAGAACATTACAGACGAGATGATAGAGTCGTGGGTCAAAGATCTCGTCATCGTGAAAACGTTCGTAGGGCTGAAATTTCAGGAGGCTATTCTCAAGAAGGTTGCAGAGTCCACTGGCCACGATTACTCTCTTGCTTCTCCTGAGCAAGAAGCGCGCGGCATTGATGGTCTGATTGGTGGTCGTGAGGTATCCATCAAGCCTGCATCTTGGAAGGACCAGGTCATTCAGCGCGAGAGTCTTCAAGGTGTTCTAATTTATTATCGCAAGACAGAGGATGGATTAGAAATCGAATTCGAACCAGCGGACTTTTAATGCGAATTGGACACAAAGTAATTTTGCCGACAACCGCGTGGCGCCACGTGGAAAATTTGTTCCAGTTGCGGATTGGACACAAAGTAATTTTGCCGACAACCATCGCCTTTGCCTGCGCGCGATGCGGTGCGTTGCGGATTGGACACAAAGTAATTTTGCCGACAACCGTGAGCGCCATGTTGCGCGCAGTGTCACCGTTGCGGATTGGACACAAAGTAATTTTGCCGACAACCTGCGCTGAGATGCTCGCTGATCCTGATGAGTTGCGGATTGGACACAAAGTAATTTTGCCGACAACTCGCGGACCGTGTTGACCCAGTCACTTAGGTTGCGGATTGGACACAAAGTAATTTTGCCGACAACATCTACACCGGTGACCCTGTCATCGAGTACGTTGCGGATTGGACACAAAGTAATTTTGCCGACAACGCGCCGACGTGCAAGAGATCGAGTCTTCTGTTGCGGATTGGACACAAAGTAATTTTGCCGACAACATCTACGCCGGTGACCCTGTCATCGAGTACGTTGCGGATTGGACACAAAGTAATTTTGCCGACAACGCGCCGACGTGCAAGAGATCGAGTCTTCTGTTGCGGATTGGACACAAAGTAATTTTGCCGACAACATCTACGCCGGTGACCCTGTCATCGAGTACGTTGCGGATTGGACACAAAGTAATTTTGCCGACAACGCGCCGACGTGCAAGAGATCGAGTCTTCTGTTGCGGATTGGACACAAAGTAATTTTGCCGACAACGGCGTTGAAATTGTCCAGCTCGATATTGGAGTTGCGGATTGGACACAAAGTAATTTTGCCGACAACTCACGGACACGATGCACACTGTTGGCGTCGGTTGCGGATTGGACACAAAGTAATTTTGCCGACAACCCAATACAACGAGTTCGCAGCCACGCGGAAGGTTGCGGATTGGACACAAAGTAATTTTGCCGACAACGCGCACTGCAGTCGCGCACTGCTCGCTGTGGTTGCGGATTGGACACAAAGTAATTTTGCCGACAACGCGCACTGCAGTCGCGCACTGCTCGCTGTGGTTGCGGATTGGACACAAAGTAATTTTGCCGACAACACCGTGCACGAGGCAGCGCCAGTGATCAGGGTTGCGGATTGGACACAAAGTAATTTTGCCGACAACGATCTCACCATCGATGAGGCGCGCACTGTGGTTGCGGATTGGACACAAAGTAATTTTGCCGACAACAGATGTTTTTCATACTGTATTTTGCAGGAGTTGTGAATAGGACACAAAGTAGTGTTGCCGACGATCAATCCAATACGCCATCAACTTCAACGAGGTAGCAGATTGGTCATAGAGTAGTATTGCCGATAACGGGTGAATCAATTTCGGCGCAGATGCATTATTGTGGGTAGTACATACGGAAAATCATGGAGTCTAGGTCATGAAACGAAGAGGTCCTCTCTGGTGGCTTCTACTCCTCTGTCTTCTTGCTACTGCTGGGTGGTCACAAAGTTGGTTAGATGGCGTTCCATCTCTGTATATCCATCACAGCACAACGACAGAACGGAACTCGCCATACTGGTGTCAAAGTGCTGTTACGCACGATTCCAGTGAGCAGTATCACTGCTCGCCAGTTGTGTTCTCAATCAGCATTGTAGTCCGTAGGGGACACAACTACTACGACTGTATCGCAACTCCCTCGTGTGCATCATCCGCCTTCTGTAGGCTTCCGGTTGCCGCTCGATATGACTCCTTGGTTGCGCATGCGAAATCGTGTGGTTCGTACGACAGGGTGCTTGTTGGAGCCCATATTTCTGGACTTGGTGCTTTTGACTCTACGGTGTTGTGCCTATTCCCGAAGCCAGCATTGACCTTTCAGGAACTGGATGCAACGTGTACAGTGCCGGGATGTCGGCTCTGGACGGAGAAATACAAGGGAACAGGGGAAGGATGTGGGGATTCGTTGACAATCTTACGGCTGAACGATCCGGAAACTCGTGACACTGTCGCATGGTTGATCGTGCAGAATATGAAAAACTTCGGGGATTTCATCGCACTTGACAATATCATTCACCCGAGTAGTACGAGCAAGTGGTATCCGTTTTTACCAGACACTGCGCAGGTGAAGATGAAAAGGAAGCGGGATTCTGTCTGGAACACGGTGTTTGTTCCGTATCTGAGACGCATTGGGGAATTAGCCCGCAGAGAGGGGCGTGGATTTGTGCCGAACATCAGTGCATCGCTTGCTGCTTGGGATGATGTTGATGCCCCAATTCCGTGGGATGCAGTCGACGGTATTTGTTGCGAATTGCCGCTTGCAAATGCACACGATCCTGCGCATCACCAGTTTGCGTCACCGGCACTGCTGAAGCGGGCTCTGCGGAATCTTCGCTCCGTCCTTGAGCGAGGAAAGGTTGTCTTTCTGTACAATCACTCCGAGCCAAAGTCCCACTACGGTGGGCCCGGACCTACGCATATCGGTGGGGATGCTGCACCTGCTCTCGATTCATTGCGGCGGAAGCAAGAGTTGATTGCCGCAACGATTCTCCTTGTCAAAGATCCGCAGCAGTACGCATTTGTGAATATTCCTCATCCCAACTGGTGGCCCTATTGGAATGAACGATGGGAGCCGAACGATCCGAATTCTCCGACAGTTGCTGATAGTGTTCTCCGATTTGTCCGGTGGCCACTCCAGCTGGGCGAACCGATCGAAGGTCCCGACACTATCGGCATTACGGAATGGCAGCATAAACGGTGCTTCGAGTATGGCACACTCTGGGTTGATTTCGAATTCGATAGCGTTCAGCTTTTGCGCCACATTCCACAATGCCGCGTACAGATCTTCGGTGATTCCGTTGCCCTCTGGAATGTATCCGATACCGATCCGCGGGATACGGTAACCCATATTTTTGTCGATTTCGGTGATGGCACAACAACTGGATGGATTCGGATGCCAGCACTGGAACCGTTGACGCATCGCTATTCGACTGCCGGGACTTACACAATCACATTTCTGACACGTGATCCGTTCGACTGCATGCGAAGTACAACGCAACAGGTAACCATTAAGCTCTCTTCGGTAACGCCGCGCCAAAGCTCCCCACTGCAACCGCTTGGTGTGAGAATGGATCCGCAGCAGCATCTTCTCCACATTGAACTGAACTCCGGCAGGGCACCGGGTGGGTTGCTCCGGGTGTACAACTTTGCGGGACAACTGGTGGAGTCGGTTCCGGTGCAGATGGAAAATGGAAGGAAGCGTGTGGAATTGGATGTGTCCTCGTGGGCAAGAGGAATGTACTTCGTTCTTTTTCTTTCCAGCGACGGGGCACAGTATGGAACAACGGTTGTGTGGTAGGTTGTTTCCTGCTCGACTGTGTGCAGATGCGCGCAGAGAATCTCTCCATTGCCTCACATAGTGCAGCAGCGATCACTTTCTGTGCGGGAGAGCAGTGTTTTGCAGAAGTTCGGCACGGATGTGTTTAGATGCTCCGCTGTAGCCATCGGATGATCAGTTACAGCGAGGAGTCACGCCACGGCTGAAGATGCTTCCTACGGCTTCAGCAACGGCACGGCATTCAACGGGATCGGCAAGATGGCGGAGCAGGAGCTGCGGAATGCGGGTCTGAAACACGGCTCGTTTATGGTACTGTCCCAGTTCCCATAGCCCCAGCAGGTCTACCAAGGGCTCCAGACGGGGATCGCGGGCACCAGGCGTCAGGCGCGCCAGCGTGACCTCAATCCAGGACAGATCCTCGGCAGAGGGCTTGGGAAGATAGGGGCCGCCTGCATTTCCAGTGGCTGCCCGGAGCTGGCCGAGTTCTTCCTGACGTTGGAGGTACCGGGCCACACGCCGGAGCGTCTCGGGCTCATCCCAGAGTTCTTCAACGAGCCTCCGCACGCCAGCAAATTCCCACCGCCCGAGCAGGGCCAGTGTCATCTCGCTGCCTTCTTCCTCGCGCAGCGCCTGCATCAGAAGCTGCCAGACGTCCTCCCGGAGATCCGTCGGAATCTCCAGCGTCTGCCGGATGAGCCAGAGTCGGTGCTCCAGCGACGCCTCATGGTCTTCCAGCGCCCGACGAATCAGCCAGGGATCAAACATTTTCCGGGGGACAAGGGTGTTGATAATCGCAAGCGGCGGTGGATCTTCCTCGCCCCTGACAAAAAATTCGATCATCCGCTGCAGGGCTTCAAGACCGAACTTCGGCGGCATAGGCACCCACTCTTCAAGCGGCATTCCAGCAAGTCGTATCAGCAGCATCCGAGCAACGGCTGAATCTGCAGGGGGACCTTCAGCCAGCGCTTTCCGACAGCGTGCCGGTCCCTCTCGCTCCAAAACAATCGCCAGCAAGCGGTCCACAGCGCCGGGCTCCCGGCGCAGGGAATGGAGATATGCCCCTTCAAGTGCTCTGACGACATTTTCATCCGTATCGTCCTCCTGTAACCGTTCTTCCAGCCGGGCTACCAGATCCGGCTTCCAGCCACGAGCAATTCCCAGTGCCATCGCAGCGGCGTGCCGCACATACTTATTGGCATCGCGTGTAGCATCCAGGAGGGCAGTAGTGGTAGCAACATCGTATGCAGGGACAGCAGCGAAGTATTCCGCCACGGCGCGGCGCACTTCGGGGTTCGGATCCCTGAGCAGGCTCCGGAGCGCCGGCTCCACTACGGCCTGCCAGGGCCCGGGCGCTGCACGGCCAAGCAGGACGACGGCACGGCGACGCACCGCTTCGCCGGAATCCCTCCGGGCCACATCGGCCAGCGCACGCGCTAGGGAGTCCGTAAGCACCGCTCGGAATCCGCTGAGGAAAGTTTGAAACCGATTTTCATTTTTCGCACGCAGCGCCGCAAGGAGCACCGGCCAGGCGGTCCTGTCGCCCAGGTAGAGGAGCGCCCGGAGCGCTTCCCGCTGCACGTTGGGATCTTCATCGCGGAGTGCCTGGCGCAGCGCTTCCGATGCGCGCGCCTGCAGTTCGGGCCGCTTTTGCCACGACGCAACCAGCAGCCGTCCGTGTCCGACGGTTCCCGTTCGTGCCAGCTCGTCTTCTTCCGGCGCCACCGCCAGAGCCAGCAGGAAAGCTGCTTCCCGACGCAGGGCCACCTCTGAAGAAGCCTGGGCTTCAAGGACAACCTCCCAGCGTCCGGCGCGGGCCAGCAGACGCAGGTGCCAAGGGGCTGGGCCTTCCCGATAGGCTGCTTCGATCTGATCTGCAATGGCGTCTGCGTGCTCGAACAGCGCGCGCCAGCGATCCCATTCGCAGGGGCGAGGCTCTCGGACAGGGGCGTTTCGGTCCCGGAGCTCCTCCCTCACCATCCGGAAGAGCCGCGTCAGCCCCTCCGGACCGGCCGCCGCCAGCAGGCGCACGGCTTCCTCGCAATGTTCCCGGACGGCCCACTCCTCCAGCACGGGCAGTGTTTCCGGCGGCGGAGGAGGCAGCGGCTCGCCTCGATACCGCCAGGTACGCACCAGCCGGAACACGGCGTACCGAAGCTCCGGGTCAGACAGCAGCGCTACGACCTGCCGCTTCTGCTCCGGGGTCAGGCGACGACCATCCAGCTTTTCCAGAAACCGTTCGCGCCAGCGATGACGGTATGCGGACAGCGACGGCGGCGGGGGTGGCGGATTCTGCGCCCAGGCAATGAGTCGGTTCGTGCCCGTCTCCGTGGTATCCAACGCCAGTATTTCAGGCAATTCCCGGATATAGTTGCCCCGATAGCGGCGCAGGCGCTCCACGAAGGCCGTCGGCAGGCTATCGGGCAGGTGCGTTTCAGAAGCGAGCGTCACCCGGTCGGCCAGGAAGGAGACGATGGTTTCAAAATCCTCGTCAGGCCAGGTGGCGGCCAGGGCAAGGGCCGAAGGCAGCGCCTGGAGCAGAATTTCCTGCTGCGTATGTTCAAGGAAGATCTCCCAGCTCAGCGTCAACACTCCAATTGCCTGCTCCCGCCGTACCGGATTCTCAGAAGCCAGCCAGCCTATTGGAATATGGACAAACAAGGCCTCAGCCAGAGCCGGCTCCATAACCGCAACGGCAGATGCGATCATACCGTACAGTTCCCACAATCGAGTATGCACCTCCGGCGGCGTCGTGGAATCTTCCCAGAACCGCTGGGTCAGCCGAGCAATTCGCACTTCCTCGCCGAACAGTTTCCCAGCTCTTAGTTCTGCGATCAGCTTTTCGATAAGCGGACGAACTTCATCGGCTGTTCGGGCATGGTCCAGTTGCTCCAGCACAGAAACAGGCTGCGCCTGAAGTCCCATTGCCAGACACACTCCGAAAACAATCCATAATCGCAGCATAACCGCTCATCCGGTTGCAGAACATTCCCTACTTTATGCCAGGTTCAGCAAACGACGAATGCAGAGAGAGCAGTTCAGTAGCATAATGTGGTTGAATTTCCACGAACAGTGATTAAACATCGCACCAGTTCCATTGTTACCGGAGAACACTGATCACTGCCATACGTTGCACTCCCTCTGCTGTTATCAAATCGATAAAGTATATGGAACTTGGCAATTTAGAAAGGTCTAGATTGATAGTAGGACTCTGAAGTACACCGTTAAAGATCATATGTAGAGTTCTGCCCAACACATCACGTAGCCGAATACGCATCTTCTTGCCTATCCAACTGGAAGGGAGGCGAAGAATACCAACATCGTGCACAGGATTTGGCAACACTTCGATTGGTACACGTTCTCTATAATGCTCAGCACTCCAAGCACTCACAACATTCCCGCTTCGGATGTTTATCAGGTAAATATCTGGTGCGGTAGCACCACTTGATGTATCATATTGGAGTTCCATTAGCAATTTTCCATCCCTCAAGGGAATAACCCCACCGTAAATGAATAGCGGTAGAAAATCTCGGTTAAAACTCACGTGCAGTGGTAGAGTAACGCGGAAACTGTCCAACCGAATGGTATGATGGACACTAAGAGAATCCCGTGGGATGAAGAAAGCATCAACAAAGAAATGATAATCATACACAGTAGAATCTCCCTGACACACCCAGTATATGCCAGTTGAATCGGTCCACAAATGGCAACCCATATAAGGATAATTGAAAGCTGCCCATAACCTTGTAGGTTGAGGATTCGCCACAGTTTGCGTCCACAACTCCCACACGTCTTCGCCTGGTCCTAAGTCCCCAGCGGTTATCCAGAACATACGGCCATTCTGCAGAACAGCATCCCAGATAGTAAAGCCGTTCGGAGCCTGCCAGTCGGCGGCAGACAATGGCCGACGGTGCTCCAGGTCGTAGACCATTAAGTCTTTCATATCGCGATCACCGTAGATCAAGATGTTGTCCTCAACATCGAGAATTTGAAAAGGCTCACTACCTGGTGCCTTATCTACCAGGAAATCAACTCCTTGAACAATATCGTAGGCTCTGATCCTTGATTCATAGTCACGTCCGTTGAGCCGTTCAGATTCTCGCCAAGCAATGTACCGGCCATTCCCTTTCCCGATAGTAAAATCTAGAAACTGTATCAAAGCAGGAGGAATTACAATTCGAACCATTACATTAACAGTGTATGTTTGCAAGTCCATTCGCACGATGTTGAATGTATCCATCAAACCTCGCCTTCGTTCTACATATATCAGATCCGGAGACAAGGACCGGATTCCGCCAATGGAAATCTCTCTGTTGCGCAAATCAATCGGCAATACCTTCTTCGCTCCGCCGCTGGTATAATGGATAATTCCATACCAATTGCTATCCGAAACGTATCCCGTGCGCCGTTCGCTTTCTCTATAGTGAACTTGCATCACTACGTGCTGTTGATCTGCAGACGAAAAAATAGGTAAGAAGCATTCCGTGATCTTACCTGTCTCAAATCCTAAATACGTAAACGGATCAATGTGCCAACATTCTTCGGCAAGTAACATTGGCTGAACACCGTTGCTGTCCACGATAAGCTGATAGATGGGTCCCCCGTATTGTTCAAGCAAAGAGCCACAAAGGTCGCCATACGGGCAATCAAATTCCCAGAGCACTGGAGCTCCAGCACGCCCTGACAGTGCCCCTCTTCCAATTCGAATTTTTGGTTTGGTAGTATTCAGATACTCAAACTCAGCGCGATAGTCTACCAATGTATCGGCTGTA
This sequence comes from Candidatus Kapaibacterium sp., assembly GCA_026003475.1. GTDB lineage: Bacteria > Bacteroidota > Ignavibacteria > Kapaibacteriales > NICIL-2 > NICIL-2. The sequence continues at coordinate 2,059,237 of BPHJ01000001.1, read as the reverse complement.
TCAGCATTCACTACAATACACCACACATTTTTCAAAGTATCGGGGGAGTACTGCCGCTGCAAGAGCCTACGCAAGGCATACTTCGATGCCTCAATTCGCCACTGTTTCTTTCCTCCATTTCTATAGGGCAAACAGAGATATACTTTCCAATCCAATCCCGATGTGGCTCGCTGGAGCAGGATTCTTCGTAATGCGGTGCGGTCATATGGCAAATCAACGTCGAAAAAATGTATTCCTGCCTCACCTATCAATGGAGTATAGTTTCTATCTTCATACTCTGAAATGAAAAAAGAAGGCGGCAAACCTTCCGCCATAGCCTTATTGCGGAATCCGTAGCGGGCATCCACCGATCGGTCCTGAATGAGCAATGCCAGGGCAAAATTTTCGAAAAGTTGTCGGAAAGAAATGTTCCCCACCTGTTTAAAAGCTGTATCCCACGCTCTAAAACCCTGATACGGATTTTGCACAATCGCTTTTAGCACGCTATCCCCGAGTTGTTCCCAAAAGTAGATGGAAAAGAGGGCAGCGCGGGCGTAATCATCTAAGACTCCATCATCGTAATCCGCTTCGTTCCAGTCGATAAAAGATGCTCGACTACGCTGCTGCACCCCGTTGTAGTAAGCCCTCACGTCCTCTGCTTTCAGCGGATAGCCACAGACATCTTCTGCGACTTGGCTGAGCCCTTCGTTCATAAAGCGATGGACTCTTTCAAATTCAGTTTTCGTTTTCCCTTTGTATCGATACTGCACCAGATGCTGGTATTCGTGAGCGAAGGTACTGAGGAAAGAAAAGGTTGTATCTCGAATAATATAATCGGTACTGAAATAGAGTACATCGGCTCTGTTGCTATAGATAGTATCACGCTGATCCCAAGGATTAAAAAAACCAGCCTCCATCGAATCTAAAGGTGAAGTAATCAGGAAATCTGTTTGGCCATATTGATCGCGGTCACTATCCTTATATGGAGGAATACCGAAAAGAGAGTCGATGAGTGGCACAATCCCCCTTCTGGGATTTCGAGACTGCGCTGGTGTGTAATCAACCAAATGGGCAATTATCGTATCGAGCACCCTCTGTGGTATACGAGCAGTATCTTTGATCTCCACCCAGAGATTCGCACCGATACCCGCACGTACTAACACAAAATCTCTTACCCAATACTGATTATTGTAGAGCACATAAAACTCACGGGTTACGCCGATGGTGTCGCCCCCCAACGCTTTCTGTAGAGAGCGTTGCGGGGGCAATTGCTTCTGCAACGAATTCTGGACTGCCTCGTGCAGTATTTCCTCGGTCAATAGCGGTGTACCACAGATCTGTCCTAACACTAGGGTCCTAGCCACCACACCACCATCGGCGGATACACCCTTAGCCCCGCTCAAATTCCTACCGCCCAGCGTGCCCAGCCAGGTGAGGCGTTGCGCGGGCGCAGTCGTCAACGCAAGTGTTGCGAAAAGTGCAAGGAGCAGCAGGCGACGTTTCAGAATACCCTCCATCATGACAACCCTCCGACACTGATGGAACCAAGTGTGTGCGCGTTAAAAAAATACCACCCAAGCGCACGAGATCAATGACACTGCCACCTTCGATCTGACCGCCCAGCAGGGCAACCGATACAGCGAACTGTTCGAAAGTCTGCAGTACGCGGTCAGCTTTTAGGGGTGCGTCGTGCCGTGTTGCTGCCTGCACGCCGGTAGAACATTCCCCGCACGCTCGATGGAGCACCCCGTTGTGGCACGGCATGCCGTGCCACAACCATAGGAGCGAGGCGCCGCCTCGCCCCTACAGGCTACAGGGATGCCGTTACTATGCCCTACCGACACGAAATCACTTCAACAATACCATTCCGCGCTTGTAGCGCCCCACTGCAGATCGAGGGCGATCGACGCCTGATCGAAGTGCTCGATGACTGTGGGATCGGCGAGAAAAATTCGCTGGGCTTTGGATGCTGGGAACCAATCGTGCCCCAGACAGGCTGACCCGGGACTGCACCCCTGTATTTTTGCCCCACCCAGTATTGCCTCGACCAGCGCTTGATGTACACTGTCCGACTGCCCAACTTCGAAGGTCCGCTCGAACTGTTGCTCTATTTTGTCAAACGGGACGAGCTGGACATCTACGATATTCCCATCGCGCAGATCACCGAGGAGTTCCTCGACTACGTGCGCTTGATGCAGATGCTGGACCTGGAGCTGGCCGGTGAGTTTGTGGTGATGGCAGCCACGCTGATGCGAATCAAAGCGCAGATGCTCTTGCCGCGACCGACCGATGCCGAGGGTACGCCAGCAGAGGATCCACGTGCGCAATTGGTTGTTCAGCTTATCGAGTACAGTCGCTACCGGGACATCGCCGAGCACCTTGCCGAGCGTGCCGAAGCGCAGCGGTACGTGTTCTACCGCTCTCTGTTGGCAGCGCAGCCCGCAGCCGATAGCGTCGAGTACCGCAACGCAACGCTATTCGATTTGCTCGGCGCGCTCTATGGCATCCTACGGCGCCAGCAACCCCAGGAGCCGACCTTTCACCAGCTCAGCCGCGAGCAGTACAGCGTCGAAGAGCAAGCCGCCGCCATTCTCGAAACGGTGCGTCAATCGGGCCGGGTGCGGTTTGGGGATTTCGTGCGCGGCCGCTCCCGGGCATTCGTGGTGGCAACGTTCTTGGCGCTGCTGGAGCTGTGCAAAAATGGAGCGGTCACGCTGCGCCAAGATGCCTGCGCAGGCGAGATACTCGTCGAACATCGCGCTGCTGTCGAATCACTCGAGGAAATACCGCAATGAATCTTCCCTTCGATGTTCCGTTCGTGGAGTTTTCCCGCCAGCGGCAGTGCCGAATCGTCGAGGCGGTGATTTTTGCCAGCGACCAGGTGGTCACTGCCGAGCAGCTCTATGCGGCGTTGGGTCGAGGAAGCCAGCCGGAGCACTTTGCCGCTCTGCTTGCCGATCGCATCGCCGAGATCAATCGCGAACTGGAAGCCACCGACCGTCCCTATCGCATTGTGCCCATCGCGGGCGGATGGCAATTTGCCACGCTGCCCGAGTACGGCGCTGTGGTGGCGACGTTTCTCCAACGGCGGGAGCAACGACGCCTCTCGCGGGCAGCGCTGGAGGTGTTGGCAATTGTTGCGTACAAGCAGCCAGTGACCAAAAGCGAAATTGACGCCGTGCGCGGAGTCAATTCCAGCGAAGCGCTTGCGACGCTGCTCGAGCGCGGATTGATTGCCATCGCCGGTCGTGGCAGCGGATTGGGGAAGCCGCTACTCTACGCCACCACCGAAGACTTTCTGCGCACCTTCGGGTTGCGTTCGCTGGAGGATTTGCCCAAGCCGCGCGAGATAGACGACCTCTTCCGCCGCCGTGCTGAAGAGTTCGCCAGCGAGATGGAGGACCTTCCCGCTGGTGGAAGCCGCCGCTTGCTGGAGCTGCTCGAACAACTGGTAGCGCGTGCGCCCGAGAAGAGCCAATCATCATCGGAAGGAGAAAATGCCGCGTCTGGTTAGTGCTCTGCTGACAGTGGTAGCTGGTGCTGCTGGTTGGCAATTATTTGGATTCATCGGGCGTCAGTTGGAACGGCGCTCGTATCGGCTGGCAGCAGCGATCGTGCGCGTGTTGGCGCGTGCACTGTTGCTCTATGGCGTTGCGGCAGCGGTGCTGCTGCTGTTGCCCCAGATCGAAGGACTCTCGCCCGCATGGCAGGACAAAATCACCATCGCCCTGCTGACCATTGTCACAGCAATTGTGGTGGCGCGCTTGGTGCGCCAACTGCTCAGCATCGGCATCAAAAGCGAACGTGCCGAACCGCTGGCTGCCTCGCTCATGCAGGGAATGGTCTATGCGACTGTGTACCTGATCGCTGCCGTCGTCATCTTGGCAGCTTTCGGGGTGAACATCTCGGCAATGGTCGCTGCTATCGGTGCCAGTGGGTTGGTGATCGGTCTGGCATTGCAGGATACGCTGGCAAATTTTTTCGCCGGACTCTACATCCTGCTGACTGGCAAGTTCGCCGTGGGGGACTACGTGCAATTCGACACGTTCGAGGGAACCGTCGAGGACATCACCTGGCGGACGACGCTAATTCGTCGGGCGACTAATGCGGTGCTGGTGGTTCCGAACCATCGCTTGAGCACATCGGTGGTAACGGTCTTTCGCGCGGCGCAGTCGCCGGTGATGATTCGGCTGGAAATTCTGCTGGAACCGGAAGCTGACCTGGTGCGCGCCGAAGAGTGTGTGCGTGCCGGGCTGGAAGCCGTGATTGCACGTGGCGATTCTCGTGGGCTCTGCGCCGAACCGCCGGTCACGGTGCGCTACGGCGACACCAGCCGCGAGGGAGTACCCATGATCGTGTGGGTGCCGGTAGAGTCGGTCCAGCAGATGTTCGATGCGCGCGCGGCAGCCATGCGGGCCTGCATTGCCGCACTGACCGCGGCAGGAATCCCGCTGGTGGTGCTGCGGCGTTAGTTTTGCGCCCTGTTGTTTGTTGGTGCAATCGCTTCACTGATGGCAAAAGTCATTACTCCCCGCACGGTTGATTACGCCGAATGGTACAACGACGTGGTCCTCCGGAGCGGCCTGGCCGAGTATTCTGCCGTGCGCGGATGCATGATCATCAAGCCCTTGGGCTATGCGCTCTGGGAAAACATGCGCGCTGTCCTGGACCAAATGTTCAAGGAGACGGGCCACGTCAACGCCTACTTTCCGCTGTTCATTCCGAAAAGCTTTTTGAGCCGCGAAGCCCAACACGTCGAGGGCTTTGCCAAAGAATGTGCCGTTGTCACGCACCATCGGCTCAAGCTTGCCGACGATGGCAGTGGCGTCGTCGTGGACCCCGATGCCAAGCTCGAAGAAGAGCTCATCGTTCGCCCGACTTCGGAGACAATTATTTGGCACACCTACCGCGATTGGATTCAGAGTTACCGTGACCTGCCGCTGTTGATCAACCAATGGGCAAATGTGGTGCGGTGGGAACTGCGCACGCGCCCGTTTTTGCGGACGGCAGAGTTTCTCTGGCAGGAAGGACACACCGCCCACGCCACCCGCCAGGAAGCCATCGAGGAAGCCGAACGCATGCTGGACGTCTATGCCCGCTTTGCCGAAGAGTACATGGCAATGCCTGTCGTGCGCGGGATCAAGACACCCTCGGAGCGCTTCGCTGGGGCCGAAGAGACCTACTGCATCGAAGCGCTCATGCAGGATGGCAAGGCTCTGCAGGCCGGAACCTCACACTTTTTGGGACAGAACTTTGCCAAAGCGTTCGACGTGACGTTCCTGGACCAGAACAACCAGCGGCAGTATGTGTGGGCGACCTCGTGGGGTGTTTCGACGCGGCTGATTGGTGCGCTCGTGATGACCCATTCTGACGACGACGGTTTGGTGTTGCCGCCGCGGCTGGCACCCGTGCAGGTGGTGATTGTGACGATCCCGACTGTGGAAGAGCCGCAGATGAGCCATGCCCGCGCGCTGGCAGAGCAGCTTCAGCGGGCCGGTCTGCGCGTGCAGGTGGATACCGACCCCACCAAACGCGCGGGATTCAAGTTCGCCGAGTACGAATTGCGTGGTGTGCCGGTGCGCGTGGCAATCGGCATACGCGACATTGAAGCCGGCACCATCGAGGTTGCTCGGCGGGACACCAAGGAAAAACGCAGCATTCCGGTTTCCTCCGCCGTCGAACAGATCCAGCAGTTGCTCGAGGAGATTCAGCAGAACTTGCTCGATCGAGCACGGCGCTTTGTCGAGAGCAACACGCACAGGGTCGAATCGTTCGAGGAATTCGAACGCACCATCGAGGAATGCGGCGGTTTTGTGCTGGCGCATTGGGACGGCACCGCCGAGACCGAGGCACACATCAAAGAACGCACCAAAGCGACGATCCGATGCATTCCGCTCGATAGTCCCAGCGAGCCGGGGCGCTGCATCGTCACCGGTAAGCCATCTGTGCGGCGAGTTCTCTTTGCGCGTGCCTATTAGCGCACAGAGATGATGTCCGACGGCCAACTCATCCTGCACCGAACAGTATGACCGAGCCAGAAGGTGTCTTTGTCGTGGGCGATGTGCATGGATGCCTCCATACATTCGCTGCCATGCTCAAGCACTGGAATTTCCAGCGCGAAGTCCTCGTGCTGGTGGGTGATTTGATTTGCGGGGGCAGACACTCGCCCGAAGTGGTTGCGTTAGTGCGGCGTCTGGAAAACCAGTATGGCCCGCAGCGCGTGGTCGTCCTGCTGGGCAATCACGAACAGAGTGCCATCGAGTACTTTCAGCACCAAACACGTACGCAGTGGATCCAACAGGGCGGTGCGGCAGTGCTGGCAGCCTACGCACAACGCGGGTATTCGCTGGCCTCCGATGTCGAATGGTTCCGCGCCCGTCCGCTGTTCTGGGAAAACAACACCATCTTCATTTCGCATGCCGGCATTAGTCCCACCACCGAGGATCCCTACAATCCCACCAATCCACAGGGAGTGGTCTGGTATCGCGGACCGCTCCAGAACATCGGCAAGCTGCAGGTCATCGGCCATGTACCCGTGGAGGAACCCACCTACAGCCGCACCGAACACTGCTGGCGCATTGACACCAACGCGCGGCGCGGACATAAACTCAGCGCACTTCGTCTCCGTGCCGACGGTACCCTCGAGGAGACCATCAGCATTCCAGTGGCGCAAGAGGATCAGGCGTTAGCATAGCGGATAGAAGCTTCTCAACTGGACCAAGCGACACAAGGGGATGTATGTTGCCACCAGCAGTCGCCAGCACGGCATGTCAGTATCACCAACCAGTGGAGGATCCGATGCGACGCATCGCCTGGATACTCGGAGTGCTGCTGCTTGTCGCAAGCGTTCCAGCACGCTCCGATTGCGTTGACCCGAACGTGGTGACTGGGTGGGTCAGACTGGATCACCATACCATTGTGCTCTATCAGAACGGGGAATCGTACGCCGTGGTGAAGATCCCGTACTGCTGGATCTACCCCAACTCAACCATCCGCTTTGGCCGGGGAATGCTCTGCCCGTACGGGCAGTTGTGGGTTGATAATCAGGCGTGTATGGCAACCCAAATTTGTCGGCTGGACTCCTACTGACGCGGTGAGAGAATGGAATAGTCAGCATGCGATGCTCTGGGTACCGCTTGGATACAACAGGGCGTGTGGGTAATTTTGCCGATGGAAAACACTCGGAGCACAGACGTGGCAGTAACGGCAGTGGATGGATACGGTCGCATCTTCCGCTACGAGCGGGAGTGTGTGGCGTTGGTTGTTGCCTCGCTCGAGAGCGTTCCCATAGAGCATCGTTCCGATGCGCTCTACCAGAAAGCACTAACGCTTGTCGGGCACATGCGAGCGGCGCTGCAGGTGTGGCTTGCGCGTCTTGGGATGGGGCAGATGCCCACGCACCCCTTTCCGAGTGCCGAATCACTCGACCGCGAAGCGGAGGCCTGGCGTGCTGCAATTGAGCAGTGGTCGAACTACCTTGCCACGTGTCAGGATGCTGACCTGGAGCGGCCGATCCAGTATCGCACCACCACGGGCGCTGCCTACGAAAACACACTCGGTGATATTCTGCAGCACCTGTTCGGTCATGCCCTCTACCATCGCGGGCAAATTGCGCTCCTTGTGCGGCAACTGGGCGGCACACCAGCGGTGACCGATTTCATTGTGTGGGCACGCCAGCAGGGGTGATTGCTCCGCCAAGACCAACGCCAGCCGATACCGTATTTTTCCGCCAGTCGTCCCAATACGATGATGCACGATGATGCGGAATGTTGTGCTCGTTGGAGTCGGTGGCATGCTCGGCAGTATCGCGCGGTATGGTGTGGCGGTGTTTTTCTCGACGCGCATGCCGCTCGGCTTCCCCTACGGCACACTGACGGTCAACATTGTCGGGTGCTTTCTCATTGGGGTGGTGGTTGGGTTGGCAGGACGAGGGAACTTTGTTACACCGGAAGTGCGGCTGTTCCTTGCCACTGGGTTCTGCGGCGGGTTTACAACGTTCTCATCGTTTGCGTACGAAGTCGTCGAAATGGTCAAGGCGCATCGGTACGAACTGGCGGTGGCGTACGTCGTCGGTAGTGTTGTCGTTGGTATTGGTGCGACGGTCGTGGGTCTGATGGTTACACGCTAACATTGGAGGAGCAATGAGCTGGTCGGTGATTGCAGTGGGTGTGGATACTTCGCTTCCGTCCCTGCATGCCGCAGCCATTGCCGGTATGCTGGCGCGCCAGATGGGGGCGGAAGTGGTGATGATTGCCATTGTTGATCGCACGCAGGCGGTGGGCGATATTGATGCCGGCATCGGGATGGAGGAAGCATTGCTGATTCTGCGGAAAGAAGCAGAACAGGCGCTCGAGCAAGCCAAAGTAGAACTTGGCGCGGTGCCGCTGCGTACGGTGCTAGTTGAGGGTGATCCCAAACACGACCTTCTTCGGGTTGCTGAGCACGTCGGTGCCGATGCCATTGTCCTGGGCACGCATGGGCGCACGGGATTGGCGCGTCTGCTGGAGGGTAGCATCGCTGAGTACGTGCTCCGACATTCACCAGTGCCAGTGGTGGTTGTTCCACTGCCACCGCATCGGTGATGGAGGATACGATCATCGGCTCGCAGCGGTCGCGTATCGAGGAAGAACCGCTTTTTGCGGAATTCGAGTTGGCGGGATTGATTGGCGCCGAGCTTGCCGAACACTTGCCGGAGCATCTGTGGTTGGTCTTCGAGATTGCACGCGTGATCGAATCGCGCGACACCGCATTAGGCGAACACGTGGCTCCGCTGCTGGAGCGCTCTGCTACCGACGGGGAGGAGCCGCCACCACCAGCGCTACCGAGGGTTGCAGCAGAAGAGTACGAAGCAGACCTGATTTGCCACTTCCACGAACTGCCGCTGATTTACCCCTACCAGTTTCTGTTGCCCGAGGAGGTGTTCTACCAGCGCTTGGCGGAACGCTCGCTGTGGCTGCCGCGTCCAGTGCCGCCGCGATCGTACCGATTCCCCAGCGCCAGCGACACGTTCGCTCCCGATCCGCGCAAGCAGAAAGTGTACGTGCTCTTCGACGTGTCGCGTTCGATGAATTCGCATTGGCGCATTGCACTGGCCAAGGCGATTGCCTACGTGTTTCTCCTGCGCAACATGCGAGAGTTGGGGACGGTGTACCTGCGCACCTTTGCCGAAACGGTCGGTCCGCGGTTGCAGGCTGAGGATGTGCCCTCGTTCCAGCGCTTGCTCCGGAGCATCCTGTTGCTGGAAGCAAGTGGACGCGGCACGAATATGCAAGAAGCAATCGAGATTGCCATCGAGGACATTCGCTCCAGTCATACGCTCAGCGATGCAGAAGTGCTGGTCATCACTGATGGTGCCGCCCATCTGGACGTGGAACGGCTTCTGGCACTGATGGGGGAGAGCATTCGAATCCATGCTGTCAAGATTGGGCACGAGCGCATTGCTGCCGATCCAGCGATGGTGGAATACTACGCACGCAAGCTCGGCACCGCCGATGCACGACGCTTGATTGAGTTACAAGAGCGCCGGCGGCAACTCCAGCTCGAGCTGCAGCACGCCAATACTGCCATGCGGCGCTCGATGCTCTCCCACGATATCGGTGTGCTCGACCGCATGATTGCTGACCTTGCCGACCGCGTGGCTCGCTATGCGACCGAGCATTTCGGCAGCGACATCGAGCAGCTTTCGACGGTCTTTGTTCAACTCGACGACATTGATCCTGCCGTTGTGTTCCGTTTATCGGAGCAGCGTTGCCAGCACTTGGAGCAGCTTGCGCAGGCATTGCTTGCAGAGTTTGCTGCCAGCCCACGCACTGAGGATGCCGAGCGCATGGCAGCATTGCTGGAACACCTGCGGCAGGTGCTGCGCTTCAATCCCGATGCCGCTGAGCTTGCCGCGCTGGCACATCGCATCGAGGAGACCTTGCAGGGCTATCTGCAGCGCCTGCGCACGTTCGATGCCGAGCTCATGCCCCACGCGCCGATGCTCGACCACATTCGCGTCTGGCTGGGTCGCGGCAGTGCGGGGCGGCTATCGTTGGCGGTGCTGCTGCGGATACTGTGGCGACGGCTGGTGCGCTGGCTCCGGCGGCAACGGCAGGTGCGAATTGCGCGTGTGCTCGTGCGTCGTTGGCGCCGACGCTAAAGTTTTTGCGACCGCTCCCGATAACTGGGCATGGATGGTGACTCATGGTGGCAGGATGCCCGCTCATTGGTAACACCACTTCATGGAGGTTCCTATGCCTTCCGCAATTACGAACGGAGCTCGCATCCGCACCAACACGCCCGCCGAGAATGCCTACAACGCATTGGATGCAGCTAACCGCGATATCGCTCTCCGCCAGCTTCGCCTTTCGACCGGCAAGCGCATCAACTCTGCGCAAGACGACGTCGCCGGCTACATCACCTCGCGCGCACTCAAAGCACGCAACGGCGCGCTGCAATCGGCACTCAATGCCGTCGGTGATGCAACCAGTGTGACCAACATCGCCCAAGACGGCCTCGACAACATCAGCGGTCTGCTCCAGCAGATCAAAGATGCTGCCTCGACTGCCTCCAGCGGCGCGCTCGGCACCGACGAAAAAGTCGCCCTCGCAAAAAGCGCCTACCGCCTTGCCCAGCAAATCCAAACCATCGTGGATTCAACCGTCTTCGGCGGACGGCAACTGTTGAGCGGCACCTTCTCAGCCGAGTTCGTCATCGGCACCGGCGCCACCAACAACCTGCTGACGCTGGCCGTGGACCTGACCACCGGCAACACAGACTTCGACATCAGCGGCTCCAACGGGTTCAACATCAACATCACCAACGCCAACTTCGCGGGGGTGACGGGATTGAACCTGAGCTCGCTCAACAGCGTCTCGTCGAGCAATCTGGGCATTTTCGACAATGCCAACATCCAGACAACGCTGACAAGCCTTTCGACGGCGCTCAACAACATCAGCAAGGTTGCCTCGTACTTGGGTGGTTTGACCAACCGGCTGGCTTCGCAAGAAGACGCGCTCAAGTCGCAGATCACCAACTACAACGCTGCCATCTCGCGGATCGAAGATGCCGACGTGGCGCAAGAGCAGCTCAAGCTCATCCGTGCGCAGTTCTTGCAACAAGCCTCGATCGTCTCGCTGGCCCAAGCAAACCAAGCACCCTCCTCCTTTCTTCAACTTCTCCGATAGCGGCCAAGCGTTCGGAGAGTTTGGACTCAACTAAACGGCACAAAAGCGGCGGGCAATCTGTGTCCGCCGCTTCGCTTTTGTGGGCTACAGTTTTTCGTGCAGTGGGCGATAATACCGTGTGGATAGGTCCGCATGTCCATGCGGTTGGTGGTTTCATCATGGTTGAACAGCAATGACAACAGCAGTAGCACGGCAGCGGTTGCAGTATTCTCCCGGCACGGCAGGTCAGCCGCCGGCATATCTGGAGCAAGAAGTTCTGGGTTGGAGCCCGGAAAAGATCATTTTGAAAACCTACGACTTGTTCTTGCTCAGTGCGCGGCGCGGCGACGAACAGCGCATGCGTCGCGTGCTTGCAGAACTGATCAATGCGCTCAACTTCGACTATGGCGAGCTTCCTCAACGGCTGCTCCGCCTCTATGAATACTGCCAACGCTGCATTGCAATGCGACGCTACGACGATGCAGCCACCATCATCGCAGGATTGCGCCAAGCCTGGGCAGAAGCATTCCACCTTGAATGAGTATGTTGGAGTACCCGGTAGAGAATCACCATGGCAACAACCCCGCTAAGCACAACATTCCTGGTCGGTAATGGCTTCTCCGATAGTGGGCTGAGCAATGTTGATTTGCTCATCCAAGCCTACCGCCGCACGCGCCAACCTGCGCTTGATGCTCTGACGGCAAAGCAAACGACGCTCCAGCAGCGGCAGACCTTCATGAACACGCTGCGGTCGAAGCTGGAAGCGCTCCAGAGTGCGGCCGATACGTTCCTCCAAAGCGGCGCTGCGACCAAATTCCAAGCACGAAGCGTGACCGTCTCCGATACGTCGGTGCTCACCGCATCGGCCGCCGATGGTGCCGCCCTGGGAAGTGCTACTGTCAAGGTCAATCGGCTAGCAACCAGCGATGTACTCCAATCGGCACAGCGGACGCTCTCGAGTGCTGCAGGCCTGAGTGCCGGTGCAAAGACATTCACAGTCTCCGGACGCAACTACTCGGTTACCCTCGACGGGAGCGAAACCTACGAAGGATTGATCAACAAAATCGTCGCCGCTATCAATGCCGATAGCGATGCTAAGGTGAGTGCCTCGCTGGTCAAGGATGGCACCAGTACCGGCAGACTTTCACTGACTGCAAAAGACACTGGCGCCGACAATGCGATTACGTTCAGCGATCCCAACGGAGTGCTGGGCGCGCTCGGACTGACCGGCAGCATCAAACAGACGACCGGCACGACGACGCTGTCTGTGCAAAGTTTGGCAGTGAACAATACCGACAGCATCTTGTTCGATTCGGGTGGCTATAAGCGCTTCCGGGTCAATGGCGTTGATGTGTACGTGTACATTCCTTCCACCGTCGGGAGTTTCGATTCGCGCGCGTCCGAAACGGGCCAGAATTTGCTCAATAAGATCGCCAGTGCGATCAATGGTGCATCGGGAGCACAAGCAACTGCATCGGTACAAGTGGCAGGACTTGGCCAATCTCGACTTGTGATTTCAAACTCTTCCCCCGGTGGAGAATTGGTCATCGAGGATGTTGATGGTGTACTCTCCACTATCGGGATTGCAACGCAGACGCTCCGCGATGAGCGGACCAAGGCAACAGCAACCAGCGCTGGTTACGCGCTCGGTACCGCAAGCGACCTCAACGCAAGCCTGACGGTCAATGGGGTGACTATTACGCGCTCGTCGAACACCATCAGCGACGCAATGAGCGGGGTGACGCTGACCCTGCTCAAGGCACAGCAATCCGGCGAGGCAGCAGTCAATCTGACAACGGCGGTTGGTACTGACAAGGTTGCCGATACGATCAAACCATTGCTCGACGCGTACAACGATGCCCTCAGCTACATCAAAAGCAACATCAAAACCATTGGTGGTGATGCAGCATTACGCGGCTTCCAGTCCGAGTTGCGCTCGCTGTCGTCGCGTGTGTTTAGCGGAGCGATCACGTCGCTGGCAGATGTTGGCATCAAGATTGCCAGCGATGGCACCCTCTCAGTTGATAACAAGGACCGCCTCAAGCAGCAACTCGAAAGCGATGCCACAGCCGTTGCTGCACTCTTTACCGGCAGCGGCGGCTTTGCCGATGTGATCATGAACTCGATCACCAGCCTTATCGGCACCGATGGGTTGCTACAGTCGCGCTCGACCTCGCTGGGGCAGCAGATCAAACGTGTTAGCGACCAGAAGACGGCGCTCCAAGCGCGGATTGACCGCGAAGTCGAGCAACAACGACGAGAATACACCAAATTGCAGGAACTGTTCTACACGCTCCAAGGACAGATGAGCCAGTACTCAGCATACTTGCAAGCGTGATGGCACCAGCAGTAGGAACACGCAGTTGGCACAAACAGTGGGTATGTCCCACACTGGAGATCCTTCCATGAATCAGCTCAGTGCAGTACAGGCAACTCCTCCGGTACGCATGATCGAGCAGCCGGTGGTTCCGCAGCGCTCGATCGAATCGAGCGATGCGACGGCACCGCAGCACCAGCAGACGGCTGACCAGAGCACCCAGGATACGCTGCAGCAGTCCTCGCAGCAGACGGCGGCCGCAAGCAGTGCGAATGTGACTCTGGAGGTTGCACAGCGCCAGATTCAGTTTGCCGTGGACAAAGAGACCCGGCGAACGGTCATCAAAATTGTTGATCCGCAAACCAAGGAGGTCATTCGCCAGATTCCTCCCGAAGAGGCGCTGCGCATTTCGCGGATGATCAGCCGTATGGTTCGCGACCGTGGTGCGGTGACCGATGAACGTGTCTAAACCGTCGGACCCCGCCGCGTTGCTGGGCGAGTTGGAACGACTCGGCGCTGAGATGGATGCATTGCTCCGTGCGTTCGAGGCATGCGACTCGGTCCAGGAACGAGAACCGATCCTTGCAGCGATTGCTGCGCTGCTGCAGGCACGTGGCACAGTTGTTGATGCGTTCGTTGCGTGGTGCGCGTCGCCGCAGGGCAAGCGCGCCATGGCATCGGGGCGTCGGCACTGGCAGGATGCCCTTGCTCGTCTCCGCACCCACGACCAGCACCGTGCAGAATTGCTCCGGACGATGGTCAACCGTGCAGGAGAACACTTACGACAACGGATTGCCCAACAGTCACTGCTCATCTACCAACGAGGTGCTCTATGATTCGCTCGATTGACGGAAAACCGGACCTATCGCCCCTTGTGCCCAACCAGACAGGCTCGAAGCAAGCGCCGTCGGAACCGACGACTCCCCCACAACAGAGCGATCGCATTGAGCTGTCCGACGAAGCTCGTGCGGCACTCCGCAACCCGGAGCTTGCCAAGCGGCAGCGAATTCAGGCAGGCATTGAGGCGGGATTCTATAACTCGCCCCAAGTCCTCCAAGCCGTTGCTCAGCGCCTTCTCCGCGATCTCGATAGCACCAGCGGCTCGCAGGAAGTGGCTAACACCCCAGCCTGACGGGCTTGGTACTAACCTCCCAATTGCGTAATTTTCGCGCCGAACATGTCGGACCTCTTGGGAGGATACGAGCATGGCTCGCAGCCTCAACAAAGTGTTGCTGATTGGCAACGTGGGTAAGGACCCAGAAATCCGCTACACGCCAGCGGGGGTGCCAGTGGCACAATTCAGCTTTGCGACCAATGAATCCTGGCGCAATCAAGAAGGCCAGTACCAGGAAGTCACCGAATGGCATACGATCGTCGCATGGCGTCATCTGGCCGAGCTGAGCGAACGCCAAATCCAACGCGGCACGCGGCTCTTTATCGAGGGACGCATTCGGTCGCGCAACTACGAGGATAGCAGTGGCACCAAGCGCACAGCCGTCGAGATCGTTGCCGAGACTATCATCGTGCTCGATGGCCGGAAAGAAACACCACCAAGCGGGCAGGAAACCACTCCCGACACAGAGCAAGCATCCCCGTCCGAGGACGTGCCATTCTGAGAGCTGTCCAGCTCTGTGCCACCGCGGTGGGAGAAGGGGGGCGTAATTTCGCTGCAATGCGTGCTGCGAGCACCATCGTGGCAGCGGCAGTGATTACGGTACTCTTTGGCAACCCTCCATGTACGGCTCCGAACAACGAACATACATCAAAGTTGGTGCGATCGCGCTGGTAGCGGCGCTTTTGCTCCTGGCAGGTATTACCATCGGACGTGGCGTTCGTATTGCCACCGCACCGGTTCAGGTGCACGTTCGCGCAGCGTCTGCTGCTGGGCTCGAAGCAGGTGCCCCCGTCTGGATCAATGGCATCAAGCAGGGTAGCGTCTTGAGCGTTCGACCCGATGGCGATTCGGTGCTCATCGTTGCTGGTCTCGAGGACGGTTCGATGCTTCGCGCCGATGCACGGGCACAGATTGCTATGCTGGAAATCACCGGTGGCAAGCGTCTCGATATTCTGCCCGGAACCAGCCCGACGCCCTGGAATGGTGCGGTGCTTCGGGGTGAGCCGCAAGCAGATGTGACCATGCTGATTGGTCAGTTCGGTATGCTCGCCACGGATGCCCGGCGGCTATTCGAACGGCTCGACACAACTGTTGGCGCTGCAAACGCACTCCTGGCTGATGGTGTGGTGCAAGCACAACTCCGGCACATCGTGACGCAGACAAGCGAGCTGGTTGCCGAGCTTCGGCAGTTTGTCGGCGAGCACTCTGCTGCTCTCGACCGTATCGTTGCCGATGTCGGCGCCACGACCGCGCAACTCCGCGATGCCGTCGAGCACAATCGGCCGACCGTCGAACGCTTGCTCGAGCGGCTCGACCGCGCCAGCCTCCAGGTAGAAACGCTCGCGCAGAAAGCGACCCATTTGGCAACGGCTGCCGACACCACTCTGACCGAACTCAACGCGATGCTCAGCCAGCTCCGCATGCAACGGACTGTGCTCGGCAAGCTGCTCTACGACGAACGCTTCGCCAGCAGCCTCGATACAACATTCCGCCGTCTTGGTGGCTTGGTAGATACCATCAGCCGGTATGGCATCAACGTCAACGTGCGCTTAGGCACACGTCCATAGAGCGCGGCCCTGTGCCACCGCTGCCAGCAGCTGCAATCGTCCATTCACACTCTCTGGAGCGCCAATGTCCGCAACGTTTACTCCCGTCACCGAACCAATTGCAGCGTACATTGAGACGCTGTTTAGTGCCGAAGACGAGATTCTACGGCAACTGCGCCAGGAAGCTGCTGCTGCCGGCATGCCAGCAATCCACATTAGTGGCGCGCAAGGAGCAGTGCTGCAGGTATTGCTCATGGCTATTGGTGCCGAACGCGTGCTCGAGATTGGCTCCCTTGGCGGCTACAGCGCTATCGTGATGGCGCGGGCATTACCCCCAACGGGAAAAGTTGTGTGCGTCGAGATCAATCCCACCTACTGTGCCTTCATCGAACGTCAGGCTACGCGAGCAGGCCTTGCCGACCGCATCGAGGTCCGGTGTGGTGCAGCATTGGAGGTGCTTGACCAGCTGCCGATGGAACCACTCTTCGATGCGGTCTTCATTGATGCCGACAAACCGAACTACGGGAACTATCTGGAGCGCTGCTATGGGCGAGTGCGCTCCGGTGGGTTGATCATTGCTGACAACACACTGGCGTGGGGACACATTGCCGAGCAGAACCCAACGTTCGAACCTGCCAATGTGCAGGCATTGCAAGAATACAACCGCCGCATCGCTGCTCATCCGGGACTGCGCACAGCGATGATTCCTACTGGCGACGGGATGACCGTTGCCATCAAGCGGTGAGGGTTGCTACCAGCGATGCTCTTTTGTTTTGAGTTTACGAACTTGGCGCACGAGCGCTTCGCGTGCGCCGTGGATGGCTTTGAAAAAATCCTCGGCGGTCTCTTTTGCGACGAGGGTTTTCCCGTTGAGCTTGAGCACAAATTCGGCGCTGCAGGCGCCGCTGGTGCGCTCGAGCACCACGTCGGCACCGATGATGCTGTCGTGGAACGAGCGCACATGCTCCAGTGCGTCGCGGACGAGGGATTCGAGTTCATCGCCCGCTTTGAAGTGGCGGGAAGTGATGGTGAGTTTCATCGCCGCACTCCTCGAAGTGGAAAAACATTACGGGGACCGACCAAGCTGGAATCGCGCGCCGATGGTGAGCATCAGCGCACTTCCACCGACGATGAGGTCGCGTTTCCATTGCTCGGTTCCGCTGGTGGAGCCATCGGCAAAGCTGGCCAGCGCTGCTGCTCGAACGGGGCTGTATGTGTAGCGCAGCTCGAGCGTCAGTGCACCGCGAACAGGCGATTCCTGCAGCGCGTCGAAGAGCAGGTGTGTTCCGGCCCCCACCCGCAGCGCAGGGACGGTCTGTCGGATGTCGGCGCGTGCCTGGTCACGTTCGAGTTGACCAGCATTCCAACTGCGCTCGTACCAGCGGAAGCGAGCGATCGCAGCCCCGACTGCAGCGCTAAGATACGACCGAAACTGTTGGCGCCAGGGCTCCCATTCCAGCGTCAGCATGAGCGGGAGCATTTCCAATTGCAACTGCTCCTGGAGAACCCGCTCCGGTGAGGATGGTGATGTACCACGCTCCAGACTCTGGGCACGGAAGTAGTCGACAGCAGCACCGATACGCATGCCCCCAAGCTCGACCAATGCAACAGCGCCAGCAACGAGCGGAACGTCGAAGTCGTTATTCCGGAGTCCGGTCGCCTGACGGTACGCGTCGAACAGTGCGGCACTCCCGATGCCGAAGGCAACACCACCGCTGGCGCCAATTACCAATGGGTAGCGGCTCGTTGGTGGTTGGGCAGATGGCTGCGCGCATAGGACGCTTACGGCCACCACCAAGCTACAAAATCCGCTTGCCCAGCAGCGAAGCAACGATTTCGACGGCAAACAGCGCTGTCGCATTCCGCACGTCCAAAATGGGATTGACTTCTGCAACGTCGAGCGATCCGATCATGCCCGATTCGGCGAGAATTTCCATCGCAAGGTGTGCCTCCCGAAACGTCAAACCACCCGATACCGGAGTTCCAACACCGGGCGCCAGCGACGGGTCCACGCTATCGAGATCGAAGCTGACGTGGACGTGGTCAACCGTCCGGCGAAAACGATCGAGCACCTCTTCGACGACGGTATGGATGCCGCGCTTGTCAACTTCGGGCATGGGATAGGTCAGCATGGGCAAACGGGCAATCAAGTCGCGTTCGCCGGGGTCAACCGAGCGAACACCGATGAGCGCCACATGTTCCGGTGCAACTTTCGGACCAAAGCCAGCAATGCTGATCAAGCGCTGAGTTCCGAATCCCATTGCAACGGCCAGTGGCATACCGTGGATGTTCCCGGAGGGAGTAGTTTCGGGTGTATTCATGTCGGCATGGGCATCAATCCATATGACGCCGAGTCGTTTGCCGGTGTCGCGGCAGTAGGAGCTTGCACCTGCAACCGATCCGATGCCGAGTGAATGGTCCCCGCCGAGCACAATCGGGAAGGCGCCCTCGTGGAGAGCAGTTGCGACGCGCCCTGCCAGTAACCGCGAGGCACGGACGATCTCCGGCAAATACTTGAGCCGTGGGTTGACGATGCGTTGCACCTCCTGTCCGCGGACGGGAATATCGCCATCATCGCTGACGCGGTGCCCCAGGGCTTCCACGGCTGCCGCGATGCCGGCAATGCGGAGGGCGCTTGGTCCCATGTCCACACCACGGCGACCTGCACCTAAGTCACTGGGAAAACCAATCAGGCGAACCTGCTTGCTCATGTGCTGCTACCAGACCAACGCGAACTCAACACGACAGCAAAATACGAGCCCTGCTCTGTTCGGATGGTGGAGTAGTTTTGCACTATTGGTTCGATTATCGCATCTGCTATGCTCACCAGCGATCAGCTTGCCGCGATACGGCGCGAGTACCGGTCCGCTCGGTTGGATGAATCCACTATTGCCGCCGATCCAATCGAGCAGTTGCAGTGCTGGCTCGAGGATGCCATTCGTGCCGCTGTGCCCGAACCGACTGCCATGGCACTTGCAACAGCCGATGGAAACCCCACCGTGCGAATGGTGCTGCTAAAAGGTATCGAGAACGGTTGCTTGCAGTTCTACACGAACATCGAAAGCGCCAAAGCCCGCGCAATTGCGGTCAATCCGAACGTTGCACTGCTGTTCTACTGGGCAGAGCTGGAACGGCAGGTGCGGATCGAAGGGCGGGCACAGTTGCTCGATCGTGAGACCGTGGCGGCATACTTTGCGCTCCGTCCGCGGGGAGCGCAAATTGGGGCATGGGCATCACGTCAGAGCACGCCACTGTCGAGTCGGGCAGAGCTGGAGGAGGCGGTGGCACAAATCGAGAACCAATTTGCTGGCATCGAGCAAATTCCACCGCCGCCGTGGTGGGGTGGCTACGCTGTCGAACCGCGCGTGGTGGAATTTTGGCAGGGACGAGAAAATCGCCTGCACGACCGCTTCCGCTTCGAACGGACTACGACGGGGTGGTTGCGGCAACGGCTTGCGCCATAGCCCGCTCGGCAAGCACCGCAGAGAGTGCCTCCTCGGCGAACGCCCATTCCTCTGCGGTGATGATCAAAGGCGGCAAAAGGCGGAGGACAGTTGTTGCCGTGGCGTTGGCGATGACACCCCGTTCTAGGAGACCATCCCGCACCGCGCTTGCATCCTCGGACAGCTCCAATCCCGCCATCAAGCCGCGTCCGCGTACCGAGCGCACCAGGGTTGGAAACGTTGATGCCACCCTCTCCAAGCGGTGGCGGATCAGCGCTCCCATGGTGCGAACGTGTTCGAAAACGCCCTCGTCGAGCGCATCGAGGACAGCAAGCCCTGCGGCACAGGCAAGCGGATTACCGCCAAAGGTGGTGCCGTGCTGCCCGCGCTGCCAGACTCCCAGCAGATGCTCAGCGACCAAGACCGCACCCAGTGGCAAGCCACCACCAATTGCCTTTGCCATCGTCACGATGTCCGGACGAAAGCCGTACCGCTCGAAGGCGAAAAAGTCGCCTGTCCTGCCGCAGCCACTTTGCACTTCATCGGCAATGACCAGGAAACCGTAGCGCTTGCGCAATGCCGCCAAGCGCTCGATAAATGCTGGCTGGGCTTCCACGATGCCGCCTTCGCCTTGGAGGAACTCCAGACCCACTGCAACAGTGGTAGCATCGGCAGCAGCTTCGAGTGCGTCAGGGTCGTTGTAGGGAAGCACCTGCATTTGCGGCAAAAACGGTCCCATGCCGTCCTTGTAGAGCGGCTTTTCCATTCCGGAGAGAGCGCCGTAGGTTCGTCCGTGAAATCCACCGGTGAAGGTGAGTACCTTCCCGTGCTTACCGTGAAGGTGACCCCAACGCCGGACAAGTTTGAGGGCAGCTTCCCATGCTTCCGCACCCGAGTTTGCATACACCACCGCTGCATAACCTGTCCGCTGGCAGAGGCGCTCGGCAAGGAGGATTTGCGGTTCTTGGTAGAACAAATTCGACACGTGCAGGTAGCGATTGGCTTGGCCGGTTATGGCTTCGATGATGCGCCGATGCCCATGCCCCAGTGCATTGACGCCGATGCCGCTGATCATGTCGAGGTAGCGCCGACCCTCGACGTCCTCGATCCAGCAGCCTTCGGCACGGGCAATGGCAATCGGTATCCGTCGGTAGATGGGATAGAGAACACGCTGTTCGCGTTCGATAAGCTCAGCAGTGGTGGTCTGCGAGGGCATACTTGATGTGGAATGGTGGAAAACTGTGTGCAAAACTACGGGCACAGCTTTCTGCCGTAGCTGGCGCGAGCTGTTTATGGCAACTGTCGGCGTGGGATGAGTTCGAGTCCCAGGAAGGTGTGAAGAGGGTGCGTGCAACATTTTTGCAAGAGTGGTGTTATTTGGCGCACCATTTGCCGGAGGATACTACGTTGCACTTTTTTCCTGATGCTGCGTGCCAGTTGTTGTGCGAGCATGGTTAGTGATTCTTGGGTGGGTTGTGGGTGTTTGCATCCACGCGCAAGAGGCAAGCCCACCCCAGTGGTGGGGTGTGTTCGGTGGATGGTCGTTGCTCGACCATCGCGCCAACATGCCGATCTACGAGGGGCAACCAGAATGCGGAAGCTTTACGAGAGGACGTGCCAGCGGTCTGCTCCTGGGCATCAGTTACGACCGACCCTTGGCAGCATGGTTCGAGGGCAGCGCTCGCTTGGTCTTCTGGCAGCGACCGGCACGGCTGGAGTTTAGCAGCGACAATGGGTTGGAAGCTTACGATCCCGAACAGGACGAGTACGTCCCCTTTGTGCGGCGGCATGTCTGGGAAGCATCGCTCTGGT
Source organism: Candidatus Kapaibacterium sp. (assembly GCA_026003475.1). GTDB lineage: Bacteria > Bacteroidota > Ignavibacteria > Kapaibacteriales > NICIL-2 > NICIL-2. Next base: position 2,037,878 of record BPHJ01000001.1, on the reverse strand, counting down.
ATGCTGGCATTGAAATTAGTGGGCGGTTGTATCCATTCCGTGCGGTGGGGATGACGCTGCCGCTCTGGTTGCGAATTGGCGCTGATGTGGCGCACCCTGCCTTCGGTGCCGACTATGAGCAAACGGAGGAAATTGTCCAGCCGCGCGCCTTGCTGTTCCCCGATGGCACGCGTCGCCACACGCTGGCCAGTGGCGCAATTCCCGATGCAGCAACAACCGCCGGTGCTCTCGCCGCGATCGGAGCAACATTTCCGCTCCGACCGCGCGTTGAACTGACAGCGGAAGCCGGTATTCGCTACGGGCTCAACTCTCTACGCTCGACGCAGGAATGGATGGTTCATGCAGCGTTCGCAACGATCGGGATGCGATTCGACCTGGTGGCAGCGCCTGAATCCCCGCCGCCACCACCGCCACCGCCGCAGCCACCACCTCCTCGGCCCCCATCGCCAGTAACTCTGCAGGTTGCAACGCCAGAGCCTGTACTGGTGCAGGAAGCGATCGTGACCGAAACATTTCCCCTGTTGCCCTATGTGTTCTTCGATAGCGCCTCGGCAGAGCTGCCGGTTCGATACTTGCCGCTGATTGATCGAGCAACCTTTGCCGACTCAGCGTTGCCTCGCTCGACGCTGGGCATTTACTACCACTTGCTGCATATCCTCGGACGGCGGCTTGCTTCCGATCCAAGCGCGGTGCTGACTGTTACCGGCACAACCGATGGCATTGAAGTGCCGCCTGCACAGCAGGCATCGCTTGCCCGTGCGCGGGCAGAAGCAATTGCAGCGTATTTGCGTGCTGCCTGGAAGGTGCGGCCAGAGCAGGTGATCGTGGCTACCAGCAGTGCGCCGAGCATCCCATCGAATCCTGCGTATCCAGAAGGTGTCGTCGAAAATCGTCGCGCCGAGTTGTCGAGCAGTTCGCCGACGCTGTTTGGGCCGATTGTGCACGAGCGCTTCCGCGAGTATGTCGTGCAGCGCCGGCGGATTGCGCTCCGTATGGCTGAACTGCCGACGGGTGTCCAGCAGTGGGAGCTTCGCATTCGGTACCGCAGCACCGATGTAGGCAGCCGTGCCGGCAATGGGACACCGCCGGAATTGATCGCGTTCGAACTCGATAGTGCGGCACTGGCGTCGGTTGCTGGGTCGGTTGCACCGCGGGATTCCCTCGAGTGTGAAGTGTGGATGCACACCGCTTCTGGCCAGGACTACCGCGCGCAGTGCGCAATCCCCATCGAGCGAACACAGAGCAAATTCGAGCGAAGCCGGCTCAGCTTGGTCGTGTTCGACTTCGATCGCGCCGATTTGTCACCAACAAACCGTGAGTTGGTACGCCGTTTTGTGCTCGATGCCGTCAAGCCGACCTCCCGCATTCGTATCACGGGTACTACCGATCGCTTAGGTGAAGCGGCCTATAATCTTCAGCTCTCGCAGGCACGCGCGGAGGAGGCACACCGTTTCATCCAGCAGCTTGTCCCCACCGCGCGCATTGAGGAAGTGCGCGGCATTGGTGCGTCGCGCTTGCTGTTCGATAACAACATCCCCGAGGGACGCTACTACTGTCGAACGGTCACCATCTTAGTCGAAACACCGCTCTAACCAGCACTGATGCCGAGCATGTTACCAAATCGTAACAGGTGAGCAGAGCCATGGTGGGATAGTTTCGCAGCGTGTGTTGGTTCTCCCCTGTCGGTGGTATGCGATTTGTTCTTTGCATAGGGCTTTTTGCCCTTTGCAGTTCGGCGCTTTTGTCGCAGAGTGCGTGGTACGAGCGTTTCTCGCTGCGGGGCTATACGCAACTTCGTTTAGTCGAGCAGCATTCCCTTTCGGCATCTTCGGTTTGGTCCAGTGGGGGCCTCTCGATTCGTCGTGGACGCTTGATTCTCTCGGGTTTTGCCAGCGACAATGTGTTTTTCTACATTCAGCCGGATTTCGCAGCCACGTTTGGATCAGCGCTGAACGTGGTTCAACTGCGCGACGCCTACTTTGACGTGTTCCTCGACTCACTTCACACCTGGCGCATTCGCGTTGGGCAAAGCAAGGTGCCCTTCGGCTATGAGAACATGCAATCGAGTTCGCTGCGATTGCCGATGGAACGAGCCGAGGTACTCAATGCTGCGTCGGTCCCGGGCGAGCGCGATATCGGCGTCTTTATCTCGTGGGCATCCCGCTCAGCGCGTGCGATCTATGGACGCATGACGCGCAATGGGCAGAAAGGCTCCGGCGATTATGGCTGCATCAGTCTGGGCGTGTACAACGGGCAGGGGATCAACCGCCCAGAGCTCAACCGCACGCTGTACTGGAATGCTCGCGCTACCTATCCGATCGAGCTTGGAGGGATGGTCATCGAACCTGCATTCCAAGCATACGGCGGACGCTACGTGGCACAGGCATCGCCAACGGTTGAACAGACTGCTGCCGACTATCGAGACGAACGCTATGCCGTCACCGTTGCAATCGCACCGGCACCGATTGGTCTGCTGGCAGAGTATGCCTGGGGGGTTGCTCCGCGGTATGCGCCGCCGACCAACGGTGGTGGAGGATATATCCGCACTGGTCGCATCGAGGGAGGCTTTGCGACGCTGTTTTACCGCGCACAGGTCGGCGACTACCTGGTTATGCCGTTTGCTCGGTGGCAAACAATGCACGGTGGTGTCAAGTCGCTGACCGATGCGCCATTGACAGACTTGGTGCAGTGGGAAGCGGGAGTAGAATGGCATTTGTCTGGATCGCTGGAATTAACCCTCGAATACCTGCGCAGCGATCGTCGCACGGAGGGAACCGGTGGCATCAGCCGCCAACAACAGGAGGCAGTGTGGGTGCAACTGCAAGTCAACTACTGATGAGCAGAGCACGCGCAGCCGGATGGTCGCTTAGCCCGATGCTTCCAGTGGGACGAACGTAAAGCGACTCCCATCGAAGAGTCCTCGGTCGCTCAGTTTGAGGGAGGGAATCACCAGCAGTGCCATGAACGAGAGCGTCATGAAGGGTGCGCCCAAACCTGATCCGAGCGCTTTTGCCCGGCGATCCAGTTCTGCATACCGAGCGGCGACACTGTAGCCATCATTGGCACTCATCAAACCAGCAATCGGCAAGGGGAGAACCTGACACTGCGCTCCCTGGCAAACCGCAATACCACCGCCGCAATCAACCAGTGCGTTGATCGCCGTGGCAAGTTCGTCTGCACTTGCCCCAACGGCAATGATGTTGTGCGAGTCATGGGCAACGCTCGATGCGAGTGCACCCTGCTTCAAGCCGAACCCATGAACAAATCCCACTGCTGGCGGTGCGGCCTGATAACGATTGACCACCGCCAGGAGCAGAATATCCCGCTCAGTATCGGGCACGTAGTTGCCGTCGCGAATAGGGGCATCGAGGATAAGGTGCTCGGTGATCAACTGTCCATCGTTAGCACCGATGACACGAATTGTGCTGCTGCGCGCAGGCAGGGCGAACGCCTCCGCGTTGACGGGTACTGCTGCCCAGCAGTTGGGACAGTCGCTCTCGGTTGCGGGTATCAGCGGCTCTCCGTTTTGGGCAACACGCCGACCGGCGACGAAGGTTTCCAGAACGCGGAACGTACGGAGTGACTCAACGCTGATGAAGTCGGCGCGATCACCAGCACGGAGCAGACCGATCGGAAGGCGGTAGTGTTGCGCCGGATTGAGCGAGGCAGCACGGAGCACGTCGAAGATGTTGTAGCCAGCCCTGACTGCCCGTGCAACAATGCGGTTGATGTGTCCCACGATCAGTGCATCGGGATGCAAATCATCGCTGCAGAACATGACGCGGTCTGGGTGCATAGCAAGCAGCGGGAGAAGGGCGCTCGCATTGCGGGCTGCCGAGCCTTCGCGAATGATGATGTGCATACCGGCGGCGATTTTATCGAGCGCTTCGTTGAGCGTGGTGCATTCGTGGTCCGTGCTGATGCCCGCTGCTGCGTAGGTGGCAGCATCGGTGCCCCGCAGGCCAGGCGCATGCCCATCAATGGGTTTGCCGACCGCACAGGCAGCAGCAATCTTTGCCATGACCTCTGGATCGCCGTGGAGCACGCCTGGATAATTCATCACCTCCGATAGGTAGCCGATGCGTCTGTCGGCAAGCAGCGCGGCAACTGCATGCGCATCGAGTGTTGCTCCCGCGGTTTCGAATGCGGTTGCAGGGACGCACGAAGGTGCACCGAACAAAATCGGAAATGCTGCAGACTCTGCCGAGCGAAGCATCCACTCGACCCCCTCTGTGCCGAGGACGTTGGCGATTTCATGCGGATCGCTGACCGTTGCGATGGTGCCATGCACGGCTGCCAGACGGCTGAATTCATGCGGCGGTAGCATCGAGCTTTCGATATGGACGTGCGCGTCAACAAAACCCGGTAGGAGATAAGGAGGCCCGCCATCACCCTCGCGGAGGGAACGAATGCGCACGATCTGCTCCCCCTCGACGATAAGCTCGCCCCAGTAGAGTTGCCGCGCATGGACGTCAACAACCGTGCCTGTGTAGATCATGGGAAGAATTCTGCGTTACACCACTGGTAAAATTACACCAGCAGCAGCCAGCCGAGCAAAACCGCAGTACCAACCCGAGCAAGGCGTAGCGTGACTGGATGAACAAGGTATGCGCGCAGGCGATTGACCATCAGCACGCTGCCGAGCGTCACACCGATAATGGCAGCGGCAGCAAGGATACCTTCCCCAAGTGTGAGGGCATTGGGTTTGAGCCGACCGATGCTATCAGTCCACGGTGTGCCGTAGAGCAGGACCAGGTGAAGCACGTAGATCGTCAGTGCTTGCTTGCCGAATAGGACCAGCAACGATTGAATCGGTCGCACTAACGGCAGAAGAAGCGAGGTAGCCACGATTATCAACAGCACAACCCCCTGGCGGATTGCCACACCAAAGGGAGTGTAGCGGTAAATGTCCGGCGATGGAAATAGCAGCGAACCACCAACACCGAGAGCAATCAATGCCAGACCCAGAACCGCTGCACGTGTGCGGAGCTGTGAGCGGTTACCAGTGCCGCTGCGGCTGAGAACGTTTCCCATCCATGCGCCGGCAAACATGTACGCCGAAAAAGGAAAGACCGGGAACAGCGAGCCACCATCGTAGCTCAGGTATGCCGCCAGTGCCGAGGGCAAATGGTCGTACCACTGAACTTGGTGAACAAGCGGTGTCAGCATCACCACGCCAAGCGTCAGGATCGCCGTCGCGCGTTCGAACGTTCGCGGTGAATGGAAGAGGAAGGCGACACAGACTAACACGATCAAGCTTGCGGCGATCAGTTGCAGAACGTTGACCTGCACAAATGCATACCAGGCAGATTCCTCGATAAACGGCAGTTCGTAGAGATGGCGTACGGGCAATACCAGTAGGTATCCAATTCCGAGCAATTGGAGAGCCCGCAGCACGCGGCGACGGAGAATAGTTGGTACGATGGTGCCAGCCTCGTTGCGTCGAAGAGTAAGCGAAAACAACATCCCCGAAATCGTCAGGAACACCGGTGCGGTTATTCCGCGCCACCAATGCCACAGTGACCACGGCGGACGGGAGATGTCGAGCTGCTCCGGCAGAACAAGGGCACTGAGCACATGTCCTGCCATCATGAAGAGCATGGCAACAAATTTCGCTGCGTCGAGTTCGTAGAGGCGCTGTGAGGAAGCGGTCATTGCTGATGGAGCCATGCAGATGCGCTGCAAAATTCCGACCGCGATCGTGAATGCTCGATGAATACACGCAGAGGAGCTCTGTCTGTGCACAAACACGACGGGGCAGCGCGTGCTGCCCCGGGTGTATTCAGTGCTGTTGTCATGATGCGTTCTATGGCTGTGCTGCTAGCCAGGCCGGGGTTATGCAGACCTTCCCAGCAGCTTTGATCTGGAGAGTCTTCTGGGCATACGATCCTGCCGTGCAGGGACTGCACCACTCAGCAATCGGGGAGAGGAGCACCGCCCGCACTTTTCGCTTGATGGTGGAGACGACTTTTTGGAGCAACTCGAGCTGCGCATAGAACGGCGTGCGCATGGTGTATGCCACTTTGGAGTGCCGTGGGTGCAGAGACATCGTCCAGCGGTAGAGCTCAAGAAAGCGCTGCCACTCGGATAGAGGTAATTGCTTGCCCCACGGAATGGGTTGGGGAGCAGTGACAATCCACCAGTACACTGCGCATTCGAGGATGCTCAAACTAATCGGGATCCCATCAACGGTGAGCTGCTTGTTCCCAATATCGAGCAGGATATGCTGCGGCTCCGAGACCGCCTCTGGGAGTGCTTGCGTGCTCAGAGCCCAGTCCTGGTACGAAGGCAAGCGTTGCTGCAGGTAGCTTCCCACGTATGCACGCAGCCGAATGAAGGGGATCTCCGAGACGACGACGGCATTGCTGCTTGCATGATCGGGGAAGAAGGCTCCACCGGCAGAAAAATCGTGCTGTGCTAATACGTGGTAGAGCCGATCCTGGGGGCGACCCACCCACGCCATGCTCAATCCCAACAGCGCGCTCATGGGTTGTCCACCCGACACCGAGACATGCAGCACCGTGGATGGATCGCTGGTGAGCTTTATCAGCAGCGATAGGCAGACATTCCCAAATTCTGCCCAATTGAGCTCATCGCTGATGGTGAGGATGAGCTCATCGCTGAGCGGTGGCATGGAGCTAAGGCAGAGGGATTGCCCTAACCGGTACCACTGCTGCAGGAACAAATGGTCATCGAGCAAAGCTCGCCCCGTGGGTGTGGTTACGATGTAGCACTCGCTCCAATCAATGTGGCGCTGTGCTTTCAATGCCCACAAGGTTAGAGTAACAATCTGCGGCGTTGTGCCACAGCTTACAACAACAACGTGTCTCTGTCCCATCATGGCTACGCTCGAGACGTGGTAACAACCATTTGACGCACAACACGCGACCGTCGCCTGACCGGGACCGAGAGAGCACGGTGCGACGGGCTCTGCCAGGAGGAAACATTCGATGCTGGCGTTATGCAACAGCAACGGGTGGAACGATTGGTGGAAGAGTTGCTCATGGTACCTCCAGACGATGTGTGAATAAAAGTTGACAGTTTCCACAGTGCACTGTCAGAAAATTCTGACGTTGGTGGTCCTGCCGATACCGGCGTGGTGTTTGCGCTGGGAGCAGAACTCCTCCGGTTGGGCGGCAGATGCGGCAAGGAGTATAGCCGCGCTTGATTGCTTCCTGGAGCGAAATCGGGATGCGGCTCCGCCGAAGGGATGAGCATCCGTCTCGGTGGTAGCGCGCGCCCGTGCGCGTGATATACACCGTCGCCGATTGGAGCTGGCCCGGCCAGGCTGGCTCTACCACGGCTCCAAGCGCCACGAGCATGGCAAGGAGTATGCCAAGACTACGGCGGAACACTGCACGCTGTAAGCAGGCCATCGTTCTACCAGTGGAAGAAGTTGAGTTCATATCCAAGCAAGAAGCTGAGCATCAGGGCTGTGCTCTGCATTTTCTGATCGGTTTGCGCGGTCAGTCCTATGCCGGTCAGCAGCGGTGAAGAGGGGGCAAAATCCAACATGATGCTGGCAGTGTAGCGTTGCCGTGGCGGCGGGATGGCAACACCGGCGACACGGTCCGGCTGCCGGACAACCATCCCGAGCATGATGCGAACCAGATTGCGGAACTCGATGGCAAAGGCTGCCTCGTCCTGTTCCCATCCAGTGGGCGCGATCTGCCGCCCGAGCATGATGCCGACTTTGTCGGCGCGCTCGATGTCGTTAGCGGCATCGCGGACGATCCCAAAGCGGTAGTACAGCCCACTGACCAAGCGCAGGGGGACCAGCTGCGCAGCGTGGAGGTTATAGGTTGGGCATGCCGCAAAATCGAGGGAGAAGTGTGGACTCAGCATCGAGCGGACTTGCTGCTCTTTTGCCCTGATCCAGCGCTCTCGCTCGTTGAGATCCTCTTCTCTGGATAGGAGCTTCCGATGGAGCTTCTCGAGCTCACGCTGGTGGTTTTGCAGTTGCTCCAACTTGGTCTCGTAGTCCAGGAGGGACGTGCGCGCTTCGTGGACCTTGGCGGCAAAGCGTGCACTGTCCTGTGCCAATTGGATGCGATCGCGTACGAGCTGCTGTTCCATCTGGCGGAGCCGTTCCTCCCGCTCGGCGATTCTGCTTTCACGTTCATTGAGGTTGTATTCACGCTCGTTGAGATTGCTCTCACGCTCGTTGAGCGTACGCAAGAATTCTCCATGTTCTTCCGTTGTTGGTATCATGAGCGGATCGGTCGAGTAGGGAATGCGATAGCGATCGAGCAGCTCCCTGAGAACATCCGACCGGATACCGAACTTACCCGTCATGGACAAATAGATGCCCATCATGTGAATTCCGACCACTTGTCCCCGTTTGTCTATGGCTGGAGAGCCACTGTTACCGCGGTCGAGGGCAGCATTGAATTGAATGAAGGTCTCATCAATAATGTTGGAAACAGTGCCCGATGTTTGCGTCCACTTCGAGCCTAACGGATGCCCAATGAGCACGATTTCTTCGCCCACGTCGGCAACCGTTGGCTTGATCGGAAGCACCACACCGTCGTATGAGGAGACCCGAAGAACTGCAATGTCAATATCGGGATACTCAACGAGGGGAAGAACCTGCACAACGTCAATCCACCGCCCGGACCGTAGCTGAATGCGAATATCGCGGGCTGAATTATAGGCATCCAAGTATCTCCGATTGTCCGCACCAGTACCCCAGCGTTGAACGACGTGCTTATTGGTGACGATATACTGGGGGTGGATGAAAAATCCTGTCCCCGAACCTTTCTCTGTCTCGATATAAACAACCGCCTGAGCACATGTATTGAAAATGGCTTTAGGGTTGAACGTCTGCGCTGCTCCTGTCAGGCACCACTGCGCAAGCATTGCAATACTGATGGTAACACCTCGGGGCATCAATCGGGCAAGCGTTGTCATGGCATAAACCTCCACATGTGGCTGAACAGTCGCGCAAATAAGCGCGCTCGACTCGATACAGAATGCGTGCCACAGGGCCTGCTTCCCTGGGAATGAGAACCTTTTCACCCTGCGCTTCCCTTGGCAGGATGAACCGTCCCCGACACAGTTACCAAAACATTACACGACCGCCGTTGACTATAGGGCTAATTTTGCATCGGTCTCGAACGTGGCAAACCAACGATCATGTCCACTGCTCTTCGGAAAACCATCTTCGTCGTTGACGACGAGCCAGACATCGTCGAGCTGATTACCTACAACTTAGAGCGGGAAGGATACCGGGCACTCGGATTTACCGACAGTACCGACGTGCTCGAAAAAGCCATGCAGTTGCAACCGGATTTGGTCATTCTCGACGTGATGATGCCCGGCACCGATGGATTCGAGCTGTGCCGAACGCTTCGCCGAACACCCGAAACAGCCAAAATCCCGGTGATGTTTCTGACTGCGCGGACAGGGGAGGTTGATCAAATCGTCGGACTCGAACTTGGCGGCGACGACTACATCACCAAACCCATCTCACCACGGGTTCTGATTGCTCGGGTCAAGTCGCTGCTCCGCCGGTTTAGTGAACAGGTGCGGAGCGAACGCATTGTGGCTCCGGAAGTGCTCCGGATTGGTGCGCTCGAAATTCATCGCCAGAACTACACCGTCTGGATTGACGGGGTCGAAACATTCTTTCCCAAGAAGGAATTCGAGCTCTTAGCATTCCTGGCAGCCAATCCCGACAAGGTATTCACCCGCGATCAACTCCTCAATCGCATTTGGGGGGAAACTGTCTATGTCGTTGATCGCACGGTGGACGTCCACATCTCGAAAATTCGCGATAAGCTCGGGCGCTATGCTGGCTGCATCGAGACGGTCAAAGGGGTAGGTTACCGCTTTCGCTGGAAAACCGAAGCGATCGAAACGGCCTCCTGAAGGTGGGCAAATCAGCTCGTAGCACCAAGCGTCGCTACCGCAGCTCCGCGATGCTCTGGCGCACAGCGAAGGGGCAGTTCGTATTTTTGCACTTTGCAGACAAGGCATGTTCCATTTTTGAAGGTGCGCGATGGCAGAAGCGGAAGCCAAAAAGCGTCGGCGCCGTGCACGCAAGTACGTGACGATTTATTCGCCGTTTTTGATGAAGGAAACGCGGCACGAGCTCATCGGCGAGGTAATGGAAACCGAGCAAGGGCGCATGCAGTGGGCGCGCTGCACCGTCAGCCGCCATGCGCAGCTGGTCAACCTCGATGCCCTCGAGCACGAGCAGCAGCGCATTGCCACCATCAAAATCGAACGCGAGGACTCCAAAGACTACGACCCGCGGCAGGAATATGCCATCGGCGATGTCATCTACCATCGTGGGCTGGACGATTACGGCTTGGTCCGTTCCAAGGAAATTGCCACCAACGGTATGTCGCTGCTGGTGGTGCTCTTCGAAAAGAACAAGGAACGACGTCTGGTCGAACGATGCGGCAAGTAATGTGTCACCATTTGTGAGGTGTTGTGCGTGATTGGCGTAACCATCCAACCGAATGAATCCATTGACCGCGCCTTGCGTCGCTTCAAGAAAAAATTCGAACGAAGCGGGGTGCTGCGGGAGTATCGGCGGCGCACGTACTATACCAAGCCGTCGGTCGAGCGACGCATGGCACGCAACCGCGCTGCTCGCCGCCAAGCCCGTCTCCAGTCAGAGCTCAATTCCTAACCATCCTCCTTCCGGCACAGTCTTTGCCGTCTGTTGGGTGTGCACCACAGCGGTGCAGTGCCCGTGGTACGGACGATAACTCTGCTGCATGGACTGCAATATCCCAACACTCGGCGTGGCGATGATCGCCCGCGATAGTGCCGACACCATCGGTCGCGCGCTGGAGTCGGTGCGCCCGATTGCTACCCAGATTGTGGTTGTTGATACCGGCTCGCTCGATGCTACGCCAACCCTGGCCGCGCGCAGCGGTGCGGAGGTGTACTTCCACCGCTGGAGAGACAATTTTTCGGTAGCACGGAATTGGGCGCTGGGCTATTTACGCACGGACTGGGCATTGGTGCTCGACACCGATGAAGTGCTCGACCGCGAATCCTTCGAGCGCTGCCGCCATCTCCTTGCACAGCAGCATCTGGGTGGCATCGAAGTGAGCATTGTCAATGCCCTCGACGGTTCGGCCTATCACGAGCACCGCTACACGCGTATTGTGCGCTGCCATCCGACGATCCGTTTTTCGGGGACCATCCACGAGCAAATTGCCGACGCTGTCCGTGCGGCCGGTTACGACATCGCAAAAACCGACATCCGCATTCTCCACACCGGTTACCAACGGCTTTCGCCGGAGAAAATCGAGCGGAACATTGCGCTGCTGGAAATGGAACTATCGGCACAGCCGGAGAGCGTCTGGCATCGCTACCATCTGGGGCTTGCTGAATTCGCGCGCGGGAACCTTGCGCGTGCCCGATCGCTGCTGGAACCAATTCGGAATTCCGCCGAGCTTTCCAGCCAGCAGCAGGAATTGGCAACGATCCGCTGCGCCCAATGTGCGCTTGCATGCGATGATTTCCTCGGTGCCGAACGCTTGTTGGCATTTACCAGTGCCGATCGGCATCGCGAAGGCTTGCGACTGTTCGTGCTAGCAGCAGTCTTAGCCGCGCAGCGGCAATTTCCGGCAGCGGTCGAGTTGCTCGGTGCAGCGCCGGTCTGCCAGTCGAGCTTGGTGGACCAACAGCAGCGTGCGCTCTTTGCCGAACGGCTTGCAACGCTTGCGCAGCACCGTGCCCATCCGAAGGAAACCATCTGGCAAACCGACCGCCTTTGGCGAGCAACCTTCCGCTGAGGATTACATCTCGATGCTGGTGTGAAGCGCGATCTCTTCGAGAATACTGCTGACGCGCAAACACTGACTCAATGCCCCTTCGTAAACACTGGCTTTGCCGTTGGTATGAACTTCCCACGTGAGCTGCTCTGCTTCCTCGATACTGCATCCGGTTGCTTTGACCAATTGCACGATGACTTCGTCGAAGGTGTGCCAGTCGTCGTTGTACAGAATGCACTTGGCCGGCGCTCCGACGGTTGTTTCGACCTCGATCTGGGGCAACAGTTCTTCGGTGCTCGGCATATCCGCAGTGCGAGGAAATTCCACATCTTCTCGTTGCACGAAAATACTTCGTTTCGTAGTTTCGCGCCCAGCGGACACCACTCCACTTTTGGACACCTCCACCAATGACCGACAAAGAATTTCTCGATGCGCTCGATGCGATCATTGCCGAGCGGCACATGCTCCAGCACCCGTTCTACCAGCTCTGGAATCGCGGCGAACTGACACTCGAGCAGTTGCGCCAGTACGCGCTGGAGTACTATCACCAGGTCTATCACTTCCCGACCTTCGTCAGTGCCACGCATGCACGCTGCGCCGATGATATGGCAGTGCGGCAAATGTTGCTGGAAAACTTGATGGAAGAAGAGCACGGGGAGAATAATCATCCAGAGCTGTGGCGACGCTTCGGCGATGCGCTCGGCATTACTCGACAAGAAATGGCAACGCGCCAGTACCTGCCCCACACGCGCAAGTCGGTCGAAATTCTCCGCGAACTTGCCTTCGATCCCAATCCTGCGGTGGGATTGGCAGCGCTCTATGCCTATGAGTCCCAAATCCCCGAAGTGGCGACCACCAAGATCGAGGGGCTCAAAAAATTCTACAACCTCGACACCGAGGATGCGCTCATCTTTTTCCAGGTGCACGAGCACGCCGATGTCATTCATCGCCAAGTTACTCGCGATGCATTGGTGCGCATCTGCCGCACCGAAGAGCAGCAACGCATTGCGCTCGACGCAGCACGCGAAGCTGCCGATGCAATCAACCTGCTGCTCGATGGCATCTACGAACGCTGGTGCTGTCCGAGCGAAACGGCAGCAGCATAGCAATCCACGATGACGGCAGTTCTCCGTTTGCTGCGGTTGCTCGTTGCGAGCACCGCAGTTTTTTTTCTCCAGGGCATTCGGCTTGGTGCGCAGCCGATCGTTGGGGCGGTCTGGCTCGACCAACGCGACGTGTTCGATTCCACCGCGGGGGAGTGGTTTTTTGCAGCACCACTGGTCAACGCACTCCACACGACCACCCGCCCGTGGGTTGTTGCCGATGAACTGTTGTTCCATGCTGGCGAGCCTCTCGACACAGCGCTTCTCTACGAGTCCGAACGGAACTTGCGGCGGACGGGGCTCTTCTCGCGCGTTGCTCTGCTGGTTGATACTGTTGCTGCCGATACTGTCGAGGTGACCGTTCTCACGCAAGATTTTTGGTCCACCAGTGGTGCTGTGCTGGTGGGTTCGGGTGGTGGTGCGGCTACCCTTGGTGCAGAAGTCGAGGAGTTCAATCTTGCGGGCACGGGCAGTCGGTTCGGTGTCGAGATGCTCTACCGGACCGAAAACCAGATTGGCTGGCAAGGAGCGGTGGCGCTCACCTGGCGGCGTGCGCTGCGCTCCGAAGTCAATGTCAGCGGAACCCTCTTTGCCAACCGCTACCGCACGCTGCAACAACTGGCGCTGCTCAAGCCCTATCGCACCCTTCGCACGCCGTTGGCGTGGAGTGTGGGTGGGGTCAACTCCTTCGGCTCGGATTTTTACTATCGGCGCGGCACGGGGCGGTACGAATTGCTCCCGTTCCATCTTCGTCGCGCCAGCGGTTGGATCAGCATCGGCACAACCGACCAGAACGAAGACCGCCTCTTTGCAACACTGCTGCTCAGCGTGGAGAACGTCCGGCGCATAGCACCGGAGTTCCGGCAAGCGGGCGATAACAGCGCGCGGGCGTTGCTCTCGCTGGGATCGCTTCGCCAGCGCTTTCGGCGCATTAGCGGTCTGGATGGATTTTTGGTCGAGGACCTTGCTGTGGGTGCGTGGGGCGCTGCAACGATTGGCTACTTCCTCCCGATGAATGCTGATGGCGAGCGGCTCTTTTACATCGGAGGCGAAGCCGAACAATCGGGGTTCCTTGCAGACGATCGCGCCTACCTGTTTGGCAGAATCAGTGCCGGCTCTGGTTTCCAGCGCGGACAAGCACGCTATACTGCGATCGAATCCTACGGGCTTGGGCATTGGCGCCTCAGCACTGCATCGTTGCTGGTCGCGCGCTTTTGGCAGCAGACAGTCTGGAACTGGAATGCCTTCCGCCAACTGGTGCTCGATAACGACATCGGGCTGCGCAGCTATGCCGTCAATCAACTCGTCGGCGACAACCGATTCCTCTACAACGTGGAGTTTCGCGCACTGCCCCCGTGGCGACTGTGGATTTTCGGCATCAGTGGCGTTGCATTTCTCGATGGGGGCACCGTCTGGATGCAGGGCGCTGCGTTCTCCCACGCTCGCTTCCACCACGCCGTGGGTATTGGCATTCGTCTCCACAATCTCAAGTGGCAGGAAGAAGGCGGCATCCTCCGTCTGGACATTGCCTACAACCTCGACACCCAACGCATCGGGATTGTGTTCTCAAGCAATCAGCTCTTCTCGGCGGTGCGCTCACACCTGTTTGCACTTCCCACGATCTACGGCAGCACGATTGATACGGAATAGCACAGCTACCGTACCAGGAGCAAGGAGCGGACCTCGTCGCGTTCGAGCAGGTAGATGCCAGGGCGTAACCCGCCGGGGATAGCGATTGGGGTGGCCTGTCCGTCACCGATGTGCTCGAACACGACGCGACCGACCAAGTCACGAATGCGCACCAGGTGCGCTGCGGTAATGAGAGTTGTCATCGCATCGTCGGCAAGGATGCTTTCGATGGTAACGCCGCAGGAGCTGTGAGCCTTCCACTGGATATCGGTGGCAAGGAGTGCAAGGGGGAGTAGTTTTATGCCGCAGGGAGTAGTCAGCACGAGGGTATCGCGGTGTTCGCCGCGCGCCCAGGAGGACCAGCAGACCAGGAGGGTACGGCGTTCGCCGGGGGCGAGCTCCAGGGGTAGCTGGTGCAGAGGCAGTGACCACTCGACGTTCCGGGCAAGCCAGAGGCTATCGAGGAGCAGTGGAACATCAGAGGGGTTGAGCAGTTCCACCGTGTCGCACCAAATGGTTCCGATAGGCACGTGGGCCGGTGTGGAACGAGTGTGCAGGAGGATGGCACCGGGAGCAGCGGTGACGGTGACATCACCGGTGGCGGTGCAGCTATCGGCGTCGGTGGCGGTGACGGTGTAGGTCCCTGGCGAGCTGATGCGGAGGGAGCGTGTGGTATCGCCAGTGGACCAGCGATAGCGGACAAAGCCGCTATCGGCGCTGAGCAGGAGGGTATCGCCCGGGCAGAGGGAACGCGCTCCGGTGATCGTCACCGCTCGCTCTGGGCACTTCCGTTCGAGGATCTCGATGGTGGGGGTGTTGCGGTAGGTGGAGTCAAGACCTGAGATGGCGAGGACTGTGCGTGGCATACTGGGCGCACTCAAATCAAGTACTTTGCCATGTCCCCGCGCAACAGCAAGAGGTGCTGATTGAACACTTCTTCCGGTGGCAATATTGAAAATCTCGCAACTACGAGTACTTATGTCCCACGTTCCGCCATTCCTCCTTCATGAAGCCACCAATTACAAGCACACTATCTGCCGTCCAGTGGACGAGGCCATGCCATGCACGTCCGATCAATCATGGAATCTTGCAATCGCGTGAATAAGCCATTACGCTCGATATAGATACCTGCGAGGGAAAATACTATTGGGTGATTCTTGTGGACTGCCACCACAAAAGAGGACCCTCCCATCTACGAGAGCAATGACAGATGGGGAACGGCTGACCTCAGGCATCGTTTGATAAAGTCTCCACCCAGTAGGGGTGTACTCATAGATTTCATTGGTGCGAAAGCTATTTGGACCTCCCTGTCGCCCTCCCCATACAAGGATTCGACCAGTACGTGTCCGAGCGGAAACCAAGTCTGTCATGCTATAGGGGTATGGAGGGGCTGGTTGGCTAACACCCGTTAGAATATCGAAAATTTCAGCGGAGGCTGTGGAACTGAGATCTTCGAGGCGGCCACCAACGATCAAGATTCGGTGATCATCGAGCCAAATTGCGGTGTGCTGTCGCCGTGCAACGATGAGATTACCGAGAACACGCCAGCGGTTCAATGTACGCTCATAGAATTCAACCGTTGGAGTAAGCGTGCCACTCCCTCCTTCGGTCGAGACATACCCTGATACGCCACTGATGGCGACAACGTTGGAATCCGGAGTAGGCAATGCAACAAACTCTGCTCGTCCCACATTCATAGGTGCTGCGGGGAATACTCGGCGCTGTTCGATGTCGATGATTTCGCACTCGCGGGCAGGCTGACCTATCTTTCCTCCGACTGCACGCGTGAATCCGCCCATAACTAATACTTGGGTGGGCCGAATCGCAAGCGCTTGAAACGAGTGTCGGCCTAGTTGTAGTGTGTCCTCAAAAAGGCGCCATTGCGGTTGAGCTAACGCCGTGACGGCGAAAACGAGAAGGCAGAAGGTTGAACGAAACCGCAGCATGTGTGAGACTGCATAAGTGGCTAATTACAGAGTATTACTATTTTGCATTATCTATGCTTGGAATGTTCGAGAAGATGTAATTATTATCCTTCAACGAGCGGTATAAAGTGTAACCCAAACTATTTAAAAGTTTTTCCGTTGAATGATAATTGTTAGGCATTGATTCAATAAGAAGGATACATTGATTCTCAGTTAGTAATCTGGACATTCCCTTGATTACTTGTTGTTCATGCCCCTCGACATCAATCTTTATTGCTAATCGTTCACCGCGAAATGAGAGAATGTCATCACCGCGTTCACTTGTAATCTCGATCGCGTCATCATGCCACTTGGGATTGTATTGTAAGGAGTGGGACCCCGTGTTGACTTTGTTTGCGTCAAACTCATGTGGCGTGGAACAACGATAGAGTGTAGTTGTTCCCTTCTGAGATGAGAGCGCTACACAGTACACGCTAGTCTTATTGGAAAGGCCATTGATTAAAATATTTGCATTCAGTTGTTGCCGATTCAATTGATCTGGCTCGAATGCGTGGACTTGTACAATCGATGCTAATTTACCAAGATTTACGGTATATAAACCAATATTTGCGCCTATGTCAATGAATGCGCTACATTGCAACTCTGTTACGTACTTCTTAAAAATTCTGATTTCCTCTTCTTCATAGGATCCCGCAAGGTATAAGCGTGCATCGCAGTAGTTTCGAAGATTTAAAAGAAAAATGTTGCCCCACCGATCTCGGGAGAGTTCCCAACCATCTTTGTTCCGTAAAAACAATTCGACAAGTCGATGTGCACCATATTTCAGACCAGCGAGACGCATCGCATGGCGTATCAACGGTAGCAAAAGATTGCGCATATGGACTGTGCTATAATTAGAGGCACAACATTGCCAAAGAAAATAGACAACATCGTAGGACTTTGTCCAACGTTGGTAGGGTAGTCTCTCTGAACGATCTCAACGACAAAAATAGTACCATGTGTACCTCGTTGCGTTCATGCAGAGAGCTGAACGAACGATGATGACGATAATAGTCTTCTATGTAGTGTAGCCAAATACTCTCTCAGCTTATCCGTCCATCGGCGCTGTTCCACCGTGGTGGGATCGTTCCATCTTCTACTCGTACTCCGATGCTTGGCTTCATCACCAAACTCTTCGGCACCAAACACGAGCGCGACATCCGGGCCTTGCGTCCGGTGGTTGCACGTATCAACGAAATCTACGGTCAGCTTTCCACGCTCAGCGACGAGGAGATTCGCCAGCGCACCGAGCACTTTCGCGCCCTGGTGGCTGAGCGGAAAGAGCCTTTCCAGCGTGAACGCGCCGAGCTCGACCAGCGATTACTGGACCCGGCTCTCACCCAAGATCAGCGCATCGAAATCTATCAGCAGATCGCCCGTTCCGAGGATGCCGAGTACGCCGCCGTCCACGCGCTGCTCGATGAGATCCTCCCCGAAGCCTTCGCCCTCTTCAAAGAAGTTTGCCGCCGGCTTGCCGAACGCCACTACACGTACACCGTCACTGGCCACGAAGTCGTCTGGGATATGGTCCCCTACGACGTCCAGCTCATGGGCGGCATCGTCCTCCACCAAGGCAAGATCGCCGAAATGGCCACCGGCGAAGGCAAGACGCTTGTCGCCGTCGCACCGCTGTACCTGAACGCGCTGGCTGGATACGGCGCGCACCTGGTCACCGTCAACGACTACCTTGCCCGCCGCGACAGTCAGTGGATGAAACCTGTCTACGACATGCTCGGCGTCAGTGTTGGATGCATTCAATCCCAAATGGAGACCGCCGAGCGCAAAGCCCAGTATGCCTGCGACATCACCTACGGCACCAACAACGAGTTCGGCTTCGACTACCTGCGCGATAACATGGTCGCTGACCTTTCCGAGATGGTCCAGCGCGGGCACTACTACGCAATCGTGGACGAAGTGGACTCAGTCCTCATTGACGAAGCGCGCACTCCGCTCATCATCAGCGGGCCGGTTAGCTCGACGACTGATGAAAAGTTCGTCGAAATGAATCCCCGCGTCCGGCGGTTGGTCGAGGCGCAAGCGCGACTGGTCAACGCCATTGTCAGCGAAGCCGAGCGGCTGCTGAAAAGCTCCTCCAAAGACGATCGCGAAAAAGCAGGCCTTGCGCTGCTGCGTGCCTACCGCGCGATGCCGAAACACAAAAAGCTTCAAAAGCTGCTCCAAGACCCCGACACGATGAAGCTCATGCGCGAAACTGAGCTCTACTACCTTCGCGACCAGGGGCGACACATGCACATCGTGGACGAAGAGCTCTACTACGTCATTGACGAGAAGAACCACACCATTGACATCTCCGAAAAAGGACGCCAGCTGCTCGCCACTGCCAACGAAGACCCGAACATGTTTGTCATCCCCGACATCGCCGCCCAGATGAGCGCGATCGAGGGTGACCCCGCGCTCTCACCGGAGGAAAAACAGCAGCGCAAGGACGAGCTCTACCGCCTCTATGCCGAGCGCAGCGACCGCATCCACATCGTCTCGCAACTGCTGCGGGCGTACTCGCTCTACGAACGCGACGTCGAGTACGTTGTCCAGGATAACAAAGTCAAAATCGTTGATGAGTTCACCGGCCGCATCCTCGAAGGCAGACGCTACTCGGACGGATTGCACCAAGCGATCGAAGCAAAAGAAGGCGTCCACGTCGAGCGGGATACCCAAACGTATGCGACCATCACGATCCAGAACTACTTCCGCCTCTACCGCAAGCTCGCGGGGATGACCGGCACCGCTGAAACCGAAGCTGCCGAGTTCTACCAAATCTACAAGCTCGACGTTGTCGTTATTCCCACGAACAAGCCGGTCATTCGCAAGGATTACGACGACCTGATCTACCGCACCAAGCGCGAAAAGTACAACGCTGTCATCGAGGAAATTCAAAAGCAGCTTGCGGCAGGGCGTGCGATTCTTGTCGGTACAACGAGCGTCGAAACCAGCGAGGTGCTCTCGAAGATGCTTCGCCGCGTCGGGATTCCGCATAACGTGCTCAACGCCAAGCACCACGAACGCGAAGCAGAAATCATCGCGCAGGCAGGGCGGAAAGGTGCAGTCACGATCGCCACCAACATGGCCGGGCGCGGCACCGACATTAAGCTCGACGACGAGGTCCGCGCCAACGGCGGACTCTGCATCATCGGCACCGAGCGGCACGAAGCACGCCGCATTGACCGCCAGCTCCGCGGTCGCGCCGGCCGGCAGGGCGATCCCGGCTCGTCGCAGTTTTTCATTTCGCTTGAAGACGACTTGATGCGGCTCTTCGGCGGCGAGCGCATCACCGCACTGATGCAGCGGCTCAAAGTGGACCTCAAAGAGGGTGAACCCATCCAGGCGCGCATGCTCACACGAGCCGTCGAACGTGCTCAAAAGAAGGTCGAAGAAAACAACTTCGCCATTCGCAAGCGGCTGCTCGAGTATGACAACGTCATGAACCAGCAGCGCGAGGTCATCTACGACCGCCGCCGTCACGCCCTCCGCGGTGAACGCATGCGGAGCGAAATTTTCGCTGCACTCGAAGAACTCGCCGCCGCCTGGTACGACGAAACGCACGGCGACTCCGAGGAAAGCGATAATCTCGAGGCACTCAAAAACAACGTCCGCACAACGCTGCTGTGCGAACTGCCGATTACGCCCGAGGAATTCCGCACAATGAGTCGCCAAGAGTGTGTCGAGCGCATTGTTGCAGTGGCCGAGGAGTTTTATCGCCGCAAAGAGGAAATGCTCGGTGCCGATTTTATGGCACAGTTGGAACGGTATGCGGTGCTGACCGCCATTGACGATAAATGGCGAGAGCATCTGCGTATCATGGACGAGGTCAAAGAGGGCATCTACCTTCGCGCCTACGGGCAGAAAGACCCGCTGCTCGAGTACAAGCGCGAAGCCTTCGGTCTGTTCCAGCAGCTTTTGCTCGAGATTGCCAAGCAAACCGTCGAAACGGCGTTCAAGTTCTTCCCCGCGCTCGAAGCACCACCGCAGCCTCAACGCGTTCTGCCGCAACGTCGCGGACGTCGCTCGCGGAGCGCCGCGCTGCTGCAACCAGAAGGCGTCGCAACCGAAGCGCTTCAGTTTTCGCACCCCTCGACAGCCGAGGGCATCGAGCCACTCTCCACACCCAGACCCCAGGATGCTGACCAGCGCCCAGTGCCAGTTGCAACCATCCACCGCGAGCAGCCACGCGTCGGGCGGAACGACCCCTGTCCCTGCGGCAGCGGCAAAAAATACAAGCATTGCTGTGGCAAGAATGCCTAAGTCTCTGAGCGCGCGTGTTTGTGTTTCGATTGCCTGCCAGCGATGCATTACTTGACCACTACCATGAGCCGCTGGAGGATGCCATGGTGTGTAATGATCTGGTAGCGGTACATCCCTGGTGCCCAGCAGGTGGCTTCAACTTCGATGCGATGCTCACCAGCATCGAACATGCTATTAGCGAGCGTTGCTACTTCGCGCCCGAGCACATCAAAGACTTTCAGTGTGACATGCTCACGCTGCGGAAGCGACAAGCGAATCGTGGTCGCCTGATCGAATGGGTTGGGGAAGCAGTCCAAATTTGGAGCTGGCCAGAAAAGCTCCGCAGCGACGGAGGATGTCTGCTGACCGATGATGCCGCTTAGATACTGCCACATCTCGTCGTTGAACACCGTGGTTACTTCTGCTGCTGTATCCGGAGCTTCTCCCATCCGTACCACGATCACTCCTCGACTGGGAACGACGTTGAGGATTTGTCCATTTTTACCGAGCGCGGCCACCATATCGGGCGGAGCATGAGGCATCAAGGGACCAGGGAACACATACTGCGCCCGCGGCAGCATAAAGGCGCGTTGCCCGTTGAGCCACCACAGGTAGCCATACGAAGGATTCAGCGATTGGGAAGGGGTGAGCATCTGACGAACGTAGGCGGTATCGCTCAGCAGCGTATCGTCTGCCCAGATACCACGATTGAGGATGAGCAACCCAAAGCGTGCCATGCTGCGGGCATTACTGATGAGCACAATGTTGTCCCCGCTTTTGATCCATAGCCCGGTCATCCCGGTTCGCGCTTTGAGTGTTTGCGCAAAGTAGGTGTTGAAGGATTTGCCCGTTGCAGCTTCGAGCACCGACGAGAGCAGCGTGTAGGGTGCGTTGTGGTATGCCCAGCGCGAACCAGGTTCTGCTCGGCAGACCAAGCATTGTGGCTCGGTGCAGTCGGGATTAGCAACGCCGTCGTCGAGGCCGCTGGTCATGGTGAGCTGGTGCCAGATGGTGATGCGTTGTTCTTGGTCTGCGCTACAGGAAGTCCACTTGCTTCCCAGGTAGGTTGCCGTCGGTGCATGAATCGAGAGCGAGCCGTCCTGCTGTGCCATGCCGACCAAGAATGCTGTGACGCTTTTTCCAGCCGATGCCCAGTACCAGAGGCTATCGCGGGTGAACGTGCCGAAATAGTGCTCGATGGCGATCCTGCCGTTGTGGAGCACAAGAAAAGCTTTGGTGTTCCGCTGCTGGAGAAATGCCAGGAGGGAATCAATGCGGTTTGTCTGCCAGCCGAGCGAGGCAGGGGCAACGGTTTCCCACGAACTTCCCGCCAGTGGGGGAAAATAGAGCGGCTGTTGAGCCGGCAGAGTTACACACGCGAGTACAAGGCATGCAAGCACGATTGGCATTAGCCCATGGAGGGAGGTTATACAACGTAGAGGATACGCGTTCTTGGACTTCTGGTGGGCGTAGCTGGTTGAAGCGCAATCGAAGAGCTATCTCGAGTAGGGCCTACCATCGCACTAATGGTGCCCGGTAGAATCGGGTGCCTGTGTGAACGGTCACCAGATACGTTCCCAGCGATAGCGAACGCAGGTCGAACCGAAGCTCTCGCGGGTGTAAGGAGCTGGGAAGGACACTCTGCTCGGCAAGGAGTTGTCCAAGGAGCGTATAGAGCCGCACCGTAGCAGTGCCCTCCACATGGATGCGCACTGTGAGTTCTTCCTCCGCGGGATTGGGAATGAGTTCGATCCCAGCGGCGGTGCTATGTTCAACGGTGCTACTGCCACCAAACAGGTACTCGGTGCTCAGGGCAGTGCAACCATTGGCATCGCTGATGCGCACGCGGTATCGTCCGTCGGCGGTGGGGAGGTAGAATGGTGTTGTGGCGCCGGCGATGGGTTCACCGTTCAGGTACCATTGGTATGCGACGGCAGTGCTGCTTGTGCGGAGGGTGTCGCCGGTGCGTTCGATCGCTGGCGGGGGTGGCGCCGGATAGAACACCACGCGTACGGTGTCCGACGTGCCACGGCATCCAGAGGGTGTCTGGACGTGCACGACGTACGTACCGGTGGTGGTGACGGAAAGTCGTCTGGCCGAGGCACCGGTGTTCCAGGTGTAGAGGAGGTAGCCGGGTCCTGCATCGAGCGTAATGGTGTCGCCCTCGCATGCGGTCAGCCGTCCGTTGAGTGCGGTAACGACCGGGCGTACTGTGGTATCGCGGGTGATGGTGACCGTATCGGAACTGCCGACGCAACCAGCTTGGGAGGTGCAGATGCACCAGTAGCGGCCCGGCTCGCGAACGGTGATGAAACGAGTGGTTGCACCGGTGTTCCACTGGTAGCTGGCAAAGCCATCGCCTGCATCGAGACGCGTCGAGTCGTTCGGGCACAGCGTTGCTGAACCCAGAATCGTAATGACCGGCGCCGGGATACCCGCGACGCTGACCGTCACTGGTTGCGACTGTGCTCGGCAACCGTTGGTATCGGTGGCGATGACGATGTAGGTGCCGCTGGTGCGAATAACGCGGCGGGCACTTGCCTGACCATCATCGAGCCAGAAGAAGGTTGCACCGGGAACCGAGCGTGCCGTCAGCACGACGCTATCGCCCTGGCAGAGTTGCAGGCGTCCTTGGATGTCAACCGTTAGCTCTGGTCGCGGGCGACGTACCAGCAGCAGCGTGTCCGAGGTTCGCGAGCATCCGTTGGCATCAGTGACGGTGACGGTATATGCTCCCCCCGTCCGAATGGTGATGCGTTGCGTTGTGGCGCCAGTGCTCCACACGTATGCTGCATAGCCGGCGGGTGCTTCCAGGATGACCGAATCCCCGTCGCAGAAAGGATTGCGCCCAACGACGGCGATCCCTGGGACCGACGGGCGAGCAAACACGGTGCACTGTACTGTTGCCGAGCGGGTGCTACAGCCAGCAGCATTCGTGACGGTTACCACCAGCGTGTCAATGCCAACGGAGCCGAATGACAATGCGCTGCGTGGTGTCGCCCGTGTTCCACTGGTAACGGGTAATGCCCGTACCATTTGCGGTTGCAATGATGGAATCCCCTTCACACACTGCTTGTGCCGAAAGGGAGATCGTCACCGTGGGGCGCTGGTTGACGGTGATCGTCACGCGGGCTGTGTCAGTTGCCGGACCGCTGGTGACGACAAGTTGTACCTGGTAAATGCCTGGATTGGGGAAGCGCACTGCGACCATCGAATCGGTCGAGACCGAGGGAATGCCGCCGGGGAACGTCCAACTGCGCGTGGAAACAGAACCGCTGGAGGCATCGGCAAATCGGATAGTGTCGCCCGCGCAGATTGTCGTGCTCGATGCCCAGATCGAGGCAATCAGCGATTGCACCAGCAGATTCCCTCGCCAGATGCCACGACCGTAGGTTGCAGCGTAGATGCGGTTGGTTGCTGTGTCGAGTTCGATATCACGGACGATGACGTTTGGCAAGCCGTCGTCGTAGCTTACCCATTGCGAACTGCCCGGTTGCCGAAGGTAAATGCCGATGTCGGTGCCAACGTAGGCATTGCCGGAGCGAGGATCAATGGCGATGCAGTTGACCGGCACATTCGGTAATCCAGTGCTGAGGTTGGTCCAGGTGCTGCCGCCATCGGTTGAGCGGAAAATTTTTTGCCCGCTTGCCCAATTGCTACACGATGCCCAAAGAATGCTCGAATCGCTTGGGTCAATGGCAACGCTGCTGACGCTCGAAGGGAGGCCCGAGCCGATTGCTGTCCAGGTTGTCCCGCCATTGGTGGTGCGATACATTGCCGTTGCCGTGCCCACGACGATGGTGTTCGGATCGGATGCGGCAACGGCAAGGTAGGACGCGCGGGCATTCGTGCTCAGTGGGGCGCCCAGCGAAGTCCAGTTTGTGCCGCGATTGGTGGAACGGTACACCGTTCGATAGGCAGCATAGAGCATCTGTGGGTTTGATGGATGCAGGAGAAAGGGCGTCACCCAGGCACCGTTGCTTGCTTCGCCTGAGGGAGTGATGCTCGACCAGGACGACCCGCTGTTGGTGGAGCGGTAGAACGAGCCATAGTACACCGAGCAGTACATCGTGCTTGGGGTAACCCAGTCAATGCCATTTTCCATGCCATCGCCGCCATAGACTTGTGCCCACGCGCCGGCGGAAGTTCGGCGATTGGTGCCATTGTCTTGCGTGCCGGCAAGAATGACTGGTGTTGTGCTGCCGCGGGTAACGCTCATGCGATAAACCTGCAGAATTGCCAGCCCGCTGCTGAGATCGGTCCAGCTACTGCCGAGGTTTGTTGTCACGAACACACCGCCATCGTTTCCCACCCAGAGGTCGGTTGTGCCGGGTTTGAAAAGCATCGCGTGTTGGTCGGCATGGACGTAGGGGATGGAAGTGCCGGCAACCCAATAGCTGACAATGGTCCAGCCCTGTCCGCTATTGGTGGAGCGCCAAATGTTGATGCCACCCGCAAAGAGCATTGTCGAGTCGGTTGGGTGCACCGCAAGGCAGAGATCGTACCATCCCTGCCCGCTACTGCTGGTGCCGCTGGTGTTCCCACCGAGGATGTTCGGCGAAGACGATTGCTGCGACCAGGTCGAGCCGGTATCCAAACTCATGTAAAGCCCGTAGAAGCTGCTGCTGGACGAACTCGAGCAGAGCGCATAGACGCGGCGTGGCGCTGTCGGAGGCAGTGCCAGTGCAATCCGATTGACGGCGTTGTTGGACCACACGATTGACCAGCTTATCCCGCTATTGGTCGAGCGGAGGATAGCTGCACCGCCACTCTGGGAGTAAGTCGAAGCAAAAACAATCGTCGGGTCAGTTGGGTGCTGATGCAGCTCCATCGCGTACGTTGTGGTGCGTTGTGACCAAGTCTGCCCGCCATCGGTTGAGCGCCAAATGCCGTTGCTGGTAGCTGCCAGCAGCGTCGAGGGAGTTCCGGGAAAAATCAGGATTGCCGAGACGACACGATTTTGGTTGGTTGTCCAGTTTAGTCCTGTCGTCGTCCAGGTTGTCCCGCCGTCGGTGCTCTTGAGAATGCCGACGCCGTACGTGTCGCGGGCATCGCGGTCGCCAGTGCCGATGTAGATCACTTGCGGGTTCGATGGATCAAAGGCGATGGCGCTCACGCCCAGCGTCGCCAGAGTGTCAGTGCTGCTCGACCAGGTGCTGCCCCCATCGGTGCTTTTCCAGAGTCCGCCGCTGGGTGCGCCAACCAGAACCACATTGGTGTTCGTTGGGTGGAACGCAATGCAGTTGATGCGCCCAGCGCCACCGTTGGTGGGAATGTCGGTTGGTCCCAGATGGGTAAAGTTTGCGCTCGATTGGGTGCGGGTTCCTTTGCCTGTGCGCTGGCGTTGATCGGCAATTTTCTTTTGCAATTGGTGCCAGAGTATCTGGCCGCTGGGGAATGAGCCATCGGGCATCAAGCGAAGTCGCCAGAAGTCTGCCCATCGCCCGAAGAAAACTGCGTCCTCCTCACCTTCCTCTGGCTGCTCGGAAGGGGGCTCGAGGGTTCTCTGGGAATGCTCCCGGAGAAATGCCTGCTCGATGTCGCTAAATCGTGCGTTCGTATCGCGCAGCAGGTCATGCCATCGCGGCTGCTGTGCTACAAGCGCACTTACCACAATGAGCATGAATCCACCCATTAGGAATCCCTTCATCGCCGATCGGTGTAATGTAAACTGAAGGAAATTACAAAAATTTTTCGTAAAAACCAACAGCGCTCCAGGCCGAACAATATTGGCTGATGTGGCTGCGTCAGTGCCTGTGCCTGGGTTTGGTTACCATTCCTTTCCGAGTTCTGCTCAATGTGCGGTTTCTGCAGAGTGGTCGTGCTGGGAGCACTCCTCCCGATTGTCCTTGCTGCCCAAGCAACTGTGCGCGGGAGGGTTGTTGATGATGGAACTGGTCAACCTGTCGGTTATGCAACGGTGAGTTTGCATCGCTCAGATGATACCAGCGGACGTGCTGTGCGGGGAGCACTGTCATTGCCGGATGGAACGTTCCTCCTGCGTTCGGTACCTGCGGGAGTGTACCGGTTGCGGCTGCGCTTGGTCGGGTATCGGACAGCAGTCCGGGATTCGGTTCGTGTTCCCTCCAGCGGTGACGTTGCGATTGGCACGGTGCGCCTTCGGCCAGAGGCAATCGAGCAGCATGCCGTCGAGGTTAGCGCCGAGCGCGAGTTGCACGAAGTGCACCTGGATCGGCGTGTCTATCAAGTAGGCAAGGATTTGACCGTTGCTGGTGGCACGGCAACCGATGCACTGCAGAATGTGCCAGGAGTGACTTTTGACCAAGACCGCACGCTTCAACTGCGCGGCTCAAGTAATGTCATCGTGCTTGTCAATGGGAAGCCGACTACGCTCACTGGCGGTGATCGTAGTGGAGGTACCGGACT
This sequence comes from Candidatus Kapaibacterium sp., assembly GCA_026003475.1. Taxonomy (GTDB): domain Bacteria; phylum Bacteroidota; class Ignavibacteria; order Kapaibacteriales; family NICIL-2; genus NICIL-2. Next base: position 2,010,821 of record BPHJ01000001.1, on the reverse strand, counting down.
CGACAATATTCCTGCCGATGCCATCGAAACGATTGAAGTAGTAACCACACCCGATGCACGCTACGACGCCGAGGGTGGTGCTGGCGTTGTCAACATCATTCTCAAGCAAGAACGCGAGCAAGCAGTCAGCGCGTTCGGCAGCCTGACTCTTGGCACTGGCGACAAGTACACCGCCTTTGCATCGCTTGCTGCCAACCTCAGCTCGGTTCGCATCGAAGGCAGCTATAGCTACACACTCCAAAACTTCGGCTTCGATCGCGATAGCTGGCTTGTGCCGCACGCTGGCAGCCCCGGTACCGAGTATCCAGGCTTAGTGACGGGGGTGCGTCCGGTTCGGACGGAAACCCACGCGCCGCGTCTTACCCTTGAAGCCGACGTGCTCGGTGGGAGCATGACCGCAACGTTGGGTGGCATGCTACAGCAGCAACGCACGCTGGGGGACTTGTCCTATGATTACTTCGCCCGGCAGGGAAGTGGGTCGGAACCGGTACCGACCGGACAGAGGGAAAATCGAGAAACACTCCAGCAGGACTCCACCAGCGGCATTGATGCGAGCATTGGCTACCGTCGCCGCATTGGTGATGAGTGGACCATCAGCACCGATGCGCGCTACCTGTCGAATCGAACCGTGAGCGGCTTGGTCGGAACAATGCGCGTTCCCAGTGATGGTGTGATGGCAAGCAATAGCACGACATCTTCGCAGCAGTTGGACCAAGCATCGGTGCAGGCAGATGCAACCTGGCGGATTCCCTCCGGTGGGCAGCTCGATATGGGGCTCAAAGGTTCCTGGCGCCAGCTCCGTGCTGATCAAACCGTGCGTGCCGACACCACCGATCCACTTGCGGCGGTTTTGACTGGAACTGTTGCGGCAACCGTGACTGAGGACATTTGGGCTGCGTACATTCAAGCATCCTTACCGCTGGGTGCGCTCCAACTCAGCGGGGGATTGCGTGCCGAGGCAACCACCTTCCGGGTCGGGTACGATACAGCCGCGTTTCGGCAGGAATATTGGAATCTCTTCCCTTCGCTGAGCATCGCCTATACCTTCAGCCCGCTCTACCGCATGGCGCTGCGCTATAGCCGCCGTATCAGCCGTCCCTCGACCAATGCGCTCCTGCCACTGGTGAGCCTTGATGATCCCTACAACCTCCGCAGCGGTACTCCCACGCTTCAACCAGAGCTGGTGCATTCGCTCGAATTGGGTGCGACGGCAGTACTCCCCTGGGTGACCGTATCGCCGACGCTCTATTGGCGCTGGCAAAGCAACGTTCAAGCACGGTATCGAACCTTCGATTCGATCCACTCGGTAACGCAGTTAGTGTTCGCCAACTGGGATCGCATGGAAACAGGCGGCATCGAGCTGCTGCTCCAGGCACCGATAAGCGCACGGTGGCGCTCGACAATTGGCGGCAGCATTGCGTATCAGCAGATCGAAGCTGGTTCGGTGCAGCCGGGTTTATCCAACCGCGGATGGACAGCAACGCTCAATTGGCAAAACGCCTTTTCATTCGGCGGCGGCTGGAGTGCGCAGCTTGGCTACAATCTCCGTCGCATCGGTCCGATTGCCCAAGGAAGCATTGGCACCATTGGCGCTGGGGAACTTGCCGTGCGGTACGAATTCCTCGACGGCAAAGCAGCCGTTGCCCTGCGTGTGACCGATCCTCTCGACGAACGGGTATTCACCATCGCGATGCGCACGGCGACCTTTGATCAAGACTTGCGGTTCAAGCGTGAGTCGCGCATTGCCTTTCTGACTCTGTCATACTTGTTTGGTACGGGAGAGCCACCGCTCAAAGATGGCCAAATTCGCCCGCCGTCGGACGAGATGTAAGCGCAGTGCGGTTAGAGGATGTAGCCGAAGAGGGCATCGAGCACCAAGATTGCCGCAGCCGAGAGCGTGAAAGCGCGCACGGTGCTATTGCCAACCCCTTCGGCGCCACCACTGGTTTGCACACCCACGTAGCAACCGATGAGCGCGGTGGTTCCCCCGAATACCAGCGACTTGACTAACCCAATCGTGACCTCGCTGGCGCGAAAGAAGCGCACGATGGAATCGAAAAACATCGCAGCCGAGAACTCGAACTTGAGAGCGGTCAGAACGAAGGCTCCAGCCAGCGCGACCACATTCGAGAACACCGCCAGCACGGGCATCATCGTGAGCGCTGCCAGCAGGCGCGGCATGCCAAGGTACCGATCGCGGTCAATGGCCATCATCTCGAGCGCATCGAGCTGCTCGGAGACTGCCATTGTTCCGATCTGCGCTGCAATTGCGCCGCCGACACGTCCGGCAATGACCAGCGCCGTGAGGACTGGCGTCAGTTCGGTGAACACAACGGTTGCGATGGAGCCGCCGATGTAGGGACGTGCAATGCTGATCAAGTTGAACTTCGCAAACAGGTTTGTTGCTTGCAGTGCGGCAATCGCACCGGTGAAGGAGCCAATGAGCATAACCAAGGGCAAGGAATCCGCGCCGACGATTGCCATCTGCTGGAGCACCAAATGCCGATCACGGACGGCGCGCGGAAGGTAGCGCAGAATGCGCCCCAGCAAGGTCAGTACCGCACCAAATTCGGTGACAAAACCCATGATCGTGCGGCCAATCCACGCGATGATTGCAAGCATAGCAAGGGAAGGTGTCGAGCTACATCGCCACAAAGCTACGGAGCACGACCAGTGCGAGCACTACTGCCGTTGCGCCGAGCGAGAACGCCACGATACGGCGTGTCTGGCGCTCTGCGCGGAGCAGGCTAATCCCCATCTTGACCAGCGTATTGACCAGCATTGCAGCGGCAACCACCCCAACGGCCAGGTCGGTGCTGATGCTTTCGTTGGTTGTGCGGTGGGCCATTGCCAGTGTGATAGCATCCACGTCCGCAATGCCACTGGCCGCACCGAGAGCGATGAGCGCTGATTGGCCGATAGCCCGCTGGAGCAGGACAGCAGCCGTCGCGATGGAAGCATAGAGGACCCCAAACAGCAGTGCCGACTGCAACCGCGCAGGGTTTGCCGGTGGGAATGGAGTGTGCAGTTCCTGTTCGGGGACTTGGGGCGGTATCCGTCGGACACACAGCCAGAGCACGCCCAGACCAACCACGGCACAAGCGATCAGCAGGGGCAGCAGTGCCACCAGCAGCGGACGCGACACGACGCCGGCATAGAAACCAACACGTGCCAACATTACCCCCGACCCGAGGGCGATACCGACCCCGTACAGCGCTGCATACTGCTGCTGCTCCCGACTCTGCGATGCAAACGCCCACGTGACCGCTGTCGAGGAAACCAGGCTCCCCACGACCGCGCTGAGGACGATGCTATGCCGCGCATGTAAGTATTTGCTTGCCACGTAACCGGCAACATTGATACCGGTGACCAACACGACAACCATCCACACCCGGCGTGGATTGAGCACGCCTTCAGGACCGAGCGGAACATCCGGCAGCAGCGGCAGCACCACGGCGGCAACAATGGCAAATGTCACAATTGCCCGAATGTCATCGGGCGTGAGAGTCCCGACCCACTGGTGCAACTGTGTCTTGCGCGACAGCAGCACCGTTCCCACCACGGCTGCCAGCAGCGCGGGGATAGTATGGCCACTGCCCAGTGCCACACCCACAACGCACGTGAGCAGGAGCGCCAGTTCCGTCGTGATGCCGCGTGCTTGTCCCCGAATCCCAGCAGCAATGGCAATCCCTGCGATGCCGACAATGCCAGCAGCAGCGATGATGCCGCCATCGTCGCGACTGAGAATGCCCACCACGTAGCCGACGATGCTGCTGAGCGGAAAGGTGCGAATCCCGCCGATTGCAGTATGCCGAAGCCGTTTGGACACCTCGCGCTCGGTGCCGATGAGCAAGCCGAGCGCAACCGCAAGGGCAAAGTTGACAAGCTGCCAAGTCTCCAGTGGCATCGAATGCTCCTGACGTGGATACTGCAACGACGCAACATACAAAGCCGCGGAGCAGTACCGCTTGCCGCAGTGCCGTAACTTCGCGACCCGAACTGTTCCCCAGTTGACAATGCCTGGCACCGCCGCCACCACCGAACACATCCTCGTGCTCGATTTTGGTTCGCAAGTCACGCAACTCATCGCACGGCGCATACGCGAATGCGGCGTGTATGCCGAAATTGTTCCCTGCAGTATTTCGCTCGATGCGCTGTTGGCTGCTGCGCCCCGTGGTGTGGTGCTCTCGGGTGGACCGTCGAGCGTTTATGATGCCGATGCGCCGCTCCTTGCCTTCGATGTCGAAACACTTGCAGGCCAGCACGGAATTCCGGTGCTGGGGATCTGCTACGGTCTGCAGGTGATCGCGCACCAGGGTAACGGACGAGTCGTTCCCGCCCAGCGCCGCGAGTATGGCAGAGCAGAACTGTGGTTGGACCAACCGCACGATCCGCTTCTGGAGGGCGTTCCCTCCCCGACGGTTGTCTGGATGAGCCATGGCGATGCCGTCGCTGAGTTGCCGCCCGACTACGAACCCATCGCACACACCGAAAGCGCTCCCTACGCTGCGATCCGACATCGGCACATGCCCATCCGTGGCGTGCAGTTTCATCCCGAAGTCCACCACACCGACCATGGCGCACGCATACTCGAAAATTTCGTGCGGCGCATCTGTCAGTGTTCAGCGCAGTGGACGCCCGAGCACTTCATCGCATCGGCGATCGAGAGTGTCCGCCGTCGCGTGGGATCGCGCGGTGTGGTCTGCGCGTTGAGCGGTGGCGTTGATTCGACTGTTGCTGCGGTGCTTGTCCATCGTGCTCTTGGCCAGCAGTTGCACTGCATTCATGTGGACACTGGGTTGATGCGCGCCCGCGAAAGCGAGACGATCGAACGACTCTTCCGCGAGCACTTCGATATTCCATTGACCGTGGTTCAGGCTGGGGAGCTGTTTCTGGAGCGGTTGCGTGGTGTGACCGATCCCGAGCAGAAACGCAAAATCATCGGACACACGTTCATCGAAGTTTTCGAGCGCCAGGCGGCCAGTTTCCCCGATGTTGGGTTCTTAGTGCAAGGGACACTCTATCCGGACGTCATCGAGTCGCAGAGCGTCAAGGGTCCTTCGGCGACGATCAAGTCTCACCACAACGTCGGCGGTTTGCCCGAGCACATGCAGTTGGATTTGGTCGAGCCGTTCCGTGAGTTGTTCAAGGATGAAGTCCGTGCGGTCGGTCGCGCGCTGGGTGTGCCCGAGTGGTTCATCGAACGACATCCGTTCCCTGGGCCGGGCTTGGCAATTCGCATTATTGGCGAGGTAACGCCCCAACGGTTGGAAATCCTCCGCAACGCCGACGAGATTTTCATCGAGGAACTTCATCGCGCCGGACTGTACACGGCCATTTGGCAAGCATTCGCGGTGCTTGTGCCCGTGCAGACTGTAGGTGTCATGGGCGATAGCCGCACCTACGAAAACGTGTGTGTGCTGCGAGCAGTCACCAGCACCGATGGTATGACCGCCGATTGGTATCCCTTGCCATACGAGGTGATGGGACGAATCGCCAGTCGGATCACCAACGAGGTGCGCGGCATCAACCGCGTCTGCTACGACATCACCTCGAAACCGCCAGCAACGATTGAGTGGGAGTAACCGGAGCGTATCCGAATGCACCTTGACGTTGGAGTATTCGTTGCCGCAGCGATTGGGTACCTTCTGGGATCGATCCCGACGGGGTGGCTACTGGTACGCTTGGTCAGCGGCAAAGATCTTCGCCACGAAGGCAGCACCAATATTGGTGCGCGCAATAGTTACGAGGTCACCGGCAAGGCGTGGATAGGAATGACGGTTGCACTCATTGATGCAGCAAAGGGTGTGGTAGCGGTGGTGCTCGCGCGGTGGATCGGTGGAGAGTTCCTGGCCGTTGCTTCGGCGGCGGTGAGCGTGGTCATCGGTCACAACTGGAGCATCTTCCTGCGTGGGCGCGGTGGACGTGGCCTGGCACCCGCTGCAGGCGTTGCACTGGCGGTCAATCCGTTACCGCTTGGGTTGTGGCTGCTCATGTACGCGACCGGGTACTATGCGGTTATGCGCCATGTGCACGTGGGGAACGTTGCCGGCACACTTGGCACAGCAATTTTGATAGTCAACACCCCGGGCGGACTTATCCATCGGTTTGCAATGTTCGATCCGCTCGATGTCGTGCAGTTCAAGCTTGCGGTTGTGGGGATGTGCGTGGCAATACTGGTGCGCCACCTGGAGCCAATCAGCCAACTGCTGCGGCAGCATCGGCAGGACTAATGCACGAGCACCAATTGGTGATACCGCTCCGCTCCGATGGTCAGCATAGCGCAATAGGCTCCACGAGCTAGGTGGGAAGTTTCGAGCTGGAAGGCGTGGCTCCCTTCTGCACAGGTGCCGAAGTGCCAGAATGCTGCATGCCCACCGCGCAGGTCGGCAAGCTCCAACCCAACTGCAGCAGCATGCGGAAGAAAGAGCTGCAGCAGCCCGCTACCGTCGGTGCTGAATTGCCAACTGATCTGACGCAACGGTGGAACCTCGGAGGTTGCCACGGTCAGCTCGACGATGCGATCGTCGCCGGAGCGCGGTGTGCCACGCCCATCGCGATTACTGGTTGCCACGAAGACGCGACCATCGGGTGAGACGCACACATCCCGCAATCGGCCAAGTTCGCCAACCAGAAAATGCTGCTCGCTCACAACGCGACGGCGGGTCGAATCGAGCCGAAGCACAACCAGTCGCGCTGCTTTGAGTGTGACAAGCAGCAGAGAGTGTTGCCACTGGGGAATGCGATCGGAAGCGTAGTACTCCAGTCCGCAGGGAGCAATGGTGGGTGTCCAGGCAGCAATTGGTTCAACGACTTGCTCCTGATCGCAGAACGTGCGCTCTGTTGGAGAGTCGCAGTATCCCATCACGGTTGGCCAGCCGTAGTTGCGTCCGCGTTCGATGATGTTGACCTCATCGTCGCTGTTGGGTCCGTGCTCCGAGCTATACACAATGCCGCCAAAGACGGTAAGCCCTTGCGCGTTCCGGTGCCCCAGCGACCAAACCGGACTGCCGGGGATGGGATTGTCGGCAGGAATAGTGCCGTCGAGGTTGAGCCGAAGAACTTTGCCAGCCGCACTTTGCCGATCTTGAGCGCGCGAAGGAACGTTGGCATCGCCGGTGGTTACCAGCAGAGTGCGGTCGGGCAGAATCAGGAGTCGGCAGCCATCGTGGATTGTTGCGCCAGGAATGCGATCGAGCAGTATGCGCATATCGCCGAGGGTGGCGCCATCGTAGGTAAAGCGGACGATGCGTTCGAGAATTTGCGAGCCATCGCGCCAGGTATAGGCAACGAAGACATACGGTGAGTCTGCGAAGTTCGGGTGCAGTGCCATACCCAATAGCCCGCTTTCGCCTTGTTCGTAGACGTCTCCAAGTGTTGCGATAACCTGCTGCTGACCAGTTTCCGGATGAATACGGCTAATGCGTCCGGCTCGTTCGGTGACCCACAACCAGCCGTCCGGACCCCAGAGCACTTCCCACGGTGTGTCCAGCCCAGTCGCAACGGTTCGCACCGAAAGTATCTGCGCGTTGCAGGAAGCAGTGGCAACACCGACCACCACCGCAATGACAAGGGCGCTGCGTGCAAGCATGACGTGCTTCGAAGAAAGGAAAACAAGCGGGGTAAAAATACCGCGTGTTATGCTGAATGCCTTGGTTGGCGTGCACCGAAGATCCGGGTGCCGATACGGATGATGGTTGCTCCCTCCTCGATTGCGATGGCGTAGTCGCCGGACATACCCATCGAAAGTTCAGTGAAGTCCTCCAAGCTGAAATCGTGGGCAAGCTGATCGCGGAGGGTGCGCAGCAATCGGAATTCTGCGCGAACCTGATCGGCGCTGTGTTCGAGTCCCGCCAGCGTCATCAGTCCCCGTGGGCGGAGATGCTGTAAGCCCAGGACCACGCCAAGCAGCCCATGGGCAGCATCCGGTGCGATACCCGCTTTGGTTGGTTCACCAGAGGTATTCACCTGGAGCAGAACGTCGAGCCTGCGTCCGGCACGTGCAGCTTGGCGGTCCAGCTCGATAGCCAAACTTTCCCGATCGAGAGAATGGACCACATGTACAATCGGCGCAATATACTTTGCCTTGTTGGTTTGCAAACGTCCGATGAAATGCCAGCGGATCGGCAGATGCCCAAGTGCTGCATGCTTGGTGCGGAGTTCCTGCGCGTAGTTTTCACCAATGTCTGCAAGCCCCGCCTCGACAGCAGCAGCGATGCGATCTGGTCCATGCCCTTTCCCGACAGCAACAATAGTTACCGCCGAAGGGTCTCGGCCAGCATGCTGTGCAACACGTTCAATCTCAGCCCGGAGAGAAGTAATATTTGCAGCGACCTCGTGCAGTAATTCCATGCGGCGTTGTAAGTTTGCGGTTGCGGCGTTGGGTCCGAAGTGAAACAACGATACGCAGTGGTGCATTATTGTTGCCACATCGCTTTCCTGTGACAATCATGTGTGTTGTTTTTGTCTCACTACCCTTGAGGGTTCTACCATGAAACAGTTTGTTTCTTTCGTTCGAGCGAGCCTTGCACTGCTTGCAATGCTGCTGCCAACAACTGCTCTTGCCCAACTGGATATTGATGTGGGTACGGGAACATCGTGTCTTGGAGGAGGAACGGCATACACCGGACTGACGCCCTACTCGCGTTGGTATAGTGGCTGGCGCACACAGTACATCATCCCAGCTTCGGAACTGACCGCTGCGGGAATGCCCCCAGGGCAGATTGTTGCGCTCTCGTTCAATGTCTGTAGCGTCCAGGGAGACGCGATACCGGCGTTTACGATCAAGATGGCGAACGTCAACTTCAGCAGCTTTACCTCAACAGCATACTATACCGGCACAACAACGGTGTTCGGTCCGCAGGATATTGGCATCCCGACTATGGGATGGAATAAACACCAGTTTTCCACGCCATTCTTGTGGGATGGAACCTCGAACTTGCTGGTCGAAGTTTGTTCGCAGATCCCAAGCGGCTCGTGTGGTACGTGCTGCGGCTATACGCTCAATTGTGGGGTGTACATGACATCGCTCAGCTACAGTGCAACCCTCTACTACTACACCGACGGTAATTGTAACACCTGCAACCGAGCAACTGGCTACGGATACTATGCGCTTCGTCCGAACATGCGCTTTTCAGTTTTGAGCGGAATTGAAGCGTCGTTCCCGGACGATGTGGATCCACGGCGAATCCTGCGCACCGACAGTGATTACGATGGCTCCAGCAGCAGCTTCCCGAAGCCATCGCTGACGTTCCGCGTGCCGAGTGGGCAAACCGTCCAGCTCAAGTACAAGATAGTTGGTCCGCTGCCCTCGACCAACGTTGTCTATCGCGCGCTCAACTCCGCCAATGTCAACGATACCATCATCACTGTGTCGGGTGCATCAGGATTGGTAACGCGCACGTTCAACTTTTCGACCGGTGCACTGGGTGCACCAACGGGACAGACGATCGGGAATGGAACGCTCTATACCACGCAGGCAATTGGCGGTTCCTATCGCGTAGAAGCGGAGTATCGCCTGCCTTCGATCAACTATACGCAGGTGTGGAATAAGCAGTTCATCATTGCCTACAGTAACGACATTGCCTTGGCTGACATCATTGCGCCGAGACGACCACCGTTCAAGTATTTGCGTGGGGTCAACGTGCCGATTGCTGTGCGTGTGCAGAACGTAGGCTTGAACCCCGCGACCAATTTCCGTGTGATAGCGCTCATCAAGCAAGGTGGCACAATCGTCAAAGGGCCGGACACAGTGGTCTATAACCAGACGCCGGGTTTGGCGACCGGACAGACCTACACGGCAAACTTCCCCTACTTCAATTCACTGACAGCGGGAACATTCACGTTTGAAACGTGGGTCGAGTTGCTCAATGGCAATGATCAAAACACCGCAAACAACGTGATTGCATCGGTGCTACCGCCAGGCGTCACCGAATGGACCTTCGACGTTCAGTACGATACGGAAGTCGAAACCTTTGCCATCCTCAAGCCGACCTCGTCAAGCAACGACGTCTATGTCAATCGTCCCTACAACGCTGTGGCGCGTTTCCGCAACAACGGTGCAGCCGATCAATCCGACGTGCCGACCACGATGACCATTGAGCGGTGGAATGGGAGTAGTTGGGACCTGGTGTTCCAAACAAGTGCAATTGTACCCGATATTTCAGCCACGCCACCCAATACCACCGATTTAGTGTATGCTCCGTGGACGCCGCAGCAGACAGGCTTGCACCGTGTGTGTGTGACCATCAGTGCGCCTGGGGATCCGGTGACGCAGAACAATACGCTGTGCCAGACGTTTACCGTTGGAGACGGTCTATCGGGCACGTACACCATTGGCACCGCCAATGCAGGCAGCCCGCGGAACTTTACGACGATCCAGGATGCTGTGGATGCGCTCTATGCTCGTGGTGTGAGCGGTCCGGTCACATTTGAGTTGACCGACGGTAGCTACACGGTAGGGAGTTTGAGTGGTCCGCCGGGACCGGCGCTGGATTTGAGTTCGAAGATTTTGGGCGTTAGTGCGACGAACACGATTACGTTCAAGCCATCGCTCATGCGGAGCTTGACGCGTGGATCGGTGATGATTCGCCTGCAGTCGCAAATGGGCATTGGCATCTACATTGCGCAGAACCTCACCCCCAGCAACCCCAACGCAGTGCAGAATACCTTCAAGAACTCCCAACAGTTTGCCAATCCGACGCCGTACATACGGTTTGACGGAGGGGATCAGAAGTCGTTGCGGTTTTTGTTAGACGTTGGGTCGGCGACGCCGCAGCAGTTGCCGCAGCGGGCGGTGTTTTACCTTGGGACGGGAGCATCGAGCATCACGATCAAGAACTGTTTGATCGAGAACTGGCCGCAGTCGTCGGCGTCGTATGCGTCGGATTTGCCGACGGTTCGGTACATAGCGCCGAACTTTACGTTTGAGTCGGACGTGCGTCAGTTGCAGGCGGGGCCGTCGAGTTATGCGGCGGGTGTGGTTCTTCGTTCGGTGGTTCCGTCGCAAGGGGGGGTGAATGCCTTTGGCTTGGACACGTTGACCAACGACAACAACACGGTGGAGGGGTGCGAGATCAGTGGTTTTGGGTATGGCGTTGTGGCGTTGGGCGTGGGGCCGTTGTTCTACAACGACATAGCGCAGAACAACCCGAATCCTCGGTACCAGCGGTACTACAGCAAGGGGAACGTGATACGGAAGAACGTGATCATGAGTGTTGGTCGTGCGGGTGTGTACTGTGGGTACACCGAGAACACGATGATTGAGGGGAACCGGATCCTCAACGTTGGAGTTGGTTCGACGGGAGTTGGGGGTGGCGATGCGGCCGGTATCATGGTTGGAGGGAAGGCCCGTCCGGGCGAGCAGGTGTACAACAACGTTGGTGTGCAGATAGTCAACAACGAGGTTTCGCACATTAGTTCGGATGTTCAGGCGTGGGGGGTGTTGGTCGAGCAGACGCAGAACACGTTTGTCAATCCTGCAGGTGGGACGGTGACGTTTCCGGACGTGATGGAGCGGACAGTGGTGAAGGGGAACATCGTGTGGGGGATCAGCCGGACCAGTAGCACGGCGACGGCGGCGGGTATTCACCTGACCACGCGGCGGTCGCCGACGGTGAGTGGCGTGCAGCAGTTTGTGGTGGCAGCCTCGCCGAACTACTTGACGCGAGGCGATCGGGTGCTCAACAACACGGTGATTTTGAGTGGGGATAATGTGAGCAACGGTGGGAGCATTGTCGGGATAGGGATTCAGGGGAGCCAATCGCCGCAGCACGTCAACAACGCGATAGCGGTGACAGCCAGCAGTTCGAGTGTCAATCGAGCGGCTGGGTACACGCTTGCGTGTTTGTTCTACCAAGGAGTCAAGCCAAGCGGGAGCAGTGGATTGCAGTCGAACACGAACGCGTACTGGTATCCTGGTGGTGTGGTGATGGCTCGGTTTGTCGAGGATATACGGGATCCGGAGACGGGCGCATTGATGACTATTGATGTTGGCAGTGAGCTGGACTATCAGACACTGGCGCAGTGGAAGTCGTGGATGAAGCAGGATTTGAGCAGTGTTGTAGGGAACTTTGTTGGGGACTACGTGCAGTTGAACACGACGCCGCCGAAGCTGCGGGTGCGGACCAATCCGCCGCCGACGGGTTCGATTTTGGATCGTCGGGGTGAGCGATTGGGCAGTGGCGAGGTGGACCTTGACGGGGATGGTCGCGGGGTCAACGGAGCCAAGTACAGCATTGGTGGGGATGAGTTTGTGGGGAACTTGTACGTCAACGACCTGGAGGCATTGGAGATTTTGAGTCCATCGGTGTACCGCGCATCAGTTGGGACGTTCAGCGATGCCGAGTACGTGATGACGCAGGCGCCGATCAACGTGGTGGTTCGGGTGCGGAACAACGGTTCGGCCACGCAGAGCGGGGTGCAGGTGCAGGGAGTAGCGGAGATGGAGCAAGCGCCGAATGTGTGGGTTCCGGTCGGGAGCGTGATGAAGGTCGTGCAGAACCTGCCGCCGGGCGGAGTATCAGACATGGTGTTTGACTTCAACTTGCAGCCGCAGACGTACGGAGACATGGGACAGGTAGCGCCGTCGCCGTTTGGAGCGATGAGCCGGAACGTGACGCCGCGGTATCGAGTGCGTGTGCAGATGCCGATCGATGAGAACGTAGGCAATAACATGGTGCAGAAGGAGTATCGTTTTTACCTGCTGCGTTCGCCGGTACGGATGTTGGTCAGTGCCAGCGGCGCCAGCGTGGATGCGAATAATCCGGCCGCAAGTGCCAGCGACCGGGTAGGGCGATTGAACTACGATTCGTTGATGGCCGGTTTTGGTCGGTTGAACTTGCCGCAAGGGACGCTGGATGTGTTTGATCGGCAGGCATGGGAGCCGCGAGCGGTGAACTACACGATGTACAAGCAAGTGTGGTGGGTCGAGGATCAGACGAAGCTGACGCGGACCGAGCGAGATGACCTTGCGGCGTTCGTGGCAGCCGGCAGTCGGACGGACAAGCGGAACCTTGTGGTGTCGAGTCAGGAGATCGTCAAGAGCGGCGTTTTTGGAGCCGGTGACGTGTTGTACGACAATTTTGTCAAGTACGTGTTGCGCTTGACGCGATCGCCTCAAGGCTGGACGCCGCGGACAGGGGGGTACCACAACTACGAGGTCGAGGGTGTTGCGTTGGCGCAAGGTATCCGGGAGCGTGTGTTGATGACGCAGCACGCGATGGATCAGGTAGCGCCGATGCCGTCGTTGGTGCGGGTGTACAGCGATGCGCAGACGGTAGGTCAGGCGCAGGTAGCCTATCGGTACGTGACGGTGGATGCGGGTCTGACCGACAACGTGATGGGTGTAGCGACGTCGGCGTTGGGGTACAACGTGGTGGCGTTGGGAGTTGATTGGCGTCACTACGGTCGGTTGGCGACGAACACGGGGACGGAGCGTATGATTCGTTCGGTGACGGAGTACTTGGATCGGAACGGGGATGTGGTGTTGAGCGCTGGGTTTGGGGACATTGGCGTGGTGCGGTATGGGGATGGGACGCAAGCGCGCTTGTGGTGGGAGACGGTCAGCGAGCGAGGGGTGAGCCATTTTGTGGTGGAGCGTCGAGCAGCGGGTCAAGAGGAGTATCGGGCGCTGACGCCGACGGTGGTTGCAGCAGGAGAGAGCACCGAGCCGCGTGGGTACAGTTTTGAGGATCGCGTTGGACGGACGAGCAGCTACGAGTACCGTGTCGGGATGGTCAGTCGGGATGGGAGCGTGACGTGGAGTCGGTCGGTGGTGTTGAGCGGAGAGGGAGAAGGATTTGGTGTGAGCGTTCATCCGCAGCCGGTATCGACTGAGTTGGTGGTGGAGGTCAGTGGTGGAGGCGACTACCGTGTTGAGTTAGTGGACATGGTTGGTCGTCGAGTGGAGGTACCGATCAGTGGGAGTGAGGGAGTGTACCGAGCGGATGTGAGTGGCTTGCCGTCGGGCGTGTACACGGTGGTGGTGCGCCAGGGTGAGCAGATCGTCCGGCAGACCGTTACCGTTGTGCGGTAACCAACCGCGCAGGAAGCAACGATTGCGGGGGCAAGCTGCAAAGGCTTGCCCCCGCTTGCTATGAAGCATCCGCCTCTTTGGTGCGTTCGAGAAACCTGCGGTGACGCTCCTTGAGGAACGTAAACTATTGGCCCTGCTCCATGTTCTGCAGCAAGTACGCCTTGATAAAGTCGTCCAGGTCGCCGTCCATGACGGCGTGCACGTCGGTTTTTTTCAGTTCGGTGCGGTGGTCGTTGACCATCGTGTACGGTTGGAACACATATGAGCGGATCTGGCTTCCCCACTCGATTTTCTTCTTCTGGCTTTCGAGCGCTGCTTGCTCCTGCATGCGTTGTTCGAGTTCGCGTTGGTAGAGCTTCGCTTTGAGCATGCGCAGCGCTCGCTGGCGGTTCTGGTGCTGCGAACGCTCCTGCTGGCAACTGACGACAATGCCCGTCGGGATGTGGCGCAGTCGAACCGCCGTCTCGACTTTGTTGACGTTCTGCCCGCCTTTGCCGCCAGAGCGGAACGTTTCCATCTCGATGTCGGCGGGGTTGATATCCACAGTGATGGTGTCGTCCACGAGGGGATACACGAACACCGAGGCAAACGACGTATGCCGACGTGCGTTGCTATCGAAGGGCGAAATGCGGACTAAGCGATGGACGCCACTTTCACCCTTGAGGTAGCCATAGGCGTAGGGACCTTCGATTTCGAGTGTGGCAGATTTTATGCCCGCAACTTCGCCTTCGACCATATCGGCAAGGCTGACGCGGTAGCCCTTGCGCTCTGCCCAGCGCGTGTACATCCGAAGCAGCATCGCTGCCCAATCCTGGGCTTCGGTGCCGCCTGCACCAGCGTTGATGTCGAGCATCGCGCCGAGCCGGTCATTTTCTCCCGAGAGCAACTTTTCCAGTTCGGCGCGGTCGAGCTGCTCTTCGAGCGCACTGAGTTCGCGGTCGAGTTCTGCCTGGAGCGATTCATCGCCTGCCTCGCTGGCAATTGTAACGCTGCCATTAGGTATTCTGATCTCGTTTATTATCATGCGCTGGATCGGGGTAAATGCGAATATCATGAGCTTGGGTGGAATTGCGATCGCCATCGGGGCGATGGTGGATGCTGCAATCGTGATGATCGAGAACATGCATAAGCATCTGGAGCGGGCACAGACCAATGTGTCGCGATGGGATGTGGTGCTGGAAAGTACCAAACAGGTCGGACCGTCGTTGTTTTTCTCCTTGCTGATAATCACGTTCAGTTTTCTTCACATTTTCGCCCTGGAGCAACAGGAGGGGCGGCTATTCAAACCATTGGCGTACACCAAGACGTTTGCAATGGCAGGAGCCGCGCTGCTCTCCATTACACTGGTCCCGGTAGTACGGTCTGCTCTGCATGACGATCCGCATGACCGGGATCGGTGCTGGTAGATGGCGCACTAACTTTGCGGCATTTTCCATGAGTTGCTGACACATGCCGCGGATACAAGATCACCTGCGGAAGCTCTCCTGGGTTGCGGCAGACAAGGCGCTTTTTGTCCTCTATGGTGGTGTGGCGCTGTTCCAGATTCGTGCGCTGCCGCCGGCAGAGTACGGACTCTATGCGCTGTTGGTGAGCATCCAAACCTGGATATTCGTGTTGGCCGATGGACTGGTTCTGCAGGGAATCATTCAATTCGGTGCCGATCGGGACAAACGGCCGCTGCTCGATGGCACCGCTGCGGCGCTGTACGTCTCGATCATTGCTGCAAGCGTAGGAGGGTTGGTCCTTGCTGAGCCACTGCTCAGTGTGGTATTCGGTGAACCCCGCTTTGCTACCGTTGCCAAGTTGGAAGTGCTCTTCTGCCTTGTGACCATCCCACGCACGTACTGTTTGCGCCTACTCCAGCGCGACATCCAAACCCGCCCCATCTTTTGGATTGATCTTGCGTGGCTTGGCTCGATGAGTATCGCAACAGTGCATGGTATTGGGGTTGGGTGGCTCAATCATTTCGAGAGTTTAGCAGGGATTGCAATTGGCGGGATGGTGTGCAGTTCTGTTGCTGCGGTGCTCATTTGCCGAGGGCTCCTCCGCTTCCGCCTTCCCGACCGTTCTTGGCTTGGTACCTTACTCGGCTTTGGCATCAGCCAAACCAGCACCAGCGTAATCCATACCAGTGTGCGGCAGCTCGATATTGTGCTTGCACAATCGTTTTTTGGTACCGCAGCCGTTGGCACCTACCAAGCAGCAAAGACTATCTTCCGCTTCTTCGAGTTGGGGATTGATGCTGCTGGGAGCGTTGTGTATCCAGCAGCGATCGGCCTTCAGCATGCGGGCGATCGCGCTGCGCTCCACACGGTCGCAAGCAAAGCAATGTCGGTTCTCTTCGTGGCGTATGTTGCCGGATACCTCATGCTGTTGGGAGGTGGCAGCATGCTCGATGTGGTGCTGGGACAGCGGTACGGAGCAGCGATCGGACAGTTACAGCTCATGAGCCTTGCCAGCCTTGCAATGCCGCTGGCGGTTGTTGGGATTATTCTGGTTGCTGCGGGCTATAGTGCAGTGCATGCTCGGATTACTGCTCTTGCCGCTCTTGCTGCGCTCGCATGTTTTGTCGGCAGTGGCGTGGCAGGGAATGTCCAGCTCTTCCCATTCGGTGTGGTTGCCTATTACGCCGTGCTTGGCATAGGCGATTGGAGGGCGGTAGTGCGGCGCGGTATCGTGCAGCTTCGGGTGCTGGATCTCGGACGGAGCATTCCAGATGCAGCATCGTTCATCCGGAAGTGGAGAGAATAATTTCGCAGAGGAAACCTTCACGAGCATTATTGAGTAAATGGCGCCGCTTTCACTGTTTCACCTCTTGCAGTAGGTAGCGATGAGGAAGGCAGTTGGTGTTCTCCTTCTGGTGTTGAGTGCTGTCCTTTCGGCGCAACCCGTGCAAGTCCAGGTGATTCTCCGTTCACCGGCACCGGGAGCACTCCCGGTGTGGGCAAGCGATCCCACCATCGTCCAGCTTATCCTTCGGAATACCAGCTCCACACTCTACGACGGCGCCGTTGTTTCGTTCGCGATACGCCGATTGCCAGCCGGAACGGTCGTTGCCCGGAGCAAGGATTTCCATCCCCTGCAACCGCGTGTGAACATCCCGCCGAACGGTACGCTGGTGTTGAATGGTCCGCAGATTATTCACGAAAGCGCGGTGCGAATCGAGGAGGAATCTCTTCGCCAGCAAGCGCAAGCCACGGGCCAATTGCCGGAAGGCGAATACGAATTCTGTGTCCGCGTGCTCGATGCTCAGGGCAGAGAGATTGGGAACACAGGTGCGTTCTGTCCACGGACGGTGGTGATGCTTCCCGATCCGCCGATGCTGATTCACCCGCGGCAAGATAGCACGCTGGCTGCCGGCACTTTGCCAATGTTCATCTGGGCACCGGTGACGGGTTCGCCTGTTCCGGTGACCTACACCCTTCATGTGGTGCCGCTCTTTCCTGGCCAAGCGCTGCAAGATGCCCTCGATCGGAATACCCCAGTGCTGAACGTGAGCGGACTGCAAGCACCGCTCTATCAGTACGTGCCGACCGATATTCCGTTTGCTGCATTCCCGCAGGCGGTGGGTTTTGTCTGGCAGGTATCGGCGCTCGATGCTAATGGCCGACCGGCAGCGCGCAACAATGGGAAAAGCGAAATCTTCCGCTTCCGCTTTGCTCCCGCTTTGACCGGGACAGGTGTGCCCAGCGATACCACAACCAAGCAGCCACGCGACGATAGCCTCATCCTCAGCGGAGGAACACAAGCGATCGATACCGGCAGTGTTGTCCGTCGCATCGAGTTGCCCGGCGGATTCGTGCTGGTAGTCCGCGGCGCAATCTCGTGTACGAGCTCGCCCTGTACCATCAGTGGCGGTGGGTCGTTGTGGATTCCGCTCTTAGGCGATTCGGTTGCAGTCTCATTTGATGGTATCGTGGTAAGCCGGCCAACAGCTGCAGGCATTGCACGCTTGGTGAGTGGGACAATCCTGATTCCGCTCAGTGCGGTGAGGCAGTATGGACTGTTGACGTTGCGCTTGGGACAGTTGAGTTTCAGCAGTACTGCTGCTCTGCTCGATGGAGCGTGGATTGCGCAGTGGAGCCAATGGGGATGGGGTTGTCGTACTGCTGATAGCGTGGCTTTCCGGCTACCGTTCGCTGTAACGGGTATCGAGCAACGGCTGGTACCACTCTCGATGCCGTGGAGGTGTGACGGCAGCGGGTTGCTGATCGGTCCCTGTGTCGAATTGCAACTGGATACACTCGATGTGCGCATCGAAGTTGATACCGCTCAGCATCCGCCTCGGGTGACGCCGTACCTGTTCGGGGTTGGTGAGGTGACACTTCCCTGCCTGATCAGTGGCGGTGCGCCCCTGCGAGCGGCATTGCGTCTTCGTCTAAGTAGCGGAAAGGCAGATTTGATCGCCCTTCTCCAAGCCCGCATTCGGGATGCATCAGTGCTTGGAATGCCCATGCTCCGCACCGATGCTGATACACTCGTGCTCGATCTATCGGATGAGGTCAATCCAGCCAACGTTCCACCTGCAGGACTCTGTACCAATCCAGCCTGGCACGATGCTCGTTGGCGCGGGGTGTATGTGCCCAATCTTCGCGCTCGACTGCGAGTGGGGGACGATACGCTTGCGATCACGACTTCGGCCCTGTTCGATCAAGGGAATGGACAAAAATTCCGTGTGAGCCTTGCATCGGTCCTACGCAGTCATGATACGCTGACCGTCGGAGGATTTGCGGTTCGGGTTGATTCGGTAACCGTGCGCCTCTGCCAGGGAACACTCCAGAGCATCAGTGCTCGAGGGACTGTGATTCTTCCAGATGCATTTCGACGTCCGTCGTCGTGGACGGCGCTCGATAGCATTCGCGTCCGGCTCAGTGGCTACGACGATGGAAGTCGCTGGCAGTGGAATGCCACGCTCGACCTCCGCGGTGGTCTTTCGCTCCGCTTTGGTTCGCTCGCCAAACTTATCCTCCGCGATGGGACTATCGAGATTCTCGATCCACCGCAGGGTGGGCGACGTGGCTACATCGAGTTTAGCCATCTGCAGCTGGAAGCACCCGCAGACAACCCGACCGGGACCGCTGACTTCTACGGACTCCGAATTTGGAACACTGGCCAAATCGAACTCGAATCTGCTGAGGGATGGCTCGATATTTCCCGGTGGGCACGGCTAAGTGTCGCAAATCTGACGATTCAAGCACAAGAAATCGGGTTCGGCTACGGTCCGCGCAGCGGCAGCAGCTCGCATTGGTGGGTTGGCTTCAGTGGAGGATTTGACTTAGATGCTGGATCAGCACTTCCCACCGGGGGGAGTAACGGTTTTCGGGTTCGGCGGCTCCGTATCTGGGACGATGAAGTGATCACTAGTGAGGGAGCATACGTCAGTGCAAGCATCGCTGGAGCATTTCGGCTCGCCGGTGTTCTCCAATGGGGTAATGACACGCTCGGTTCCATCCCCGTTCGAGGGATGCTCGGGCAGCTAGCAGGGCAGTTCGACTGCCTCGGCAATTTGCAAGCCCAAGTAGATTTTGCCCTTGGAAGTACAGCTGGGGCATCGCCATTCCGCTACTGGTTCCTCCGCGGAGGGGCGGCCGTACCCGGGGGCGTTCCGATTGTGCCTGGCGCCTTCCATTTGGTCGGCGGTCTCTTCGGTGCGGGTTGGCATGTCCGGCTCGATGGCTATGGGGGCGCGCTCTTTACCGACGCCAATGGACTGGCACCCCCTCCCTCCCTTCGTCCCGATAACACTGTTGGATTACTGCTCCAAGGTGGGCTTGTTTTTGCTGATCCCGCGCTTCAGCTCTACCGCCTTACGGCAACAACGTCGCTGGCATTCGGCACTTCGACGCAAGTTGCGCTTGATGGTTCGATTGCGATCTTGCCGCAAATTCGGCTTGCCACGGGGTCGTTCTGGGCACAATTTCTCCACACAAGCAGCTCTCGCACCGTTTCGCTTGGTGGGAACGTAAGCGTCAACTTTGTCAATACGCCGATCTTCAGCACATCGGTAAGCGCAACGTTTGGTGCATCTTCATGCCTGAGCCTCGGCCCTTACTCGGGAGAATGGATCGTGGCAGACATGGATGAAACCTACGGCTCCGACCTTCTTGGAATTAGGTTTCAGCAAAAGGATTCCTAAGCATCAACAATCTCTCTGCGCGGCTTCTGCCCCACGCAAGGGGAACTCTATGGCAGCCTCCGTGGCGCAGGTGTCGTCGGCATGCACGTGAGCGTCGGAGGCATCCAACTCCCCCATCACGTAGGACTTGGCTTCGGGACCGAGTTCTGCGGGCGATATTTTCTACCGCTTTGGCGTACAACGGAAGCAGCTATCGCCTCACCGCGCGTGCCGGTGGTGCTCTCGATCTTACAGCAAATTTCGACTACTCCGGCTATCCCTGGGGACACTACACCCAAGCCTACGACCACGTTCGAGGGTGGTCCTATAGTGGCGGGGATTTTGTTCGCCTCGACCGGCACTGGAGCGCGTGCGATGGTCATGACTGCAAAAGCACCAGCGTAGAGCTGAATCTCCGAGGTCTCTTCGAGGCAGATGCGAGCATCGGGACGGTGCCGCTGCGTGTTGGCAATCGAGAGGTCCGGCTCCCCTTACTCTCGAATACCCGTGTAAACTTCGACTTCGGCTACTACGGCAGGGCGAAAAGCGGTGATAAGGAGGGAGCTAAGCGTGGTGGCTCGCTCGGCGAAGAGGCAGAACGTCTTTCCTGTGCCAATTTCGATTCATGGGGGAGCGCTGCAGGAAATGACAATCGGAATCAGATTCCCCCTCCTTCGCTGGTGTTATCGAGCACTCCTGCTCGTGGTGATACTGGCGTGCCGGTAACAGCGTGCATTTCGATTCGCACCGGTGCTCGGCTGTGGGCATTCCCCGGAGGGGATAACAACACCCGCCGGTGGAAATGCAGCGCGATTCGTGCAACGCTCGAGCAGCTCGACAGTGGAGGCAATCCTGTCCGCACGGTACCGTTGAGCCAGGAACCAGCAACTCCACCTGTCGCTGGGAGTGACAGCATTCGTTACTGCGTCGCTGCAGCGGCGCCGAGCTATCCCTGGCATGTCTTGCTCCCTGGAACCCGCTACCGGCTGTTACTCGAAGGAACGCTGGAATCGAACGACAGGCAAACCGTCTCTGCGTACGATACGATCGAATTCCGTACTACCTCCCAGCTCGATCGGCTCTGGCTGCAGGCGGGCACTTCCTGGACCGCACCGCTTGGAGCAACTCTCCAATCGGCACTCGATACGCTTGTCGTCACCTATCCGCTCAGTCCCGCGAATGGTTGCGCCACTCCAACTTGGGCGCGATCTTTGGCTCGAAGTCGAGGCTGGAGAGCGCCGCTGGCGCTGGACCGGCACCTCCAACGCCCTCGTACGCACCAGTGAAGATGCAAATCTTTTCGGTGCATATGTGGGGACGATTTTTACACTCGATACTGGATTGCTCCAGCCGCAGATTGCCATTGTGCAGCTTGGAGGCTCTGGTGCACGGCTTCTGCCACTTTCTCTTCCCATCACCATTCGTGTGCTCAACGCCCAGGCTGAAGCGCCCGCAGCACCCCGTCCGCCCGAGGCTGCAGCATTCCTGGGCGCTCTGCCGAGAGTAGTCGCCGAATTCCATACGAGCTACCTACCGAGCAATGTCTCAACCGAACTTGCAACCGCGATTCGTTGGAGAGGCCCGACGCTCCCAGCAAATGCTGGAATTGCAGGTGAAACTACCGAACCCAGTGCACCGGTCACGATTCAACTCGGCATCGAAAATCGCGGGACCAGCGGCATCTACGCCGGAACACCGTTCGAGCTGAACTATCGGCGCATACGTCGAACTGCCAGATCGCTCCCGGCAGTACATCGTCGAGCGTAGCTTGCTCAACATTCAGTCGTTTGTAGCGCCAGGAGCGGAGTACCCGATCAGGCATACGTTCCTCTTGCCGACTGGCTCGCGCGTGTTGGGTGTACGGGCACGAATTCTGCCACGGCCTCCATTTAGCGAACGTGACGGCACAGCCAACAATAGCATCTCGCACGGAGAGTTGCCACCACTTGGGGAGGATGAGCGATGATGCTACTTGTCGCCGTCCTCGTGTTCCTCTCTGCGCTTTCCAGCCATGCGCAGTCGCCGCCGTCCGCTTGGGCATTTGGCGTGCAGCGCGGTGTAGCGATCGTATGGTTACCGCCTTCCAATGACACTCTTCCAGCAACGTACACCGTTCTGCGTCGAAGCGCAGGACGTGGCAACTACGAACGCATCGCCGAAACCCGCCGCGGCACTCGCGAAGAATTCAGGCAACTTTGCCTGCAGATCGGCGCTGGGAGCTTTTGTGATACGCTCTTGCTGTGGTACGATGCACACGAACATCCGCAAACCTCCGATAGCGTCCGGCGAGTCATTGCTCGTGAACTGCGCGGCATGATTCTCGCACAGAGCAGCACAGTACTGCCCGTTGCCCGCTGGTTCGGGACATATCTGCTCGACTCGACAGCCCGGGCGGGCGAGCGTTACGACTACGCCATCGAATCTGGCGGTAAGCGCATTGCTGCGGTCGAGGGTGTTCTTGCCGGCAGCGCCGTCCTTCCTCCTAAGCCCACCGGACTCCGTGCTATGCCGACCGATAGCGGGGCACACCTTGTGTGGGATGTTCGTGGAACGCAAAAGGCTGGAATCTGGGGCTTTCACGTCTGGCGCCGCGAGCCCGGAAGCACTCAGCTCCGCCGTATTACTGCAGAACCAGTCGCGACGATCTTCCTCAATGAATCATTACCAATTGCATACCTCTTCGCCGACAGCAATCTGCGGAACGACTCGCTCTACGCCTACGCCATCAGTGCAGTGGACCTCCTCGGTCGCGAAGGCGAACGAAGCGATACCGTCACTGTTCTGCCGTTCGACAGCCGTCCGCTCCAAGCTCCCTATGGCCTTGTGGCCCGAGCCGAAGGCGATAGTGTCATTATCCGGTGGCATCCTCCGTTCGAAGATCGCCGCGCAATCGGCTACCACGTCTATCGCTGGCAAACCGGCGACACGACGACGCGACAGCGATTGACGCTTGAAATTCTGCGGGATACCATCTGGGTTGATCGCCCGCGAGAACTCGAAGGTGATGTTTCCTACGCTGTCACTGCTGTCGATCGTTACGGCCGAGAAAGCCAGCTCTCGCTTCCGCATTCGGTGCCTGTGCCTGATGTTATCCCGCCGGCGCTGCCGCTGCTGCTCGATGGGGTCGGAGAAGTTGGTCAAGCGCGCCTGCGCTGGTCGAAAAGTCCATCCCGCGATGTGTGGGGGTATGAGGTGGGGCGCTCGCTTTTCCACCCCGATTCGACAATTACACTCGTTTCGCTCGACATCATCACCGACACGACGTTCATCGAAACGCTTCCGATTGCCAGCGGGCGGACAACGTACTGGTACCGCGTTCGAGTTGTCGATCGGCACGGCAACCGTAGCCGCTGGAGCGCACCTGTTCGAGTTGTTCTGCCGGACATCGTTCCGCCCCAGCGGCCGCAGTTGGAAGAAGTAGTTCCCGGCGATGGCGTGATTACGCTTCGCTGGAGCCAGCCGCAAGCGGAACCGGATGTGGCTGGATTCTTCATCGTTCGGCGCGAGGAGGATGGGTCCGATCAGCTTCTGACACCAGCAGGTGTGCCTGCCCATGTGCGAAGCTTTACCGATTCAACAGTCCGGGCTGGTGTGTTCTACAGCTACGGTGTTGTGGCCTACGATAGTGCAGGCAATCGGTCGCGGGTATCCCGCCGGATTTCGGTTCAATGCTATGACACCCGCGTTCCGCCTGTGCCAGAAGTTGATACCCTGGTTGTCACCGCCGATGGTGTGACCATCACGTGGCACTACGTCGGCTATGTTGCCGAGGGCACCGTTGTTATTGTCGAGCGCAGTCGCGATGGCGAAACCTTTGTGCCGATCAGTCCGTTGCTGCCAGCCAGCGTGACGCGATTTACCGATGGGAGCACCGAGATCACCGAAGCCTACTATTACCGGGTGGTGTTGCGTGCAGCAAGTGGCGTCTATGGGAAGCCATCGGTCGCACGCGCCAGTGCTGCAAGTCGGCGACAGCCATTACGACGATGAGTAAGTGTTGGGCGGTGAATATTCCCGCTCTCGTGCTAAATTTGCTATTGATAAAACTCGATGTTCCACTCTCTGGGAGGTATGCCATGAACATTGTGCGTTTTGTTGCATGCGCTCTGTGTGCAGTATCCGCTGGTGCGCAGATTCCATTCACAGCGCTCGACGGTCTTCCAGCAGCACAGCGGATTGGTGGAACTTCTATGCCCTCCGCGATGGGAACAACAATACTCTCGGAAAACGGTACGTCCCCGCTGTGGCTCTACGCATTCCGTGCTCCCGATCGGCTCATCGCAGTTCAAGTCCTCCAGCAAGCTCCTAATGATTACAGTGCTTCGGAACTAACTCAGCCCATTGACACAACAGATTTACCTATCTACATCAACGCATCACCGCTTCCGGACAGCATTCTTGATAGCGACAGCGCACTGCGAATCTTTTCCGCAAATCCGACGTTCCAAACCTGGCATGCGCAGCACACAGTGGGGACACAAGTGCTCTTAGCCGGTCATGTACGCGATGGAGCGCAGCTCCCATTCCCGCCTTATACTCCCGTGTGGATCTATCGAGCAGTTGATAGTGCGAACACCAGTGCGCTGAACTGTTACTGTACGAGCGATGGGACCGCCTATGGCTGCGGCACTGAGATAATCCAACGAGGAACCTATCCCTTCGCAGCACGAGACGGTCTTGAATTTGCCAAATCAACGGCAGGAACAACCCTGGAGCCCTGCCTTGTCGCCCCCCAAGATAACGGGGTAGATACCAATGGTGTGGCCACTGCGTGGGTATATGTTTTTCCAGTGGATACTGGTAACGTGGCAGTATTGGTTCAAGGACTTGATCAAGGCTACAATGGTACAACTTTCCCACTTGGTGATACCACTGACAACATCGGGCTTTACTTCCGCGCTGCACCATTTGCCAGTGGATGGGTCAACAGTACCGAGGCGATGGAACGTTTCCGCCAGCAACCTGCATTTGACTTCATTCGTTGGTTCATTCGTAGGAATAATATTGAGCGTGTCCTGCTTTTTGGCGGCCGTGCAAATCCAAACTTATCTTCGACGATAAGCACGCCGACAGGAACCGCAATTTGGCTAATGGTATCGGAGTCATATACTCCCGACTCATTATATGCCTATCGTGTTACCTGTTGGTGCAATCTCGAGCCTACTTCTACACCCTTTGTCGATTGCCGTTTAATTACGCTTAGTGTGCCACCTACTGCAGAGAGCGTTCCTCTTACTCTTGCACCCAACCCAGCGCAGGATGCGGTATCGGTTCATACAGGGGATGACTACCCGATTGAGGCTATCAGACTCTACGACCTCTACGGTCGGGTGCAGCCTATTCCCATGTTGGTAAGGGGGACTGTTGGGTGGTTAGACCTGCAGACGCTTTCGAGCGGCACCTACA
The DNA here is from genome assembly GCA_026003475.1 of Candidatus Kapaibacterium sp. Taxonomy (GTDB): domain Bacteria; phylum Bacteroidota; class Ignavibacteria; order Kapaibacteriales; family NICIL-2; genus NICIL-2. The sequence goes on along the minus strand of BPHJ01000001.1, from coordinate 1,985,265 downwards.
TCGTTGAAGTACGGAGTAAGAACCGGCTCGAACGGCGGATGCTGCAGGTGCTGCGCTAAAGCGGGCGCTCATCGACCGCAGGTGGAAGGATTACCCACTGCTCCGCCATGACGCAGTGGGTTACTTTTTGCTTGTGTGTGTGTGGGGGGCGAGTCCTTCTTGGCAGCAATCCGAGTTTCACCAGGCGGGATCGAATCGCGCTCGGTTGTCGCTGGAAAAGCTGAGCTAATGCCACTACGCTCATGCCTGACTGATGATTGAGTATCAACTTCTGATCTTCCTCAGGTGACCAGCGCGTGTACGCTTTGGGGTATTTCTGTCGGATGTTCTCGATGCTGTGGGATGCTGCCCTCGTTTTCGCTACGTCCAGGAATCGAAGTGCCTTATGGAAGCCTTCGACGAATGCTTCCAAATTCACTGGGAAAATCATCACCCGACTATGTACATACGTACCACGTTCTTTTCTCGACTCACTAATGACCAAGTACTTACTTCCTTTGATGCTTTCCCTTACGTCAAAAAAGAACGCTCGATCGCCTGCACTTACTCTTTCTGTGAAGAGTTCCTTGTCTGCAACCATTGTTAGCCCTCAACGTGGGACATCAACTCCTGTACAAAGTTAGTACCTGCTCAAAGATACCCCACATCAATTGTTCATCTACTCAAGCCTTACCTCATCAATCGAATGAAGTATCGAGCTGGGCCTGGCTGCCGATGCACACGCACCTTGCGCTCCACACCCCCGCCTACTCAGAAGCGCCATTCTCAATCCACTCGACCGAGCGCGGTGACACGCTGCTGGCCGTCGATCAGGATCCGCTTGCCGGCCGACGGGGTGCCGTCCTTTAGCTTGACAGTGGGGTTTCGCCAGGCAATGAGGTAGCCGACCGGATAACCATGGTAGAGCGAGTCGAGTAGGTTACGAACCTTGGTTGCCTCCCATACAAACGGGCGCTGAATCTCCGGGATGGCGATCTCGCCCGACTTGACCCACGTCAAGATGGTTTCGATAGGATGCGGCGTTACCGAATAACGCTGTGTAGCCATGCTTAGTCTCTCGTCCTCACAAGTGTCGTCGTATTACGCATGGTTGCCTGAGGAGGCCTAACGTGTGGCTCAGCGGCAGCGGCGGCGACTGCAAGACACCACCACGGCCAACCCGCTACTTCCTTTGCAAATCGCGCCCGCTTCCACGAGCAGCGCAGCGCCGTCCGCTGCAACCGGTTGTTAGACGGCGCCATACTTCACGTGGCTGCCTGGTGGAGATCACCATCACCCACACGTCGTTCCTTCGGCGAAGAGAAGCTACCACGTTGCAGCCATCATGGCTGCTTGCTTTGAACATCATGCCCTACGATTGGTGCGCACGCCACTCTGAGCAAAGATAATCATCACATGTGAAAAAACAATGCCCCCGTCTGTGAGCACTGTTTGGCAACGACAGCGAGCAAAGGCGCATCCGTTGAGCCAACGAGACCATATCCGCCCATTGTACTGATAGACCACACGTCGCGTTCACAGGCGCAATTTCCCGAGATTAGCTCAGCTTGAGGGACCATTCTCAATCCACTCCACCGTGCAACCATACTGCCGCAAGAGCCGATCGAGCTGCTCACGCGCGTCCGATAGCTCCCCCGTCGGATCGTCCACCTCTACTGTCAGCGAGGCCTCCGTCAGCTTGGAGAAGTTCTCCTTTGCCGCCAACAGGAGTGGATAGAGCTGCGTTGCACTTGTCCTCACCCGCAGCTGGAGCTGCCGACGTTCCACTGGCGGCGGCGTCGCCACCTGCTCTGTCGCACGAACCAACACAACATCATTCCGATTGAGCACATCTGGCGGAACTTCCTCGCGGTGATAGAGGCGATCAGCGACGCGTACCGCGAAAAGGCCCTCCTGCACACCCTTCCGTATCGCATCCTGCACCGCGCCTGCAGGATTGGCCACCACCGGCTGACCGACAACACCCGTGAGCAAGTTGCTTACCTGCGACAGCGGTACTGGACGCTCTTCATCCAGCCGCAGCGTCTCGGCCAGATACTCGGGCGCCAAACGCTCGAAGAGTACCCCTGCTTGGTCGAGCGTTCCCTTGACGAATTCATCGAGCGCCGTTGCCTTGATTGCATCGGGATTGCTCCCCCGAATCTCCACAGGTTCAGGATCCCCAGGCCTGAATACCCGCCGATACACCTGGCGCAGCTGCCCTTCGAGCTCGGCTTCCTTGTCCTTGAGCTGCTCCTTCACTTGCAACTGATCTTCCCGATCCATCTCACGGAACGACGGCGACGCAGCAACCTGCTCGAGTGCCACTAAGCGCCGCACCACCGAACGAAGCGCTTCTACTTTCGCGCTCTCCGGCACAACGAAAATCAGCATGTTCCGATTTGCCCGAATGCGGTCGGCTGCCGATTGCATCGCTCGCTTCATCCACTGGAGCGGATCTTCCACCTCAAGCGGAAGCAACACCAGCGTTGGTTGCGCTCGATCCGGCACATTCTCCGGCGACTCGGGCGCTATCACCATCTGGAATATGTCCATGCCACGCCCAGCAACCGTACCCAGCCGACGCTCCAACGCCTCGGTCACCGAGTCGTCGGAAATCTGGCCTTCGAAATCGAGGATGACCTTGTTCAAATTCGGCCGCGCGCTGAACAGATAGCGGCGATCCCGATAGCGCAAATACCACAGCTGCTCCCGCATGCGTCCCAACACCTCCGTCGCCATCGCAGGATTGATATCCGGCCGCAGGAGCGCCATCCGAATTTCCTCCTCCGTCGCTCCAGAATGCTGCATCCCAGCCGAAATGCTGTAGAGAAACGCGCACGTCGCCGCTCCCACGCCCAATTGCTCCTTCATGTAATCGCCGCCCAACTCCTGCTCGAGCTTCGCTGCGCGATCGAGCACATCGCCGGTGACGATTGACTCCCAGCTACTATCGAGCAACCGCACGATCTCCCCACGGATGTAGCGATCACTGAGCGCAATGTGGTGCGGCTGAATCATGAACGCTGAGCCTGGTCGCCGCGTCCAGAGATTCCGTATCACAAGCGCCAACAGCCGCAACGCGCCACGCGTGCGCTGAAACTGCGGGTGCGGCCCCCAACGCTCGTAGAGCAAGTCCACAACTTCGGGATGGAATGGATACGCCCGGAGCATCCGCTCCTTGTAATCCGGCGAAAGCACACGATCCGGAAATGCGTGGGCGTACCTGTCGTAGTAGTTGCGCAGAAGGTCCACTGCTTTTTTGGCATCACGCTCAGTGCCAACGCTCTGAAAGAGCCGCCGCCGCAACACACCGAAAACTTCATCCTCTGCCACCGGCGTTTCCACCAGCTCCACTCGCCCGAATATCTTCTTGGCAAACTGAAAGAACCGTTCTGCATCATCCTTGCTTTCCGTTGGGACTTCCAATGAAGAAGCTGGCAGCGAAACTGTCAGTACACCCTGTGGCACTGCACTCACCGCAGCGGTCAGATCTCCCAAGAACGTCCCGGTCTGCTCCATCAGGCTGCTATCGCCCACCTTCACCGCCCGCGCCTTGATGAGGTACTCGAGCACTTCGTCCATCAGCACAAGAACCGGCTGGTAACGCTTGAGAAACTCCGTCAAGCGTCCCGCCCCGGGCGATGTGCACGTCTGGTCGGCATCTGCAAGCATCGCGTACCCGTCGCGCCCGCCCACCTGGTAGGCCAGCTCGCCCCAGAGCGTCTTGACCGTCAGCCCACCCTCGATGCTGCGCCCGCGGACGTTCAGACCACGCCCATCGAGGACAGCAACCCGGATATCGCCCGGCAACGCACGTAGCCCTAACCGCTCCAGAATCGGCTGGATCGCTTCGTGCGAACCAAGCACCTCCGGCGAACGCGCAATGTGCAAGAGCGCCGTCATCGTGTGGGTCTTGCCACCGCCGAATGCAGTCTCCAGCCGCAAAATCGGCGCACCACTTCCCCGCCCCGCAAGCCGCCCAATGACACGCTCGAGCAAATTCTCCAGCGCTCGCGTCATGAACGTGCGCGAAAAGAATCGCTCTGCGTCCGTGTAGTCACGATCGCCGTCGCCACAAGCCACATGGTGCAGACTTATCGCGAACAGCGATGGGTCCAGGTCCCGCGAAAACACATCCCGATGCGGTTCGCAGATCTCCCAGACCGACTTGACTCCTCGCAATCCCATCAGCTTCTACCTCCACGATGATGTGAACGTTACCACTGCGCGCTACCTGCCGCTCCACGAGCGCTGGGAGCACCTGCTCGAATCATCCGAACAGCCGAAACTGCCGGCCGCTGTCCTGCACTGCCGCAACTCCACGGAGCAGACTCCGCTTGCTGCCCAGAAGCTGTGCCAACGCCGTTGCTTCCTCGGCTACCTCGCCGCCAGCGCTTTGCTCGACCTCCAACAGCGCCTGCGCCGTCCGCCAGAGCGGATGCTCCTCCGCCAGAACACCCGCCCGACCCAGCACTGCAGCAAGTGCCTCGACATCGCTCTTGCTCCACAGATGCAAGAGCAAATGCACGTGATCAATTTCCGCCATCTGCCCCAAGCGTCCCTCGTCGAACGCAGTTTGGAGCGCTTTTAGAAATGCCTCGCTACCGAGACGCTTGGCAAAAATCGGAACTCGCACCCGTTCGCCTTTCCGCTCGATAAGCCGGTGCTCCGCCGCCAGCTCGTCCAAATCCGCGCCGACGCTCTTGGCGAGCTTGTTCGCCTCGTCGAAGGAGAGCTCCTCCCCACCGTAAGCCCAACGGTAGAGTACGTAGAACCGCGTCGGCTTGTCCAACCGCGCCAGCCCCAACTGCTCCAGCGCAAACGCCGTGACAATCGCCCGCGTCTCCTCCAGCAGATCGCCCACCGTGACCTCCACCCCATCCGGGCGCATCACCTTGCGATAGCGCCCGAAGACGCCCACCGCCGGTCCGATGGCGGAGATAAAAAAATCCGCCCCGCGGATGCCCGCCTGCCAGAACTCCCGCAAGCGTTCGGGGACGACCCGCTCCAGCTCCGCCCGCACCTGGGCGTACCAGCCGACGCCGGCGTTCTCCGGACGCCGCCGGCAAGCCATCAGGATGGTGCTCTGGATGGCGCCCTTGCCCCGCTGGTGCGTGGAGGCTTCCATCTCCGTGTGCACCGGCCAGGAGGCGGTGGGGTACAGCCCGGCGTCCAGCAGGCTCCGGATGAGGCTTTCCCACGCTGCGGTGGAGCGATGGGTGAACATCACCACCGCCATGCCTTCGGGCTTGAGCACGCGGTAAATCTCCTCAAAGGACTGCTGCATCAGCCGCTGGTAGTGGGCCTGGGCGATTCGCTCGCCCTCTTTTCTGCCGCCGAAGCGCGCCGGGTTGACGACGGCTTCTTCGTCCTTGGGCACGAGCGGCGTGCCGAAGGCTTCGGGGTAGAGGTCGCCCACGGTGCGCCGCAGCCACACATAGAAGAAGTCCGAAAGGTCGGCGTAGGGCACATTATCGGCATAGGGCGGGTCAATCACCACGGCGTCGAAATGCTTGTCGGGGAAGGGCAGCGCCGCCGCCGAGCCGTGATGGGCAGCGCCGACCTGCGGAATCCGGGATTCGCGGCTGAGGCAAACAGCAACAATTCGCTCCAAGGATGACTTCCAGCTACCAGTGGCACGCTAAGAGTTCGCTTCCGCATAGATCCCACGCATATGCAGGTGATGTCCCGAGAAAGCTGTTCCACATCTTTCTCCACGTTGTCCCAACCAGAGAGACACAAGTGTAGTTTTGCAGATTGCCGATCGCCAATCCCAGATACGTCGCCACGGCTTTAGCGAAGTCGGGGTCGTGGGTCTGGCGGAGGATTTCGCGGTGCGCCGCCCGCACCCACTTGCCAAAGGTGCAAAGCGCCAAGAGCTGGCGGGGGTTGAAGAACTTCCCCCACGTGGTCATTCCGTAGCTGGGACGCTTACCGGGACCGGACCCGATTGTGCCTGGCGATGGTTCCTCCGGCACCCAGGGGAGGTTGAAGGGCCAGGGGGAAGGTTGTAGGGGCGAACGGCCGTTCGCCCCTACCAGATGTTGCAGGGCAGATTCGGCCTGGCGGAAGGCGGCGAGGTCTGCTTCGGTCGCCAGGCGGTAGTTGCGCCCCTGCCCGCGCCCGCGGGTGGTGACCACCGCCACCAAACGATGCCCCATGCGCCCGGCCTGGGCTTCGGCTTTCACGTAGTCGTCCTTCACGCTGGTGTTGCAGACCAGGCACACGGCGTTGCCGCGGGAGACCGTGCCCTGGGCGGGGTCGAAACCCGGCGGGAAGGGCGCACCGCCGTGCGCCCCTACGATCTGGAAATCCACCCGTTTTTGCGCGCGGTTGGGGATGGGCCGGAGCGCCACCTTCTTGTTGTCCTTGCGGGCGAGCCAGAACTGGCGGAAGAGCGGGATTTCGGCGCCGCAGGCAGGATTCGGACAGCGAATCGTGCGGCTCCAGATGTAGGCGATGGGCGTTTCGCCGCCCACGGCGGGGTAGAACGCGGCCAGCTCCCGGCGGGCTTGTTCCAGCACCCATTCGCCCCAGCGTTTCACCTCGCTCACGAGCTTTTGCCCGTAGCGCTGGGGATACTCGATGGTTGCCTTGAGGATGAGGTACGCCACGGGGTTGTAGTCCACGGCGTAGCTTTGAGCGCCCAGGCGCAGGGCTTCCAGCGGGATCGAGCCGCCACCACCGAAGGAATCGAGCACCTTCGGGGGCGACTGGCCGAAGCGTTGGCGGATGAGCGCCCGCGCTTGCTCGAGCAGGTAGCGTCCGGCGACGTCGCCGTCGTGGATCTCCCACTGGCAGATGTTAGCGATGAACCTGTCGTCCACTTCCGCTTCGTCGGTGAGCAAGGCGCCGAGCACGGCGGCGCGAGCGGTCACGAGCGGTCGGCGCGCCCACCACACGTGGAGCGTGGAGATATGCCCGTGGCGGATGGCTTTTTCGCGCCGGGCTTCGGCGGAGAGTTCCTGGAGGGGGAAGGTGGATTCAATCAGGAAGCGTGTCGAGCTCACGGCATCGTGTTAGGGACGGTGGAATCAATCAGAAAGCGCCGAGACATTGCTGAGATCCTTTCTACTGGCTGGCAATATCAACCACTCTCGCATTGAAGCAAATTTACGGAGACGGGTCGATAATGCCGTAAGAACGGTTGATAGGTCAGCCGGCCAGGACATAATGTCTCCCTCGCTTCTCTCCTTTGGGCATGAGCCATCCCAGGGCAACCAGCTTTTGGACGACCTTCCTTGCTTTTATATCGTTGACGCCTAAAACCTGTCGGACATCCTCGTTCTTGATAAAACCCTTCTCCCGCAGGATCGGCTCCAGGGCGAGGAGTTCTGGTGGCTTTTGCCGAGGCACCTTCTCAGGTTCCGTGATGATCTCATAAACCCGCCCACGGGGACGGGGAAGCCGCACAAGGTTCCGGCGCATGAGGTCCTTAATGTCACGACTGGCCGTGTAGATATCCACCCCAACCAGCTTCTGATAGGCCCGGCTGGTGAAGCGTCCTCCGTGCTCATAGGCATAGGCAAGCAGGCGCAACTGGTTCCGACTGAGGCCTTGCCCGTCGTAGCGCTGAAGCCAGTGCATCGTTTGCGGTCGGTAGATTGGCGTGCGGCCAAGTGTGACGACGAAGCAGCCGCCTTCAATTGCCAGCGCGGGTGGATGGAGACCCTCGCGCTCCATGACCTCGAACATGCGCGGAATGCCCTCGCCGCGCTCCCGCATGTAACCCAAATCGGTCAAGACGCGGACGATGCGCGGGTTGCGCGAAGCGTGCACTTTCTCCCGATTCCGCAGCCGCTCCAGGGTCACCGGTGGCACCAGCTCTCCGGGACTACGCACCTCCAGACGATCATCGAAGAGGTCCACTTCGATGCCGATCCCTTCCAGAGCGTAATCCCGGTGCGCGATGGCGTTGACGATGGCTTCCTGCCAAGCAAAGGTGGGATAGACCAGGCGCTCTTCAAAGAAGAGATCCACCAGCGTCTGCCGCTCGGGCAGATACGGCTGGATGGTCCTGCAGGCTTCCTCTACCAGCCGCACCAGGGGGAGATCCTCTATCCGAATGCGTTTGCGGATGTTGAATGCTGTTCCCGTGCGCCGTTCTGTTCCTTCCCATATGGCGAAGTCAATGCCGCAGCGTTGGTGCCAGCGGAGAAGGATCGCGGCCGAAGAGCAGCAGGGCCGAGCCCGGCGCAAGAAGCAGACGCCCATTGCGCTTCTCGGCCAGACGGTAATGCAGGAGCGCTTCCTCGACCGACAGGTCCAGTCCTACGCGCTCCGACGACTTCTGCGCACCAGATCGGTGTCGAGATCCGCCAGGGTGGCCTCGGGGACAGGGAGTCCGATCTTCCCAGATCAGCCTACGGCGGGCGCTTCTTGATGCGCCTCAATGTCCGTGGCCGGGAAAGGGCAGGTTCTGGTCATTGTGACGGTAAAGGTAGCGTCCATCGCTGAGCTGATGCACCTGCGGGCTCCAGTCGGTCTCGAAGACCCACACGCGCTTCCCTTCCAGGGTGATTTCGCGAACCTGAACGCTCAGGGGCGGGCGAGTTGCGCCTTTAATCTGCTGGCTGATTCGTTCAAGGTCGTATCGCTCCGGAATGCCGGAGACGGCGCCATCGTTTTCGATGCCGAGCGCAAGCGTACCTCCTTCGGCATTCGCCATCGCCGCCAAGGTTTCGGCGATATCCCTCACCACATCTTTGATGGGGCGCGGTTGCGGAGCGCCCGAGCGTCGCTCATAGCAGCTCTTGCGCTCCAGAAACTGCCCTTCGGGCCCATGGGCGAGCCATTCCCATTCGGACATCGTTTCAGCCTCCCTCCCGCCAGTTCTCAATGACGACTTTGACGACGCCGACCACCGGCTGCGCCTGGAGGTGAGCGGCTGGGTCCTGGATGGTATGCAGGCGGGGTTCGGTCAGGGCGTTTTCGACGACATACAGCCAGTAGTTCTCCTTAAGGCGCTCGGCCATCTGCCACTCGTGGGGGGTAAGATGCAGCGCGCCGGTGGTAGCGAAGGCTTTGACCTCGATGTAGCGTGTTTCCGTCGGCGAATGGGAGAGGATGTCGTAGCCGCGGAACTCCTGGCTGACGTCTTCAGGAACGCGGTGTTGGCTGCGTTCGTAGTCCATGGCAACCTGCATACCTGCTTGCTCGATGCGGCGTTTGGTCTCCTCTTCCGGCAGGGTGTGCTGCTCGAAGCGTTCTTTCGGCAGGATCAGCGCGACTGCTTCCAGTTGCGGTTTGAGTGTGACAAGCTCTCGCTCCTTGGTAAGCTCTTCGAGACGCTTGGATTTTTCCTCGATGAGCTGTTTGTATGTTTCCTCTTCCTGGCGGATGGAGACGCTCATATCTTCTCCCGCATCCTGGCGGCTGTGGTAGTCGAAGAGTTTGCCCTCAGACTCCCTGAGCAGTTGGTTGTAGGAGGATTCGAGCCAGCGTTCTTTGATGGAGCATTCCCGCGCGCGTCGGGCGGCACCTTCCTGGTAGAGTTGATCGAGGCAATCGAGCGCTGACTGCTGCACGATGTCGTGGGCAGTTTCCAGTTGGTTGAGTGCATCGGTCGGGAGTGGTTGGTCATCTGGCATGCTCGTGAGTTCCCAGAGCATGCGTGGATCCACCTGGTGCACCTGGCCGGTGGCGTTGTCGTAGAAGAGCGCAATGAGACGTTCGAGTGCTGGCTGCCCGTGTCCGTCCTGCAATTGGATTCGGTAGAGCCAGAGGCTACCGGAGCGACCTTCTTCATCGAGGAGGATGGCTTGGAAAGGACGCTCGTGTTGGAGGAAGTGGGCAATGAGCGCATTGAAGAGCGGATGGCCGGGAGCAATGAACTCTGCTCCCATCTGGCGTGCGACCTTCCGGTCGAAGGCCACGCGCAGGCCATGGGCGAACGATTCGCTCTGGAGCCGGTGCTGTTTGAGGAACTCGCGGGGGACACTGATGCGATAGACCTCGGGGCGGCGGTCCTGGACGATCTTCCCGCCCACCTGGAGCACTGCAAGTCGGGTGAACCGTTCGACATCCCAGGGCACAAGCCGTTGGAGCAGTGAATCTGCCGAACTCTGCTTGACAGCCGAAAGATCAATGCTATGGCCAGCGAGGGCATGTTCCTGGAGGGTACGGGTGTATTCTGCCACGCGTTGATCGACATCGACGGTCAGCAGACGCTCGAGTTCGCGTGGTTCGTCCTTGTTGAGAATTGCCTGCATCAGGAGTTCTTCGAGTCGGACGCCTTCCAGGAGGGTGCCGATGACGTCGTAGATGGTGTCCCCAAGCCGCTGGCGCATGCGCTCGAGTTTATCCAGAATTCGACTCAGGACGTGCCCTTCGCGTGTATCGGAGTAAATCACGTTGAAAATGTAGCAATCGCGGGTTTGTCCGTAGCGGTGGATGCGTCCCATGCGCTGTTCGAGGCGGTTGGGGTTCCAGGGCAGGTCGTAGTTGACCATGAGGCGGCAGAACTGCAGGTTGATACCTTCGCCGGCGGCGTCGGTGGCAACCATGACCTGCGTCTCATCGCGGAAGCGGCGCTCTTCCTCGATGCGGGCCTGCAGGTTCATCTGTCCGTGAATGACAGCACAGGAGAAGCCCCAATCCCGAATCCGCCGCTCCAGAGCGGTGAGCGTATCCTTGAATTCGGTGAAGATGAGCAGTTTCTCGTCGGGGTGGTGACGGAGGCGTTCTTCGATCACGCGGCGCAGTTCCTGGACTTTCGCCTCCTCGCCTGCTTTCTCCGCTTGCATTGCCAGATTGATCAGATTGTCCAGCTCATGGAGTTCATCGCGTAGCTGCTGTGGGTTTTGTGCTGCGGTGATCCCCTCCAGCCGCTCTTGGAAGCTTTCCCACTCGCTGGAGGTCATCTCTCCCAGCTCATCGAGAGTCTCTTGGTCCAACTCGGGCAGGTCTTCTTCTTGACGTCGGCGTTCCCACTCATGGAGGAGGCTGTGCAGTTTGCTCTTGCGGCGACGGAGCGATTCCCGCACGGCAAAGAGGCTGGAGGAAAGCCGACGCTGGAGCATGGTCAGGGCGAGCGCGACGTTGCGGCTTTTCCGGTCGGTTTTGCCGGAGACAGTGGCGTACCAGCGGCGCACGTAGTCGGTGACCGCGTCGTAGAGGCGTTTCTCGGCGTTGGTGAGGGCAACGCTGAGCGTTTTCACCTCCCGACTGCGGAACAACCGCCGGCCCTCCAGGTCGGTCACCTTCTCCTTGGTACGCCGAAGTACAAACGGCAAGCCATCGGAACGGGCAGCTTTTTTGAGCTGCTCAGGATCGGCAAACAGGCGTGGCTCCAAAAGGTTCAGCAGGAAAAAGTACGCGTAATCGTCGCCTTTGTGGGGGGTAGCCGTCAGGAAGAGCAAGTGTGTGGTGCGACCAGCCAGAAGCTCCCCCAACTGGTAGCGCTGGGTTTTCCGTACTTTTTTCCCGTAGCGAGTCGCCGAGAGCTTATGCGCTTCGTCGAAGATCACCAGGTCCCAGGATTGACGGCTGAGAACATCCCGCACGTCCGGCATGCGCGCAAAGTCAATCGAGAGAATGATCTGCGGATTGCGGGCGAAGAAGTCAGCCGAGGAAAGGGTTGCCAGAAGGTCCCGCCGCATTGGGACGAAATCTTCCCGGAACCACTCGTTCATCTCGCGCTGCCATTGATCCTGCAGGTGCGCCGGTACCACCAGCAGGATTCGGTGCACCGCCATTCGAGCCTTCAGCTCCTTGATCACCAGACCTGCCATGATGGTCTTGCCTAAGCCGGGGTCGTCGGCCAGCAGGAACCGGATGCGTGGCAGTGGGAGGATGTGGCGATAGACAGCATCTACCTGGTGCGGCAATAGATCCACTTGGCTGACGCTGACTGCATAGTGCGGGTCGAAGGTATAGGCCAGCTGCATCCGCAGCGCGTCAGCAAAGAGAACAAACGGCTCGTGCTTGCGGAGAGCATTGGCGGAAAAATCTTCACGGAACGACGGGAGCAGCTGCACCTTCTCGGCAAACTGTTCCGGCGTAAATACAAAATCTTTGGCTTGCTTTGTGGACTGGAAAATCACGCCCAGCACAATGCGGCCGTTCTCCTGCCGAACTTTGTACACTTCGGCTGGCCCATCGTACGGGACGATCCGGACTCGATCACCAACGGAGACTATCTTCGGCGAGTTCATAGAGGTTCGACTGCGCCATGCATCTGGCAATGTGCTAAGTGGCTACTGCTCTCTGCGCATGCTTCGATGCCAAAATTATGCAGGTGCGTTGGTATTGTTTCCTCCGTCTCTGTTGCGCCACCAGAGGCTGCCAGGTGGCAGAAGCTGTGCGCCGCGTCGCCGCACGCTCCACACAGTCCAAGCAACGCTCGCTCCTACTGTGAGCACGCGCGCCACCTCGACACCCAAAGACCCGGAGAATGCCGTTTCCCCTATGCGAAACAACTCCCACCACACATTCATGAAAAAGTGCAGCCCCACCGGCAGCCACACCGAATATCCCCACGCCACATAGAGCCAAGCAAACCAAGCTGCACCGACAAATGTCACCGCGAAGATCGCCGCGCCCTCAAGCAGACTTGTCGCCTGGTAGAGATGGCTGGAAGCAAAGACCATTGCATTCAACCCTGCAGCAGGAATGAACCCCCACCGTCCGTGGCGAAATAGCTGGCCAAAAAGAAACGCGCGGTAGAAGACTTCCTCGCGAAATGCAGCACGTAGCTGCGCCAAAACCAGAAGAGGCACTGCCGAGATCTCCACCGCCCGACCGGCCCATGCGTACCAAAGCAACATAGGAAAGCTAAAAGCAAACGCATAGCCAACAGCTTTCCAAACCGTCCCAGCTAATCCAAGCTCGCTCCATACTTTCTGCCGTCCATGGAGAATGCACACCACACCAGCGACCGGCAGAACGTACCAGAGAAGGGATACCAGCTCGGCAATCACCGCGGGGAGAGCCCCCGAATTCTGGGGAAATAACGCGCGGACCCACGCATAACCAAAATGAACGTCCGCCCAGCGGATCACGCAAGCGCTGATAACGACGACAAGCATCAGTGGCGTCGGTCTCTGAGCTTGTAGTGCACGCCAGTGGGTGTATCGCTGGAGCGCCGACTGCTGCTTTTTGGCGGCGGCATGCATCTATGACAACTGAACTCCGAGCCCTGGTCTCGTATTGCGCAAAGATACTGTTTTCCATATGTGCGCGACTTCTAAACTCCTCTTCCTGCACCTGTCCGATGTATCTTAGCGACCAACTTACTGGCGCTCGTGCCTGTAGAACAATCGCTTGACAGCCTCCGCCACGCTATGTCCGATGCGGGCACAGGCGTTCGGTGGCAGCGGACGCTGCCAGACCGTTGGGCGACGACTGCAATGCAGCCAGCACCTCCTCGGTCGAAAGGCTCCAGAAGGAGCGTAGTTCCGCTTGCGACATCATCGCAGATCGCCGAATTCTGTAACCTTCAACGCTCGCAGGGTTGTTGTCGGTGTAATGAACACTGCCAACGCTCGTTGCTTTGTGCCCCTGCTGTAGCCTACCTCAAGCCGCCGCAGGTTGGCGCGAACGTTTTCGCGTACCGCCCAGTCAATCGAAACATTCGCTCGGACAGTCTGCTCAAGTTCCTGAGCAATATACATTGGGGTTAGCCCACCCCATTTGCCTGAACCACGCGTGCTGACCCTGCTAGCGAATGCCGAATACCTCAGGGTACTTCCTGATCTGCTCCAACAGATCGCGGTCGTAACGGATGACGATCACGCGGTAGCCCCGCCGCACGAGTTCTGCCCGCACGTCGCGATCCCGAGCCGCCTGCGCCGGCTCATCATGGACAGAGCCGTCGCAGAAGATGCACACGTTGGGCTCATAGAAGAAATCGGCGATGCAGCGCACCTCTGGGATTTTTTTCTGTGCGTCGTCGGGGAGACGCCCGCCGTGCATATCCAGCAGGTCGAGGAAGCGTCGTTCCAGCTCCGAACGAGCGTCGGTCAGCGAGCGCAGCCACGCCAGGGGAGAGTGGCAAGTGGGGAGTGGGGAGTTTTACTGTGCTCTGTGACCGAAGACGTCGGGGTAGTGCCGAATTTGATCGCTGATCGACTGATCCCAGCGGATCGTGATGACACGGTAGCCTGATGCAATGAGCTGGTCCCGCAGCAAGTTATCCCGCTGGTGCTGTCGGGGTTCGTCGTGTGGTGTGCCGTCGCAAAAAATCAGAACATTCGGTTCGTAGAAAAAGTCCGCTACACAGCGCGGCTGAGCAATGCTTCGCTGCGCATCGTCCGGCAAGCGGTACCGACCGTTGGCAAGCTCCCGAAGGAACCGCCGCTCTAACTCCGACCGCCGGTCAAGCTGCGATGCCAGCCATGCGAACTGTTCCTGGTAGGAGCGCCCACCTGCTGATTCCCGTAGCGTCGAAGAACGCGCAAGCCGGACCAACAACTCCCGCACCCGATGCCGATCGAGCACGAGAGCATCGAGTTGGTTCGAGTAGCTGAGCAGGCACTCATAGCATGCCGTCGTGCACGACGGCATGCAATCGTTGCCGGATTCATCGAAGTGCGCCGCTGCGAGTGCTTCTTTTGCAACGAGCGCGAGTGCATCGGCTTGACCAACTAACCGCCGAAGCACACCGCAACCACCTTCGCTGTTCTCGTAGAGCAGAATCGCTCGACGCTCCTTGCACCCGATACATTCGGCTGCGAGTTCACTTTCATCCACTTGGAAGGCTTGCTGCAGCCCACGCAGCAGTGCTGCGCGAAAGCTTACTTCCAGGGCACGGTCCGAAAAGAGTTCCGGATCGGCAGGGCGTACCAGGAGGATGTTCTGCGTATCCTGCACCGCAAGGCGGAGCGTCTCCACTGTGCGCCGATCCTCAGCGGGAGAATCCACGTAGGCATCGGTTGTGGTGATCTCACCGGTGTCGAGGTCAATGCGGAATCCTTTGCTACTTGCGGCGCGCCAGCCATGGTTGATCCGCAACAGTCGTGCTGCCGGGGCATACGTCAGGTGGAATAGTGCGGTGCCATCGTGCTCGACGGTGGCTTCCTCCGTGCTGCCTGGAAGTACGCTGAATTGGAAGTACGTCTCGATGCTGTAGCCCGAGCGCTGCCGATCTTCTTCGTTCGAGGTAATGCGCTCGCGGCGACGTGTGCGGACGTTCGGCATATCCAACAGCGACACCATCTCGCTCTGCTCCAACGTCAACCGCTCAGTACACACCACGCAGAGGTCGGCATCGAATGGCGAAAATCCGCCGCATCGGTGGCAGAGCCGCACGGTGAATTTCCGCTCGGCTAACCCACCGGGCGGAAGTTGAAAGCCGACCACTTCCCACTTGGCGCCTTCGTGGTAGAGAAAATTCCCTGGCGCCAGTTCACGCAACGCCACAGCGCGCGGACGAGCGATGAACTCACCGTCGCCACGCGGGATCCAGGCACGCACCGGTAGCGCCGGGAAGTTGTACCCGGGCAAGAAGCCTTCGCTGGCAAGGTAGCGATAGGGGTAGAACTCGCCTTCCTCCCGCGCGACGTTGACTTGCAGCAGTAGATTGAGTTGGCGGCGCGCTTCGTCCTGCCGGCGTTTGGCACGCTGCTGCCCCTCGCGGTCGTTGCGGGAGCGGTCCTCCTCAATGCGAGCGCGTCTGAGTTGCTCGTTAGCAGCGCGGTACAGCTCCCGCCACCGATCGAATGCGCGATCGAAGGTGGCCGGCGCTTCCTTGAGGATGCGATCGATCCAATCGTCCCCAAACCACGGCACACTCTCGAGGTCGTCGCGGTCGCTGCTGAGCACGCGGTGCATTTCCTCCCGCAGCGACCGGCGATCACGTTCGGAGAGCTCCATCGCTAAACGGACGTCCTCCCGCAACGGCAAGTCCGCACGCTCAAGGTCGAGGACGTTCTCGATCGAATTCCCCAGCGGCACGTTTACCCGCGCCAGCCAGAGAGCGTGGAGGTGCACACGCAACAAATTCTCGTTTGCCAAATCCAGCATCGGCGCACGGACGCTCCCGGCGACCATCTGCGCGCGATTGCGGAAAAAGTATCGGTCGTGCGGATTGCGTGCACCGCAGTACGTGTAGATTACCCCTGCTTGCCCGTTGCGCCCAGCGCGCCCGCTCCGCTGCGCGTAGTTAGCTGGTGATGGTGGCACATTCCGCAGATGTACCACGTCGAGATCAGCAATGTCTATGCCCAATTCCATCGTCGGCGAGCAGACCAAGTAGGGCAGTCGCCGCCCAAGCTCGCGTTCCTTGGTGGAGTCGCTGTCTTCCCAGCGGAACCGACGTTCACGCCGCTGGCGCTCACCACTGGCGACAACCTGAGCAGTGTGCTCTCGCGCTTCGAACGTAGCAAGTTCAGCAGCAGATTCGCAGTAAAAGCGCCGGAAAAACTCGTTGATCGGCCGCATCGCCTCTGTACGCGTAGTGGTGTGACGGCCACCGAGCGGATCCAGTGGTGGCGGCGTACCGTCACCGCGTACCCACCGGATGCACGTTACATCGAGCTGGTACCGTTGGTGATCACCGATCGGATCGAGCTTTCGGAGGTAGCCCTGTTGCGTGAGCACATCGAGCAGTCCCTGCAGTGCGGGCCGATGCTGTGCACTGTCCAATCCGAGCCGTCGGCGCAGGAAACGCCAAACCTTGCTCCGCTCACTGAGACTGATGCCGCTCGGCCGCTGGCGTTCCGATGTCCCCGGGAGCACTGCGTACTTAGCCGGATGCAACTCATCGCTGTCGGGATCAAGTCCCCAGAATTCACCGAGCAATTGCTCAGCGCGGCGGCGAAGCTGCCGCTGGTAGTCCGGTTCGAGAACACGCACCGCGATCGCAAGCTGCGTGCGCAAGTACTCCAGCAGCGGCCAGAGGATTGCCTGCCGCTCCTCCACAGAAGTTCCGGCAAGGACCGTCCCCTGCCAAATCTCGTCGCGAGCGCAGAGCCGATCTAATCCGTCGTACTCGATGCGCAGCAGCCCGACGTCTTCCAAATTCGGCTGCACGATCCGCCAGCCACGCCGCAAATCCTGGATAAGCCGATATTCGGTCAACTCCGTGAACGTCTCCCAGACGCGCTCTGCCGCCGGTGAATTCTCGTCAAGCTGCGCGTTCTGGGCGATGTCGGAGAGCCGGAGCCCCTGCGCAGATCCTCGCAGAGCACGGACGGTCTTCATTGCCACTTCATCATGGGTCAGCCCATCAGGGCCTGCCCCTTCAAGCGCACTGATGAGCGCCGAGCGGAGAACTGCCACGTGGACGAAATCGTTGAAGTGCCCCGCCTGGAGCGATGCATCCTGGCGATTGTCGGTGAACGTCAGCAGCTTCTGGCGCACTGCCCCCGTGCGCGCTGCGTGGCGCAACACTGAGACTGCCAAGACCGTCGTCGCACTCGACCGCGCCTCGCTCGAGAGCGAAACAAGCTTGCGGAATTCGCTCTCGCGGCGACTGTAGTACTCGCCGCAGCGCATGCAGAGCAGAAACGGCTCCGGCTGAAACCACATCGCCGTTGCTTCCGGATCGCTGCCGCTCTCGGCAAGGCGACCGTCGGGGCGAACCCAGAGCAGGCGCGGCACGGCGTCGCGATAATCTTTCTTCACCGAACCTCGCGCATCGAGCCACTCCTCGGGCAACTCTGGATCCTCCACGGGCGGATTGCCGGCGAGCATCGCGTAGCCAGGCATCCCCTCAGGCGGCAAATCCTGCTGGCCGTCATGCCGCGGGAGCACGGACCGATCCGCAAGGACGACGCAGTAGTACTCCTGCCCGCAGACGCGACAGAACTTGAGCGGTGCCAACAGCCGATTGTCCGCTGTGCGTATCTGTTCGTCGAGCGTGAGCATGCGGCGATCGGCGGCTTCGAGCGTTGCGTGAACTGCGCCACTCTGGGCAATGAACTGGTGGAGCTTGAGCGCGACACGCCGCGTGCTGCTCGCCCAGGCCAGTGTCTTGCTGAGTGCATCGGCGCAGCGTTCGAGGGACTGGCCCGTCAGCTGCGCAAGCGCAGCGGCAGCCTCGGCGATCGTCGTCGGCGGCCGACGTTCGATCCGACCATCACCGGCGACCACGACCCCTAAGTACTGCTCAACCCATCCGAGCAAGGTCTCCATCCCTTCCTGGCTTCCAGCCTCAATCGCAGTGCGGAGTTCCTCCGGCGCTGGCGTTCTGCTGTTCGATGGCAGCTGGAGCGTTTCCTCGATGACGTCATCCGGCGTAAACGGATGCCCGAAGAAACGCCGTGCGAACTCCGCAACGACCTGCCGACGCTCGGCAGCACTCGCCCCCGGCTGCGAGACCATCGTCGCACTAGTGCCTATGTGCACAACGTCGGGCGTTGCCGCACGCGCCTTCAACCGTCGGATGAGCATCGCTACGTCTGCTCCTTGCCGTCCGCGGTAGGTATGCAGTTCGTCGAAGACCACATAGCGCAAACCACCGCCTGCTGCATCGAGGAATCGCCGATCCTCCGGCCGCACGAGCATCAGCTCCACCATCATGTAGTTGGTCAAGATGAGGTGCGGCGGCTGCTCCCGCATCGCGTTCCGCTCTTGCTCGGTCGTTTCTCCCGTGTACTTGGCAAACGTCACCGGAAACGTCCGCCCGGTGTACTCCTCGAAGACGCGCTTCCAACGCTGGAGCGCCTCCACCTGCGAATTGACCAGCGCGTTCATCGGGTACACCAGCAGCGCTACTGTTTTGTCCCGCACTGGATTGCGCATGATCTCGTCGAGGATCGGCAAAAAGTAGCACAAACTCTTCCCCGAACCCGTCCCAGTCGTGACCACGATGCTCCTGCGCTGCGAAACTCGCTCGAATGCCTCGACCTGGTGCTGGTAGAGCACAAACGGTTCTCCACTCGAAGTCCGGAACGTCGCTTGTGTGTCGGGATGGAGTACCCCGCGCTGGGCGAGCTGATCAACATCTGCCGCACGTGCGTAGGCTGGACTGATCTGCACCATCGGCTCCGGCCAAAGATGCCGCCCGTGCTGCAGCTCATGATCGACAAACTCCCGCACGCGCTCGTCGGCAATGTGCAGAAACGAGCGGACAAAATCGCTGTACTCGCCGAGGACGCTGTCGTGAAAGTCGAGAATGCTTGGCATTGGGGCAAAATTAGCGAGTGGCGAGTGGGGAGTGGCGAGTAGCGAATGGCGAGTGGCGAATGGCGAATGGGGAGTTTCTCAGCTCCGTCTATGCTGCATCGCATCGTAGAGCGCATGGATTGTCTCCTTGGTGCGGTAGGTGCCATACCGCTCCTCGTCCCTGCGGCAGACGATGGGGAATTGGTCCAGGATGTACGCCACTGCATCGCGCGGCCACTCCAGCGGCATGCGATCCACGAGCACCCGAGCCCGCTCATCGGCAATGAAGAACTACGACCGAACAACGTCACAGGGTAGCGAAGGCTAGAACAGATCTTCCTCCAGAAACCATTCGTATGCTGCACACACCCGAATGGTGCCGGGCGACACCTGAATTGCTTGGTCTCGCGTCAGCACAATCAGAATCCGCTCGGCGCGAGGATGGGTGCGAGCTGCTGCGTCGAGTGCACGCACTTCGCGTTCGAGAACCTCTGGCTGGGTCGGGTCCGCACATACCTGGATGAGTAGTTCCCTCTTGCCGGGGATGCGCGCGAGAAAATCTACCTCGAATCCTTCATCAGTCTTCACATAGCCCACCTCCGCCCCTTGTGAGACCAAGGCGTTTAGCACCGCTGTTTCCAAGGCACGCCCCAGATTAGCGCGACCGCTCGTATCGAACGCATGAATCAGCCCTGGGTCAGCAGGATAGATTTTGCGCGGATTGGCATTACGCTGCCGTTCAGAGTCCGTCGCCAGCGGCACAAGCGTCAGCAAAAAGGCATCCACCAGGTATCCGAGAAGGGCGTGTACCGTGTCTTTGGAAACAGCATACCCCTGGGATTTGAGGTCGCGGTAGAGAGCGTGCGCACTCTGGAGCGCGGCCGGGTTGCGCAGACAAGTCCGAGTAATCGAGCGAAGCGCAGCGATCTGGCTCACCTGGTAGCGCTCGACCACATCGCGCAGAAGCAGCGTGTCCACATAACTCTGCAGCAGTTGAATGCGCAGGCGCAGATCCAACCCCTGAGCCTCGGGGAACCCACCCACCTGCAGATATTCGAGCACGCGCTTCTCGATGAGCGAGCGCTCGGCCGCACTCAGGCGCGCGAGGGGTTTGGTCGGCTCTTCGTTCCGGTGACGAAGGAATTCGCGGAAGCTAAAGGGGCGTAGAACCGTTTCAAATCCGCGGCCCCGCAAGGAAGTATGGACCTCGCGGGAGAGAAGACGAGCTGAGGAACCGGAAACGACCACCGCCACCTTTTCCGTGTCCATCAATCGCCGGACGAACCGCTCCCAGCCTGCAACCACCTGTATCTCATCGAAAAACCACCACACGAGCTCGCGACCACGGAGATGGGGAAACGTGCGGTAGTACTCCTCCACGAGCGCATCGAGCTGCGAAAGCGGCAGGTCCGCCAGACGATCGTCATCGAAGCTTACGTACACCGCCCGTTCTGGGGCAAGCGCCTGCTGCTGTTCCTGCTGCACCTGGCGCAAGAAGGTGGTTTTGCCGACCCGCCGCATGCCGAGCACTGTATGGACCTTGTTCTTGATGGCAGGCAGCCGTGCGTCCCTTCGGGTCAGCTCTTCGAGCCTGACCGGCTCGAAGCCAGCGACAAGTTTTTCTTGCAGAATCGGGTGCAATGCCATGGCGGACAGGTTAGCAATCGTGTGTCCTTCTGTAAAGGTCACATGGCGAAAATAACGTTCTTTTCCGAAGGACATCCGCCTGGCAAAAATGGCGAGCGGCGAGTGGTGAGTGGTGAGCGGGGAGTTTCTCAGCTCCGCCTATGCTGCATCGCATCGTAGAGCTGCAGGATCATCTCCTTCGTGCGATACGTGCCATAGCGCTCCTCATCCTTGCGCCGGACGATGGGGAATTGGTCCAGGATGTAGGCCACGGCGTCGCGGAGACGTCAAAAACCAACGGATGGAAATTGAGCACGTTCATGCTCACTCGCGCCCTGTCGCCTAATTAGGCGTCTGCGCCCGGCCACCGTCTGTTTTAGGGGCATAGTGCTTGTCGAATTCTTGCAGGATGTTGGGGTTGAAAAAGAGCTTCTTCTGACTGTTCGGCTTCGCTGGATCGAGCAAGCGAACGTGCGCATATCGCAAGTCCGACTCCAGCGACTTTCTCAACCGATGATAATCTCGGTCAACCTTGAAGTTCGAATAGCGCTTCTGACACTTTTTCGTTAGCTCCGCGTAGTCCCATGGGTATTTTTCTCTTATCTGCTCCTCCGTCAGGCGGACCGCGGGCGCCGTTGGGTCGGTGGTGATCCTTACCGGGGCGGCGGTGGCTGACTTTGATTTAACGAACCGCACCTCCACATTCACGGCAACCGAATATGGCGAAGCGGGGTCGTGATCATCCTGACTCAGCCCGTTCACGAACTTCAGAAACCGCTTCTCCTCACCGCTGAGTATGACTCCCTCCGCTGACTGTAGTGGCGATACGAAGGCGAGGGGCAGGAGGTAGAAGTTGTACCGCGAGAGCTCGGCCTTGAACCATTCCCGAGCCGCAGAGCTGAAGTTCTTGACTGCCGCCGCACCGATTTCCTGCAGTCGCTCCGCGAACTGCGGATTCTGGTGATAGAAATGCACCGCCGAATCGCGGAACTCGCTCAGAATCCTCAGGTTACGGTACGCCTGCTCGTTCAGCGCTCCCTGCTCGCGAAGCTTGCTCGCCAGATAATCGAGGCTGTGGGTCATCGGGTTCCCGGCCGCCGTCTTCTTGATCCGCTTCCGTTTCGTGCCGCCTCCCTGACGGACGTACAGGCAGGAGATGCGGTTGTTGTGCTCTGCGAGCCATTTGGCCTTCAGGAGCAATTCCCAGGCATTCGTCGCCAGGATCGCGAACGATTCCGCCCGGTAGGAGAAATCGGGCTTGTTATAGATTTCGATGGCCGCGACCATCGCCGCGATAGCACGGTCCAGTAACTCTCGACTACGGGCCTTCATCACGCAAGCCTCAAATTCAGCTCTATCAACCGCCGCAGAAGCTCCCGCCGCGCCTCGGGCGCAACGGTGTAGCGCATCTGCCCGCGATCGTTGGGGTAGAAATCATAACGCAAATCTACATCTTCCCAGCCGTAGCAAGCCAGGATGGCGCGGTCCATCTCGGCGTGCAGCTCGCGCAGGCGCTGGATGTCCGCATCCTGGCAGGCCGGGTCGTGAAAGAGGTTGTAGATTTTCGTGAGCCCGAGTTGGCGGGAAAGCATGATTTGCCGCCGGTGCTCGTGGTACCCTGCTCCCACCCGCGCCGCCCGCTGAAACGCCTCCGGCATCTCCTCCACTCGCCATTCGCTATTCGCTATTCGCCATTCGCTATTCGCTATTCGCTCATACTCCCCCGGCGGAAACGGAAAGGTGTCAAAACAGTCCGTGGGCGTATAGCGATTTCGCGACTCAAGGCTGGATGCTTGCCGCCATACCCACACCTCATGCACGCTGGATTGCAGCAGGGCGAAGTGGTAGTCGTCGTCGAAGGCGAAGGCGACCGTTGCATCGCCGTAAACGTACCCTTTTGGGACAAATGCGATCGCATGCAACTCACTCACGCGGCTTCGCACCAGCACCCGCTTGAGGGGGATGATGGCGCGGCGCATGCCAGCGCGGTAAGCGCCGAACTGCCACCAGTATTCGCGGTTGCGCTTGTCGCCCGGTCCCCGGAGCCGCTCTCGCTCAGGCTTTACCCTCTCTTCCACAATGCGCAGCAGGTCGGGGTATTGACATGCGCGCTTCAGGTCCCAGTCGTGGAAGCAAATCACGTAGCGGCTGGGCTTTTGCTCCGGGTGGCTGTTCAGGTCCTCGCCGTTCAGATAGGGGAAAAGGCAGTCGGCGTTGCGCGGGTCTTTGGCCAGCAGCGCTTCCGCCTCCTCCGGCTCCAGCACAAAGCCCATACCGCGCACGATGTCGCCCTGGAACGCCTTGCCTTCGTTTTGCGGGAGGCGTTTGGGTTCAGCTTCGGGGTCGGCATCGAGGCGGGAGGAGATGAAGTCCACAGGTTGGCCATCGAGGATCGGCGAATGGCGAATGGCGAATGGCGAATGGTGAGTGGCGAGTGGCGAATGGTGGGGTTTGTGGAGGGCGACGAGATTCACTTCCACATTGGCGGCGCCGGGCCACTTGATGAAGCGGCGGGCAAAGGTGATGGTGCCATCCTCTTGGAGGATCACGGCGAGCCCGCTCTCGCGGGTGTCGCCCTGGCCGATGGTGTTGGTGGCGACCATGCCCAGGCGCCCGCCGGGCTTGAGCAGGCTGTAGGCGCGGCGGTAGAAAGCGGCGCACAGGTCCGCCGTGCCGCCGTAGGGCTCATAAGCCACCTCCAGCCAGTGGCGGTACTTGTCCCCAAGGGCACCGCTGATTTTGAGCCCGCCCATGAAGGGGGGATTGCCGAGCACCACATCGAAGCCGGAGTTGGCGAATGGGGAATGGCGAATAGGAGCGGCGAATGGCGAATGGCGCGGTTCGGCGAATGGCGAATGGCGAATAGCGAATGGGTCATCGGTTTCACCATTCGCCACTTCGCTATTCGCTATTCGCTCTCTTTCTCCGCTATTCGCCACTTCGCTATTCGCTATTCGCTCTTTTTCCCCCCTATTCGCTATTCGCTGAAAAACTTCGGGGAACTCCAGTGGCCAGTGGAAGAAGCGGTGGTGCTCAGCAAGCGCCCGTGCGGCGGCGAGCGCCTGGGGATGCGCTCGGTCAGCGAGGCGATCGGTCACACCGTCCGTGGTGATCGCGGCTGGCGATGTGGCCAGCCCGGGCGTAAAGCGCTGGAAGAACGCGGCGGTCCAGAGGTCGCAGGCTTCGGCGACGCGGAGCCGCTCAGGATCGGCCAGCAGGCGGTCGTAGCGACTCTTTTTCTCGCGCACGGCGGCGGGGGAGTCGTCGGCGATCGCTTCGATGTCGTGGTGCTTCCTGCCCAAAGCGTCCACGACGTGCGCAGGCACAAGCGGCAGGCGCAGTTGCCCGCTCTCGAGATCGCGACGCTCGGTGCGGTTGCGCTTTTTGAGGAGGCCCGCAGTCTCTTTCGCGTCGGTGCCGGCGGGAGTGAATGCCTCGTCGGGGATGCCGCGTTCAAGCACGCCGAGGTCGAAGACCCCCACGAGGGAATCGCCGCAGCGGATGCGGTGGTCGAGGAACGTCAGCGGCTTGCCCGAGCAGTGGGCTTCAAGCCACAGAGCGACTTTGCAGAGCTCGACGGCGAGCGGGTTCTTGTCCACGCCGTAGATGCAGTGCGCCACAACGTCACGGATCGCTTCGCGCACCCGCTCCGGGGCGGGTTCGTCTTCGCCGGTGCGGATGCGTGCAAGCTCTTTCCCCAACCGGCGGGCGGCAGCGAGCAGGAAGTGGCCGGAGCCGCAGGCGGGATCGAGGACACGCACGCTCAACAGAGCGTGCTGGGCGAATAGCGAATAGCGAATAGCGAATGGAGTGGATTCCCAGGCTATGGTGAGTTCTTTCTCCGTTGGAGGCTGCGTTCCAAGTTGTTCAGTTGCCTCCCGATGAGCTGAAGGTCTTCCAGAATCGGACACGCTACTTCCTCCTGAGGGCACAGCCCGACTTCCATGCTCAGGAGAAGAAGTGTCTCCAGCTCTGTCCGGCTCCCGTTCGCTTGACGCAGAAACTGGATGAACTCCGCTGTGTAACGGCGTCCCCAGCCCTCGGCGATGTTCGCCGGGATCGAGATGGCTGCTCGTCGCATCTGGCTGGTCAGGCCGTACAGTTCCGACGGGGGAAAGTCCTTGGTCAGCAGGTAAACCTTTTTGACCACCTGCATCGCCTTTTGCCAGACCTCCAGGTCGCGATAATCTTGGAAAGACTTCATGGATGAACTTCTCTCGGATGTTTTTTGACACCATTCGCCATTCGCTATTCGCCATTCGCTTAGCTTCCGCCAGTCGCTCTTCGATCACCGGCTCCAGCGCTGAGCGGATGAGTTCGGTGACCAGTTCCGGCGGCGTGTAGTACGAACCCGTGCTCTTGCGCTCCGAACCGAACACCAAATCGAACCTGAGGCCATTCGCTATTCGCCATTCGCCATTCGCTTCGATCACTGGGTGGTAATCTAGCAGGCTCTCATAGACCGAGCCGAGTTCTTCGACATCCAGGGCGGCGTAGTTGACTCGGCGGGGCGGCGCAGAAGGCGTTTCGCGGTAGTACGCCAGGTGCCAGAATGCCTCGAGGAAGTCGCGGTTGGTGATGGTGCAGTGGTCCAGTGCAAGAGGCGCAAAGAGTTCTCCGTTCAAGGGCGCAGCCCCCAGGAGGCCGGCCAGTCGCTCGTCGGAGAGCACCTTCCACAGCACTCTCAGGCTGCACCAGAGGTCGTCGTGCTCGGTGTAGTTGCTTCGTCGTTCGCAGAGGCGTCGCAGCCGGGCCACGCCATAGTGCTCGCGGTAGAGCGGCTCGGCGCTGATGAGCCCGCGATCTTCGGAAACGAGGAGGAACAAGAAGCGATAGACCAGGCGCAGGAGCTGCCGGTAGAAGTCTTGAGCGAATGGCGAATGGCGAATAGCGAATGGTGCTTCAGTCTGACCTTCTATTCGCCATTCGCTATTCGCTATTCGCGCTCTCAGCTCGCCATTGTCCGGGTGTGCCAGAAAGCCGTTGGCCAGGCGCTTGATGCACTCCTCGACGCCGTCGCGGAGGCGATCGCGTACCCGCCCGCCCTGCTCGACGGCGTGCTGGTGGTACTGCTCGAGCAAGCAATCCCGCGCCTCCGCGGCCGAGCGGGGCAGGCGGCTGCGGTGCAGGAGGCGGTAGAGAACGGCAAAGTCGTTGAAGCGCTGCTCCTCGAAAATCTGCTGGAGGTCGAACTCCACGTAAGCTTGGCGGCGGACGTAGGTCGAGTCGCGTAGCAGGCGCAGGGTGAGCCCGTTGGTGGCGATGCCCCAGAGGTGCTCGCTGCGGTTCAAGAACTCCTGGACCAGGGAGTGCGGGGCCAGCCTCGGGCGACCGGTAGGGGCAACGCGCCCCAGCTCTTGCCGGGCACCGACGATGTGAACCGGCGGGGCGTCTTCAGCCTCCCCCGCTCGGTGGGAGATGGCGAAGGTCGCGCCGTCCAGCTCGTAGGCGCGCGGGTTGTAGCGGAGCTCGTAGCCTAAGAGGCTCAGGAACGGGACCACCCACGTATCGCGCGTGACCGAGGTGGCCACGTCTGACTCCGGCAGACGCTCCAGCCGGCGCTTGAGCACCTCCCACTGGGCGCGCGCATCGGCAAAGGCGCTGGCGATTTCGTCAGTGAGCGTTCGTCGCCCATCGAGGCCAAAGTCGGACAGCCTCTGCCCGGGAAGCTCGCCGGTGAGAATCTGGTCCAGGGTGTCCGGCCCGAGCAGGCCGCCTTCGATACGGATTCCGGGAAACAGGCTCATGGCTGCACCATGGGTTGCAACACGAGAATTCCTATAAGATCTGGCGGGAACTGCGGCTTGACCTCGAGCCCTCGCACGCGCAGCGACACGGCTTGACGAATGCGCTTGTGAGCATCGGCCAACTCGCTGGCGCGTTGGGCCACCCGATCCCGGATCGCTCGCTGGATCGGATGTTCTTTACCCCATTCGCCATTCGCGATTCGCCATTCACTTAGTGCGCGGAGCGCTCGCTCCACCAACTCCCGCTTCTCCGTCATCGGAATGTTGGCATCAGGCTTTGCCTCAGCGAGCAGCTGCAGCGCCATGCTATCCTCGAGCCACTCCACCTGGTTCTTCCCACGATCGCGATACCCCACCACGAGTACCTCTTCGGAAAGCAGCGGCCTTGTCTGCGGTTGCTCAATCAGGTAACGCACGCGAAGCAAAAGGATCGTTGTGAGAGTTGCCACTGCACGTGTGCGGATAACGCCACACCGGCTGACTCTCTTGTCACTACTCGCCGCTCGCCACTCGCTACTCGCTCCCCGCAGCGCCTCCTCGAAGAGGATACGCGCGAGCGCGGCCACAACGCGGTGATTGCGGCCGAGGTACTCGGCGCCTTCGGGCGTGGGCGAGTCGAAGCTGATGAGCCAGTGGGAGGGCGAATGGCGAATAGCGAATAGCGAATGGTGAGAGAGGGCAAGGCGGATCGGTTCGGGTACAGTCGCCAGTGCCTCAGGCGATACGGCCACGCGATAGACGCCGGGACGGCGATCTATCGTGATGGACAAGCCCACGCGCTGGGCTGCTGTGAGCACAAATTCGCGCACCGCACCCGGATCCCCGAGCACGGCGTCGGTGGCTTCGAGTTCACGCTGGACTTCTTCGGGCTTGAGCGTCCGCTGGGCAAAGCGGGTGCGGTTGATGCGCTCGCGTTCGGCATCGCGCTCCCAACGGCGGTGGAGTTCGGTCACCTGCGGAACACCAAGGTCGAGCACGAGCTGCTGGGTGGCCGCCCGCCGCCCGCCGCGCAGGAAAAGCGCCTCGAGCACAGCCTGGGTGACGCTTTCGCTTTCTTCGGGAACGGGCACATGCGTACCCAGCGTGCGGTGGATCTCCCGCGCCTTGTCGAGAAGCACCTCGATGACCACGCCGTCGACGGGGTTGTCCCGCCCGAAGAACCGCACCGCCTTGACCCGCTTGGCGGGCTGCCCGTAGCGGTCCACGCGCCCTTCGCGCTGCTCGAGCCGGTTCGGGTTCCAGGGGAGGTCGTAGTGCACGACCGCCGTGAATTTCTCCTGCAGATTGACCCCTTCCGAGAGGCAGTCGGTTGCCACGAGCACGCGGGGGCGGTCGGGGTCGATCTCCTCGATCTTGGCTTGGCGCTCGTCGTCGCCGAGGCGGCCGGTCACGCAGACCACCTGGGCATCGGCAGGTAGTGCTGTGCGCAAATGCTCAGCGAGGTATTCAGCCGTAGCCACATAGCGGCACCAGAGGATCGGGTGGAAGCCTTCCTCGAGGAGTTGTTGCACGAGTTCTATGGCGCGGGCGAGTTTGGTGTCGTGCGTCGGCCCACAAAGCTCAGTGGCGAGCTGTGCGAGATCGCGCAGCCGACGGCGCTCGGTCTCGGCGAGGGTGGCCTCGGCGGCTTCCACCGGCGGCGTGGGGGATTCATCGTCGGTGCGCTCGTCCGCCAACTCGAACACGAAGGGGCGAAACTCGGGTTCGTCTTCGTCCTCGAACGCGACTGTGCCCTGCCGGTTGGCGAGCGCTGCGATGGCCGCCGCAGGGCTCGACATCACGCAGCGCAAAAGGGCCAACGCTCCCCAGTAACGCACGCGCCGCTTGCGTTCTTCGAGCCGTTCGCCGGTGCGCACGATCTCGGAGCAGAACGCGTAGGTGTGCTCGAAGAGCTGACGGTAGTGGTCCGAGAGGTCGTACGTCACGTCAAGTGATTCGCGCTGCGGAAAGACGCTGCCCGCTTCCCAGCCGTGCTCGATGTCCCGCCGCGTGCGCTGGACGAAGTGGCGGGCAAGTTCGCTGCGCTGCTCTTCGTCGAGATCCGCGATATTCCAGTTCTCGAACTCGGGCCGCAGCAAGCCGAGCAGCGAGCGGAACGCCTCTTCGATGCCCGAGTGCGGTGTGGCGGTCAGCAGAATCAAGTGCCGTTCCGGCCGTTTTGCCACCTCGCGCAAGAGCGCGTGGCGTTCCTGTTGAGCGCGTCCTTGCGCGGCCGCCGCGCCGTGTGCCTCGTCCACGATCACGAGTTCAGGGCAGAACTGGAGAAACTGGTGACGGTTGCGGTCAGTTTTGACGAAGTCAATGCTGGCGACCTGGATCGGGAAGTGCTCGTAGATGCTTTTGCCGGGCGGCACCTGACGCTCCAGTTGGCTCACGGTGCCGGAGCGAATGACTACCGGCTCCAGGTTGAACTTCTCGGCCAGCTCCTTGGCCCACTGCTCGCACAAGTACGGCGGGCAGAGGACGCAGAAGCGTCGGATCTCGCCGCGATCGAGCAGTTCCCGGGCGATGAGCAGTGCCTCGATCGTCTTGCCCACGCCCACATCATCCGCGATGAAAAGGCGCACCGGGTCGAGCCTGAGCGCCATGAGCAGCGGCACAAACTGATAGGTGCGCGGGCGAATCGAGATGCGGCCGAGCGAGCGGAACGGGGTGGCGCCCTCGCGCAGCGTCAGGCGCGCGGCTTGCCAGAGCAGATGCGCACTGGCGGCATCGGCGACGTCGTCGGGTGTGGGCAGCGGAAACGAAGCCGACGTGACGCGCTCGAACGGGAGGTCGTAGCCGACGAGATTCGCCAAGCCCCGGTGCACCTTGACGATGTCTTCGGTCGTCCCGGCAAGGGGCCGAAGCACCCAAACATCATCTGTCTCGGAGGGCAAAAGGACCCATTCACGATTGCGGCAGCGAACGATTGAGCCAGGATTCATTGCACTTCCCCTTGTGTCCGGTGGCTGATGGATGTGACGAACCTGCGATGCAGCGCGTCGGCCACTGCCCAGAGCTTGGATTCGAAGCCGAGCGTGGCGGCAGAGCGTGCTGCCAAGCTTCTGCGTTGTGGCATTGCTGGTGTTTTCGGATGTTGCGATGGGATCATAGCGGAACGCATACACTAACTGCTGCCAAAATATGCACGACCGACGCGCTCTTGAAAGCTGGGGGTGCTCTGCGTACCCGGGGTGCGTGGTGTGATTGCGGCAGCGACGACTTCCCTTTCCCGCTTACTGCGCCCGAACTGCTGCCCGAAGTGCTGCGTTCGTCGCGGGCTCTGTTGCCATGCGTTCCCAGATGCGCTCCAATTGGCGGCAGACCTCCTCGACGAGTGATTCCCAGACGTGCTCCGCTTCCGCGCGAAGCTCTTCTTCCCACAGCCCTTCGAGTAGCGCCCAGGCTGATCGTGCATCGAGGGACCGACGCACCGCTTGCAATGCAGGTAAAAGCTGCGCTGTGCAGCGCGCAACAACAGGCGAGAACCAATCGCTCTGGCTCGGCTGCTCGATCAAGGCGCGGCTATTCTGGAGCATCTTCAGCTCGCTCTGCACGACAACCATTTCCTTGAGAAGCTGGCTGAGTTCGTTCTGGAGCGGCAAGGTGCTATCAATGAGTTCGGGTGCATCGTGGGGCACATCGTGTGCTTTGGCGCGTGCGTGGAGCTGGCTCATGCGGTGGCGGTAGGCGGCCAGCTCTGCCGTGAGCGTCTGGATGCGTGCGTCCATCTGCTGAAGCTCGCTCTGCCGCTGGTGTGCCTGGCGACGGAGTTCCTGCTGCACCCGCTGAGCAAGAGTAGGCACACAGCGTTCCAGCACGAACCGTTCCCGCTCGTCGAGCTGCTTCCAGAGCTTGACACCGTGCGTACGCAGCTTCCGCTCGATGCTGCCAAGGATGCTTTCCACAATGCTGCGGGCACCGAACTGCTCGATACCCCACAGATCTGGTTCCACCACCTGCCACCAGCGCACCGCAAGAGCACGCGCAGCAAACAACGGAACGCTCGGCACACAAAGAAGCTGCTCAATGAGGGATTGCTCCACCGTTTGCCAGACCATCCGACCATACTGCCCCAAGAGCGGACGGATGCGGTGCCACCACTGGTCGAGCGAGTAGTAGTAGCGCATTTCGTGCATGCGCAGTCCCTGCGTGGAACGAATAGCGATGCGGAGCGCTTCGCCAGAGGTGATGCGGTCGTCAAACCGGAGTGAGCCATTCGTGCCGATAACCAGCGGGCTGATGTCCACGCCACGCTCGCTGGAGTGCTCCAGCAGCGTTGCCAATGAGGGGGTTGCTGTTCCTGTTCTGGGTGTGATCCGTTGGTGGGCGGTCCACTCCAGCCATGAGCTTTCGATGCTGCCGCGTGCAAGCCCGTCGCAGAGCTCCTCGATGCGTTCCACCGAGAAGTCGCCGACGAGTCTGCCGACGAGCGTGCGCCGGCGTACATGCACGGGTGCTGTTGTTCGCAGCAGGATCAGTATCCATCCATGCTGGGGAGAATCATCGGGCGACCATTCGATGAGTGCCTCGATGCGATCGGCAGCGCGCGCTTGGCGAATCTGGTGTTCCCACCACTGTTCCCGATGGACCGCAGGCAGTGCAACCAATGCCTTGCCGCCAGGATGGAGCAAATGCCAGCAGGTATCGAGATAACCCTCGACGACGCTGTCGGCAATGGCGATAATTCGATCGAAGCGAAGCGGGGACTTCGCGCAGGCTGGGAGCGACTCGACAAGGCCGACAGGAATCTCCCACGGGGCGAAGGTTGCAAGCATGCGGACCAATGCCTCCTGCCGCCGATCACAGTCGGCAACGGTGAAACGGACAGCTGGTGCTGCCGGTGGTGAAAATGCTCCGAGAAGTGCCGTCATGGTCCACAACAGTCCGCTCTGCATGCTCCCGCATTCGAGCAGTGCGGCCCAGGGCGGTGGCTGGAGAATCCGGTATGCCAGCATTGGCAAGGTCTGCGGAAGTCCCCGCTTGGCAAGTTCGATGCTGACGACGTACTGCGCGACGCCTTGTGCAAACGCGCGTGGCTCGATCGGGCGAAGGGCGGTGACCAATTGAACAGCGGTGCGGATGCGATGGGGATCGTAGGGCTGGCCGGCAGCGTTGAGTCCAAACTTCCATGCCTCCATCACGCCCTCGAGCCGTCGGTCGAGCGTGCCCAGTCGGACGAGCGCTCCGGCAATGTTACTGCCGATGACCGAGAGCGACTGGCGATGCGGTGGCAGACGGTCGAATCGGTGCAGCGTCAACAGGGCAACGGTATGGAGCACTGGCGCAAGACTGTTGCTCGGCTCGCCCTCGGCAAAACAGGCGTGGACATCGAAACACACGGTAGCAACGCGCTCAGGACTCACCATCCCAAGCCGTGTTCGGCTCTCTGGTGACATATCGCACACGAGAACGGTTGGAGTGGGCTATTAGAGCGCACGGTATGCTGCCTTCCGCACGCGATTGCAAATTACACTTTCCATCCCCATTCATGCAAGAAAAATTTTTCCACACCCTACATGCTGCAGCCAGTGCAGCGCGAGAGTATCCTCGTTGCAGTGGTCGTTGCGGTCAGAGCAGCGTGGAGGGCGAACCGAGGGACGGCGGTTTAGTCTTCGCTTTCGCTAAGCCGTCCATACCCCTTGTAGCGGTCCAATCGTGCGCTGTAGAGGACAATGTTGAGCTGTTCGTCGCGCAGTGTTCCGCCGGAAGGCGAGTAGTAGAACGTTGCCAGTCGGTCGGTGCGATGGCGGGCGAGCCGTCCGTGCTCGTCCACGTAGAAACGCACAGTGTAGTAGCCCACCTCGAAGGGAGCTTCGTCGAGTTGGCGCAGCAGATTGTCTGGGCTGAAAATGTAGGGGTCGTTGTCCATCGCATGCGGGCAAAAAACAATCATTGCTGCGAGTCGGTGGCGACTTCGAGAGCCGCACGAACCAGCGGCAGCACCTGCCGTAACCGAAGCCGCTTGCAATCAGACGAGGGTTTGACGCGCCAGCGGAGCACAACTGCTTCTGCTCCTGCAAGGAGCGCCGGCTCTTCGACGAGGAGCGTGCGAATGCTCTCACGCAGGAGGCGACGCAGACGGTTTCGCCCGACCGCTGTTGGGCAAACCGAGCGCGGTACGATGACGCCAAGCTGCAGTGGACACGGCTCAGCTGCGGGCAACACGTGCACCATCACCATTCCGCTGGGGTCGTGGGCACGCATACTGTGCCGCAACACCGAGCGAAAGCGAATCTGACCACGAAGAGAGTAGATTCGGCGGGTGCTCACCAGTGCCGTTCATCGCTGACGGTCAGCTTGTACCGTCCTTTTGCGCGGCGCGCGGCAAGCACTTTCCGTCCGTTCTTTGTCGCCATCCGAGCGCGAAAACCGTGGGTGGCTCGGCGACGGCGACGGCTGGGCTGATAGGTGCGCTTCATCAGTTTCTACAGGCAGTCGGTGAAACATGTCCTCGCTTCGATTGGTTGCAAAAATAGGGCGCTATTGCCCCAAGCACAGGAAAAGCCCCTTCTGCGCTATGCGGCAATCGCGGAGGATGACTGCTCCTGAAGACCAATGCGTGCAACGATGTCCACGTCGGTTTCGGGCGGCAACTCGGAGTAGCTGATGACGCTGGCGATGGGGTAGTGCGTCCGCAGCAGACGGTACAAGTACGGTCGCACCGGTGCTGAGCAGATCACCACTGGTTGGTAACCCATGGTTGTCAACTGATCGAAAGCAGCACCGGCACTTTGCAACAGCGTTCGTACCAGGTCGGGGGAAAGACCCAGTGTAGGACTCGACTGCGCCGAGGCGTTGTTCTGGAGTGTTGTGGCGATAACGTTCTCGACAGCGGGATCCAAGCTGGCTACATGCAGCGTGCCGTTGGCATCCTGGAAGAGTCGCTTGATGGTTTCGCCCAGGTGATGGCGAACGTATTCGGTCAGAACATCGGTGTTCTTGGTGACCTTGACGTATTCGAGCAATGCTTCGAGAATTGTCGGGAGGTCGCGGATGGGGATTTGCTCTTTGAGCAGGTTCTGGAGCACTTTCTGGATCGTACCCAACGGGAGTGTATCAGGCGTGATTTCCTCGACCAGTGCGGGGTAGTCTTTCTTGAGCGACTCGATCAGTTGACGCACATCTTGGCGCGTGAGGAGCTTGTCGGCGTTCCTGCGGAGCAGCTCCGAAAGATGGGTTGCTAACACGGTGGCTGGTTCGACGACGGTAAAGCCCGATAGTTCGGCATTCTCTCGCTCGTGGAGCGGAATCCAGGTTGCTGGCAGACCGAAGACCGGTTCTTGAACTTCGATACCGTGGAGTTCGCCCTCGGCGTTGCCGGGATTCATTGCAAGCAGCATCCCAACGTAGAGGCGGTTACGTGCGATAATGTTGCCACGAAGCTTGACCACATACTCATCGGGTTCGAGCGCCAAGTTATCACGCACACGCACCGGCGGCAGGATGATCCCCAGTTCGGTGGCGAGCTGGCGCCGAATGTTCGCAATGCGTCGGAACAAGTCTCCGCCGTGCTGTTCATCGGCCAGAGGAAGGAGGTTGAGCCCGATTTCGACTTCGACTGGATCAACCTTGATCAGCTCCTCGATAGGTTGTTCGGGTTGCTTCTGCGCGGTTTCTGTCTGCGCAAGTTCTTGCCGGAGCTGCTCCCGTTCGGCAGCTTGAGCCTGGCGGCGGCGAACCCAGGCAACCGTACCGATCGAGAGTCCCAGAAGCGTAAACGGGAGCAAGGGAAATCCCGGGAGCAATCCCATCCCGACAGCAACGCCAGCAACCACGAATAGGGGACGCGCCCGACCGGTCAACTGCCGGCTCAGGTCCTTGTCGAGGGACGTTGACGAACTGGTGCGCGAGATGATCAACCCAGCGGCAACCGACACCAGCAGTGCCGGCACCTGCGAGACCAATCCATCACCGATGGTCAAGATGGTGTAGGTTTTGAGCGATGTGCCGATGTCGAGCCCGCGCTGGAGCACACCGATGGCAAAGCCACCCAATATGTTGATGCCCGTAATCACCAGCCCAGCGATCGCATCACCTTTGACGAACTTGGAAGCGCCGTCCATTGCACCGTAGAATTCCGCTTCGCGTTGGAGCTGTTCGCGTCGGCGGCGTGCTTCTTTCTCGTCAATGAATCCAGCGTTGAGATCAGCATCAATGCTCATTTGTTTGCCCGGCAGAGCATCGAGGGTAAAGCGCGCAGCCACTTCGGCAATGCGCGTCGAACCCTTGATGATCACAACGAAGTTGATCACGAGCAGAATCAAGAACACGACGACGCCAACGACGAAATTGCCGCTGACGACGAAGGTTCCGAACGCATGGATAATCTTGCCCGCAGATGCTTCGCTCAGGATGAGCCGTGTCGAGGCAATGTTCATGCCCAATCGGAAGAGCGTTGCTACCAGCAGAATCGTCGGGAAGGTGCTGATGTCCAGCGGCGATTGGATATAGACCACAACCATCAGGATCAGCACCGAAAGGGCAATGTTGAGTCCCAAGAGCAAATCCAGCAGGAATGCTGGCAGGGGGATGATGAGCAAGCCGAGAACGCCGAGAATGCCCACCACGAGTGCTAAGTCGCGGTAGCGGTCGAAGCTGCTCAAGAATGCTTCGACGTTTGGGGGAAGAGTGCTCGATCCGCCGAGCAGTGCGCGTGGCTGCTGTGCCATCCGTGGTAATCCATGTAGAAACTGTGTCAGCCCAACCCGCAAGCTGTGTGCCAACAGCAGGAGGCGCGTAGGGTGTGCATTTGTCGTGAGCGCTGTGTCTGCTGCCACATTGGAACACGCCTGTCGCAACATTGCCAGCTTCCTCTGCCATGCTGACGGCTGAGACTGGCTTGGCATGATTCCTGTAGGAAACACTGCGCATGTTCAACAATTTCGACAGCAATCCCGATGGGCAAAATCATTGGTATTGACCTTGGGACCACGAACTCGGTTGTTGCCGTCATGGAAGGCACCCAGCCGGTCGTCATTGCCAACAGCGAGGGCAGCCGCACCACGCCTTCGGTCGTTGCGTTTACCAAAACGGGCGAACGACTGGTGGGTCAAGCAGCTAAACGGCAGGCGATCACTAATCCGCGCAACACGATCTACTCCATCAAGCGCTTCATGGGTCGCCGTTGGGACGAGGTCACCGAAGAAGCAAAGATGGTCCCCTACAAAGTTGTGCCGGGACCCGATGGTGGGACCGTTCGCGTGGACATTGACGGGCGCCTCTATGCGCCGCCGGAAATCTCGGCAATGATTCTGCAGAAGATGAAGCAGACCGCCGAAGAGTACCTGGGGCAAAAAGTCACCGATGCGGTCATCACGGTGCCGGCATACTTCAACGATGCGCAGCGCCAAGCAACCAAGGAAGCCGGTGAAATTGCAGGGCTCAACGTCCGCCGGATTATCAACGAGCCAACTGCTGCCGCCCTTGCCTATGGGCTCGACAAACGCGGTAAGACAATGACCGTTGCCGTCTATGACCTTGGCGGTGGCACCTTCGACATTTCCATCCTCGAAATCGGCGAAGGTGTCTTCGAGGTCAAGTCCACCAGTGGCGATACGCACCTGGGCGGGGATAACTTCGACCAACGCCTCATTGACTACATCGCCGATGAATTCAAACGGCAAGAGGGCATTGACCTGCGGAACGACCCCATGGCGCTGCAGCGCTTGCGCGAAGCCGCAGAAAAAGCAAAGTGCGAGCTGTCGCAAATGCTCCAAACCGAAATCAATCTGCCCTTTATTACCGCCACTGCTGATGGTCCCAAGCATCTGCAAATGACCATCACGCGGGCTAAGTTCGAACAGCTCTGCAACGATCTGTTCGAGCGAACACTCAAGCCCTGTGAGCAGGCACTCCAGGCAGCAAAGTTGACGCCTGATAAAATTGACGAAGTCATTCTCGTCGGTGGTTCGACCCGAATTCCGCGCATCCAAGAGTTGGTGCGCAACTTCTTCGGCAAAGAACCATCCAAGAGCGTCAATCCCGATGAGGTGGTTGCCGTCGGTGCTGCTATCCAAGGTGCGGTGCTCTCGGGCGAAGTGACCGACGTGCTCCTGCTGGACGTCACGCCGCTAACGCTCGGCATCGAAACGCTCGGTGGCGTGATGACGCCGATGATCCCGGCCAATACTACTATCCCGACGCGGAAAACCGAAATCTTTTCGACTGCAACCGATAACCAAACCTCGGTGGAGATCCACGTTCTCCAGGGCGAACGTCCGATGGCGCGTGACAACCGTTCGCTGGGGCGCTTCCACCTCGATGGCATTCCACCGGCGCCGCGTGGTGTGCCGCAAATCGAAGTTACCTTCGACATTGACGCCAATGGCATTTTGACCGTCACCGCGCGCGATAAAGCAACCGGTAAGCAACAGGACATCCGCATTACGGCATCGTCGGGCTTGAGCAAGGAAGAAATCGAGCGCATGAAGCGCGATGCCCAAGAGCACGCTGCCGAGGATAAAAAACGCCGCGAAGAAATCGAGCTGCGCAATCAAGCCGATCAGCTCGTGTACCAAACCGACAAGCAGCTCCAGGAACTGGGCGACAAGCTCTCGGCAGAGCATCGCTCTGGCATCGAACAAGCCAAAGAGCGGCTCCAGGATGCCATCAAGAACAATCCAGTCGATATACGTCCGGCGATGGATGCGCTCACGAAAGCCTGGAACGACGCTAGCGCTGCCATGTATCAGGCAAGTAGCACCGGAGGAGGGAGCACCAGCGGCACGACTACTGGCTCTGGCGATGGATCGGCAGCAACGCCGGGCGTCGAGGATGCCGAGTTCACCGTCGTGGACGATAAGTAAGCACTCGAGTAGGGTGCAATCAGAGCGTGCGGCGCTGGAGCCAACACCACAGCTCCTGCGCCGATTTTTTTTGCGGGAGCAGTGCGCGCATGCCAGCTTGCGAAGGCGTTAGGAAGCGGGGCATGATCTCGAGGCGGCTATCGGAAGAGGCCATCGCACGCCAGCGCAGCGCATAAGCGGTGCGCAGCAGCACTACTCGGTGACCAGCTCCGGTACTGCGCGGGTGTAAGCTCGGTAGTAGCGACCGCTGTCGTCGAGTTCGAAGGTGCCGGGATATTCCCGCTCGTAGGTGATGTTCGGTTGGGTACCGGCAGCGATGATCACGCTCCGTGCAGGCAGCTCGATGAGTTCACCGGTAGGGACATAGCGCGTGCCATCCCACGCGATACGCTCGAAGACCACGGCACGGATATGTCGGTGCTCATCGAGCACAAAGCGGCGTGGGTCGAGACACTCGATCATCTCGATACCTTCTTCGAGTGCCTTTTCGATTTCCTCGTGGTTGAGTCGGTAGGCGGGTGAGTCCTGCCAGCGTTTGCGGTACACAAGCTGGACGCCACCCCACTGCTGCAGCAACGATAGCAACTGCGGCTGCTCACCGGAGGCGGCTGCTCGCGTGCGCTCGGCTGCAATTGCTTGCCCATGGGCGAAGAACTCCTCGGCGATGCTGCGATCGTCGCCACGGAAGCGCGACCAGAATGCCTCCTCGCCTGCGGCAGCGATCAAGGTGCAGGCGCGCTGGTAGAAGCGTTCCACTTGAATGGCGTAGTATGCCAGTGCTTCGGTGGCAGTGTCAATGCCCGTCAAGCCGCCACCGATGACGATGGTTGGCAAGCGGAGTTGAAGGTTGGCAAAGCTATCGTGCTGGGCAGCGCCGGTTAGCTGGAGCGACATCAGAAAATCTGATGCTTTGCGCACCCCGCGGGCGAGGTTGTTCTCGACGCTGATAATCCGCGGCCGTCCGGCACCGGTGCAGAGGGCGACATGGTCGAATCCCTGCTCCCAGGCATCCTCGAGTGTGATGGTGCCACCGAAGCGAACACCGTCGAGCAGCAGGAACGTGCCCCGTCGCTGGAGAATGAGCTGCAGCAGGGTCAGAAAGTTTTTGTCCCAGCGGACGGTGATGCCGTATTCGCTAACGCCGCCGAAGCCGCGTGGAATGCGGCGATCGAGTGGTTCGGTTATCGCTTGCCAATCGCGAATCGGTTGAGGGGGGACCTGGTCGCTGCCGATCCACTCGACGGGCAAAGGTTCGATTTTCAGCCCATCAATCCCAACGACGCCAAACCCATCGTTGAGCAAGTAGAGCGACAGCGTATAACCAGCCGGACCCATCCCGACGACGAGCACTTTGCGTCCGTTGTACGGCAGCGGAACAGGGCGCTCCAATCGGAGTGGATTCCACCGCGTGAGCAGGTCATAGAGTTCAACGCCCCATGGCAGTCCCAGTACGTCGGTCAGCACGCTGGTTTCGATTTGAGGAATGTTGACCGGCTCTTGTTTTTGGAAGATGCAGCCTTTCATGCAGTCGTTGCAGATGCGGTGACCAGTGCCAGCGCAGAAGGGATTGTTGATGGTTACCATCGTCAGCGCTGCCAGCGAATAACCGCGCGCTTTGAGTGCATGCATCTGGCTGATGTGTTCCTCAAGAGGGCAGCCAGTGAGAGTCACTCCGAGTGGATTGCGCTTGTAGGTTCCGTCGGGATTGCGGAAACCTTTCGAACAGGAATCTTTCTGTCGCTCGTGGCAGATCATGCAGTAGTCAATTTGCCCCATCACCTGCCGGAGCGATGCTCGCTGGTCAGTCAAGGCAAAACCATCCCGATGACGCAAGTGCGTGCCGTGCCAGCGCTCGACACCATCGGCCACCACGGTTGATGCTTCGACCAAGTGTGCCGGATCGGTCTTACGCGGCGTCCAGGCAAGCAACCAGCCGCTGAGCGTTTCGGGTGCGACGATTCGACGCACGAGCAGGTATTCCTCCAGCAACGTCAGGAGCTCTGCGGCACGGTCGGGAGGGATGCTATTGGTGGATGCACCGCGTGCTGCTTCCTGGAGCTGGTGCACAGCATCGGCAAGGGCTGCTTCTTCGTCCTGCCACTGGAGCGATGGGAAAAGACGCTGCACTTGCTCGTAGCCGTCCGAAAGGATTTGCCACCGCTGGGGTGAGGTATCCAACTGCTTGTGCCGAAGCGCAGCACGCTTGAGAAATTCACTCCGCAGAGCGGTGATGCGGCGCTCGCGTTCGATACGTGCAGCAAGTGCCCTGCGCTCAGCTTCAATGCCAAAAAGGTGCGCCAGGAACAGCTCCACTGCTTCGGCAGCACGCATCAAGATTGCGCTCTGCTGCGGTGGAGGAAGTTCTTCGGCAGTTCGGTCTCGCAGAGCACAGAATTGTTTGTAACCGTCCGGGTTATGGTTTGCAAAAAACTGCTCCCATGCAGTGTAGAGGCGCCGCAGACCGTGGATTGTGTGCAAGTCCGCGTACGAAAAACCGTCGGCAAGGTGGAGCTGTGATTCGGTGTTCATGGGCGAGGTAATGGACGAAACAGCGACACTAAACGAACGAAACGGCGAAATCATTGTCGGTACGTTCCAACTGCGAACTCGGTGCCGGGGAGGGCGACCGTTTCACCGGTAACGACGACTAAGCCATCGCGTGCCAATTGTCGGAGCAGGGCATGCAGCCAGCGCTGGTCGCCCGCTGTCGGAGTGGCAAAGAGAGCATCGGCACAATCAGCGACCAAGCGCGGTGACTGTTGGCGGAGTATTGCGATCAGCCGTCCGCGCCAGAGCCGCCGCGGGATCCCGCGATAGGTTGGCTCGGTGCGTCGCTGCTGTGGCGGCGGTGCCATTGTTCCTGCTGAAGCACATCGCACCCGAAGCGGACAATCGGTGCAGCGTGGCTGGCGGCGACGACAGAGTAGGGAACCCAGGTCCATGAGTGCTTCGTTCCACCACCGACCACCACCGCGTGGGAGAAGGCTACGAGCAAGCGCCTGCACCTGTTGCCGCGGCAACAGGTCCGCTTCGGTCGCTTGCGGCACCCACACCCTGCTGAGTACACGGTGAACATTGACGTCCACGACGGCAATATCCTTACCGAACGCAAACGCACAAACTGCCGATGCCGTGTAATCGCCAATGCCAGGCAAGGTGCGAAGAGTCTGGGGATCGTCAGGCATGAAGCCGCCATAGCGTTCTACGATCAGCGTTGCGCAGCGGAGCAGATTCACAGCGCGGCGATTGTATCCGAGTCCCTGCCAGGCAATGATGACGGCTGCTTGCGGTGCGCGGGCGAGCGCTTCGAGCGTTGGAAATTGTGCAACGAATCGTTCAAACACAGGCTCGACGCGCCAGACCTGCGTTTGCTGGAGCATTACCTCTGCAACGAGAACGTGGTATGGATCGCGCGGCTCTCGACGCCAGGGTAGATCGCGGCGGTTCGTGTCGAACCACGCGCGAAGGCGCCGCATGATCCACGCTCGGTGTGCTGTATCTTTGTTATGTCTGTTCATCATTGGTGTTTCTGGTGTCATGATGTCGTTGTACCGAACTGCTCTGGTGTGTTTGCTTGCTGGAGCGCTTAGTGCGTCTGCACAGCAAATTCCCCAGCGAACGCTTCGTGCTGCAGATACCACTGCCGAACGCCCAGCGGTTGCGCTCGATGTGGCGCCGTACTACGGTGTCGGGTTCCAGCTTGGCTTTGTCTCGGGCGTTGGGTTTTCGTTCCGCTACACCTCGCCCCAGCGATATGCACTGGAGCTGAATGCTGGCTACATTACTGCTGGCAAAAATCGGTCATGGTATTCGGTCGGTGCTGAGGTGCAGTATCAATTCGACAACTCGCTCGACTCGCGGTTCTATGGATTGGCCGGTCTTGGCTACTATGCCGACGATAAAGATTCGGTAGGGAACGTGCTCTCGTACCCAACACGCTTGGGGCTGGGGGTTGGTTATGAGTGGTTCATTTCGCGGGCTGCTGCGTTGACGGTAGAAGCTCCACTGACGTTTTTCATTGGTGAGCTGGGGGTTCAGGTCTTCCCGACGCCGCAACTGGGTATCATTTACTACTTCCGTTGATGCTGCCATCGCCGTACGATCCAGGACGCGTCCTCATCATCGGCATCATTGGTGGTGGGCAGCTTGCAAAGATGACCGCAATGGCTGCCTATCGGCTGGGGCTTCGGGTTGCCATCATCGAGCATGGGACCCCATCGCCGGCCGGCGTGATGACCAAGCTTGAATTCCCCGGCGGGTGGAACGACCCGGAGGAACTCGATCGCTTCACCAACGCTTGCGACATTGTCACGCTTGAAAACGAGTTCGTTGCGCCAGAGCTCCTCGAACGCGTAGCGGAGCGACGCTTGGTCTTGCCCGAACCGCGGACGGTTGCGCTTGTGCGTGATAAGCTCGTACAAAAGCAAACAATGGCGCGTGCAGGTATCCCGACACCAGCATTTGCTGCAGCGCAAACCTCGGACGATATTACCGCATTTGCTGCCGGACATGGCTATCCGGTTGTGGTCAAGACGCGCACGTTCGGCTACGATGGCTACGGCAATGCCCTGATAGAATCCGCGCGCGATATTGCTGCCGTCTGGCAGCGCTTCCGAAGCGGGGAGCATCCGCGGGAGCTTATGGTGGAAGAATTCGTCCGCTTTCGGATGGAACTTGCCGTGATCGTTGCGCGAAATAGGCGGGGTGAACACGTGGTGTATCCCTGTGTGCAGACAATCCAAGAACAGCACATTTGCCGTGCCGTGTTAGCCCCAGCGCCTATTGAACCTGCCCTTGCCGAGCAGGCGCGTGCGCTTGCTCGTGCTGCCGTCGAAGCTGTTGGTGGAGTTGGGGTCTTCGGCGTCGAGCTGTTCTTGACCGAGGATGGCCGGGTGCTCTTCAACGAAATAGCACCGCGCCCGCACAACAGCGGACATTACACGATCGAAGCATGCCAGACCTCGCAGTTCGAAAACTGCGTTCGTGCAGTGTGCAATTTGCCACTGGGTGCGCCCGATATGATTGTTCCAGCAGCGGTGATGATCAACCTGCTCGGAGAGCGCAGCGGTAGCGGTATTCCCGACAGTCCCATCGAGGCGCTCGGCCATGGGAGAGCATGGCTCCATCTGTACGGCAAGAACGATTGCCGCGTTGGGCGGAAGATGGGGCATATCACTGCGGTCGGAAACACGCTCGACGAAGCGCTGGGCCGTGCACGAGGAGCTGCGGAAGGATTCATTTGGTAACACGCGCGTTGTTGCGCGCCACACGGCAACGAAAAAGCCCTTTCCCGCGCAGAGCAGGAAAGGGCTTTTTGCGTGATATGCCGCGATTTACTTGATCCGCAGGAACTCGATTCGCTGATTGACCGAGCTATACGGACGGCGACGGTCAATCAATTCGCTGGTGCCATAGCCCTTTGCGATCATGCGTGTGGGAGCAATTCCGCGGTTGATGAGCCACATGCGCACAGATTCTGCACGCTGCTGCGAGAGCCGAACCTCTTGTGACTCTTTGCGTCGTTTATTGCGAGACTTGGAGGCGTGGCCTTGAATCTCGATTTCCATTTCGGGATAGTCCTGCAAGGTCTTGAGTGCTTCCTCGAGCACTGGATACGAACGCGGGAGAATTTCGGCGCTGTTCTTTTTGAAGGTGATGCCTTGCAGCCGCATCTTCTTACCGACTTCGAGTGCGGGTTTCTTTTCTTCCTTTGGCTTGGGCACATCGTCGCTCGGATCGAGCGGATTGGTCTTTTGGACAAGGACTTCGGTGCCGTCGTCAACAGTGCCCTTGTCGGTATCGCGGTCGAGTGGGTTGGTGCGATAGGTCTTGACTTCCTCGCCGTCGCTCAAGCGATCGCCGTCGGAGTCAACTTTGAGCGGATCGGTTTTGTATTGCTTGACTTCCTCGCCGTCGCTTAGACCATCGCCATCGGAATCGGCTTTGAGCGGATCGGTCTTGTACTGCTTGATTTCTTCGCCATCGCTTAGGCCATCACCATCGGTATCGGCTTTGACGGGGCTGGTCTTGTACTGCATGATTTCTTCGTAATCGCCGAGCCCGTCGTTGTCGGTATCGGGACTCAAAGGATTGGTGCGGTATTGATTGACCTCGTCGCCGTCTTTGAGTCCATCACCGTCGGTGTCCGGCTTGAGTGGATCGGTTTTGTGCTGTTTGACTTCGGCTCCATCTTTGAGCCCATCGCCATCGGTATCGGGATTGAGCGGGTTGGTCCGATACACCTTGACTTCTTCGCCATCTTTGAGCCCGTCGCCATCGGTATCGGGATTGAGCGGATCAGTTCCGAGCTGCTCTTCTTCCAGATCGGTCAAACCATCGCCATCGGTATCGGTGATGTCGTCCCGGAAGCTGTACATGAAGCTGACAAGCCCACTCCAGAAGGCATCATTTTGGGCATCGTGGAGAGGGTTCATGTCGTCGTTGAAGGTGGGGTGTCCGCCCAACGCGAAATCGAGGGACCAGCGATTGCTGAGCTTGACGTTCAGTCCGATGCCCAGTGGTGCGTAAGGAGCAGCGCCGGAGACGGAATCTTCAGCGCGATCGGTTGGAGGAAAGTCGCGATAGCCGCCCAGCGTAATCGAAGCTGGGTCGTAGCGGTAGTACACGTATCCCAAGCCGGCGTAGATGTATGGCTTGACCCCGCGGAATTGGAAGGGCGTAATTCGCACCCGCAAGTCCAGGGGCAGTGCTTCAGTACGATAGTCACGGAACCGTTCCAGCTTTGAGGACGCAAACAGCGCGTACCCACCACCAGCTTCGATCGCAACCGAACGGCTGGTTGCATAGAGCAATGCCGCACGAAATTGCCCCGTCAGCGGTCGGCTCACTGCTTCGTTGATGCCGTTGACGATGCCTCCGCCAAAACTAACCGCCCATGACTCCGGATTCTGTGCCGTTGCGGTGATCGCAATGCAGGCAAGCAGAAGTCCAATGCGTCGAATACCTATCAGCATTGTTCCTACAGAAATGTGGGACATGACCAATCGTGTTCGTTGTGTTGACGAAGGGGCTCTGTGCCGGGGGGATGGTGCTCGTGGGAGCGATCCCAGAAACGCGTCCGATGTAGTGCGCGCAAGGCTACGCTCTCGCTTCGAAAATACAGCGTCAATTTTTCCCCTGCAAGAGGTCGGCACAAAATTCCGTAGTTCTACGGAACAGCGCCGCTGGGCAAAAAGTGCGGTTGTTTGTGTCGGAATGACGCCGACGGTTACGGGGGAAGTACCACCAAACGAAGCTCTGGCTGACGGGTTCGCGTGCGGAGCCACTGCTCGAGCTGCTTCAGTGTTGCACGGGATGGCCGTTCGATTTCGACTAGTGCAATGGTGAGGGTGTCGGGTTGAGTGCTCGACGGATGGTGGAGCACCGTCTGGCGCACCGCAATCCCACGAACGGAGGGATAGAGGACCGCAACCTCCTCAGCAAGCGAAGCTGTCAAACGCTCGTCCTGGCGAGCAAGCACGAGTGCTTGTTCGAGAGTCCGTATGCTGTCTTCCAGCGTGCGGAGCTTCTGCTCGCTCCGCTGGTAAAAGTCCTCCAACACCGCAGCACGTAGTGTCTCGGTTGAGACGGCAGGAGTGCCCCCTTGCACGATTTCTAAGCGCAGCTTACCGGCGAGTCCATACTGCGCCAATCGGCGCTGGCGATCAGCAATAGCAGTGCTGTCGAGAGGATCACCCACCAAGATCACCTGGAGGACTGATGAGTCGGCACGCTGCGTAAGGTAGTAGTTGACCACCGTTGT
Source organism: Candidatus Kapaibacterium sp. (assembly GCA_026003475.1). Lineage (GTDB taxonomy): Bacteria > Bacteroidota > Ignavibacteria > Kapaibacteriales > NICIL-2 > NICIL-2. The sequence goes on along the minus strand of BPHJ01000001.1, from coordinate 1,940,311 downwards.
ACGGGGCAAGCTAAACTCGTTCTGGATGAATGTGCGCACACGCTGCTCCGCGACGGTCTGCTGAACGACTCGCCAGGCAAGATAGATGCTCGGCAGCACAGTGACAATCACGACGGTGAGTACTATGCGATAGACGCGCTGCTGCAACTGTTGGCTCTCTTGTTGCCACTTCGGGAAGCGAAGCAATTGAGAGACCAAGTAGGCTGCGGTGCTGATGAACACCGTGTTGATCGAGAACAGGTAGATTGCACCGAAAAAGAATTGCCCATCCCACCGCGCGATGCCATAACCGGCGGTGCACAGCGGTGGCATGAGCGCTGTGGCGATCGCCACGCCCGCGATGACGGTAAGCTTTTTCTCCCGACTTGTAGCGGCAATGATACCGGCAAGTCCACCAAAAAACGCAATCAAGACATCCCATATCGTTGGGCTTGTCCGCGCTAAGAGCTCCGACTGGGCTTCGGTCAGGGGAGAGAGCGCAAAGTAGAGCGCCGAGGTCAGCACGCTGAAGAGCACCGCGACACCAAAATTCCGTGCGGAGCGTTTGAGCAGCGTCAGGTTGTACGTCGCAAGACTCACACCGATCCCGATAATCGGTCCCATCAGCGGTGAGATGAGCATCGCACCGATGATAACTGCCGTCGAGTTGACATTCAATCCAACCGATGCGACGACAACGGCGCAAATAAGAACCCAAAGGTTGACGCCACGGAACTCGATATCGCGTTCGATTGCTGCGAGGGTATCAGCAGGCTCTGCGCGCTCTCGTTCGAGACTGAGCCGGTCGAGCAGTCCTGCTACCCATCGAATGATGGCGCGCGCGTTCATTCCGTGTCTGGCTGGTTGGTCGGCGGTGGCAGGCGATTTTCCAATTCCTCAGCGTGGCGAATAAGGCCGCCCTTATGGGCAGCCTGTGCCGTCAGCACAACCGATACCACGATTGCCAGAAGGAGAGCAATTGCTGCTCCCCACTGAAAGCGTGTGCCCCACCATCGTGTGCCCAACAGGATACCGATCCCAATGCCAGCACAGACCAGCAAGCCCAGCACAGCAACCCGAGCGCTTTCCTCGTGTGCTTCGATGGCGGCAGCATGCACACCGGGCACATGCTCGAGGAGATGTTCAGCAGCATCGCCGCTTTGGAGCGCAACAAGCGCTGCAAGGCCGCCGATGAGCGTTAGCCAAATGCCAGCATGGAGGAGGCTTCGATTCCGCCGCAAGAGGGCGACGCTGAGCAAACCGGCAGCCGTGATGGCGGCAAACAGCGGCACATGGTTGATGGCCAAATGGATCGTGGCTGCATTCATTGGCATGGGAAAGATGCGTTGCACATGGTGCTCCCACTCGATATTCTTGGCCGGGAGCGACTGCCAAGCAAAATTACTTTGCGACCAAGCCCGAGCCGAGCAGGCGTCCACTCAAGCGGGCAACGATGAGCACGGTGCCATGAGGAAGCTGTGCCGCTGGGAGCAAGCAGCGATGCTCACCAGCACTGAGCGTCCCCTGCCAGAGCTGCCCAAGACAACGCCCATCGAGCGTGTAGGCAGCCAGCTCCAGCCAACCACTTTGGGGAAGCGACACGGTTGCCGTTAGGACGCCCTCCAGGCCAATCGGGTTGGGAAAGAGTGTAAAAGGTGCGCGCTCGCTGCTGGCAGCATCGGAAGGTTCAACGCTACTACTACTGAGTGTGCCCAGCCAGCGAGCAAATCCCCGCGAGGAACGACCGCCGGCAAGGTCAAACGATCCGCCAACGCAGAGCGCACCCTGGGCAACAGCAAGGGCACGGACAGCAACAGCGCTCCCTTCCAAGCCACTTCCCATGCGCAACCACTGCTCCGTTGCGAAGTCGTACTGCGCAATGCGGTTGGCAGTCGTATCCCCAACCCGCGTGAACTCGCCGCCAGCGACAAGCCGCCCACCGTACATGCTGAGCGCGTAGATCGCACCATTGGTCCCGCCACCAGCAAGTGCACTCCAGGTGTTGGTGCTCCAATCCCACCGTGCAATGTTGGCGCAGGGTTGCGACCCAGCGCGGTTGAACAGGCCAGCAACGTAGAGCCAGTTCCCCTGCACCAGCAGTGCATAGACGGTGCCTTGCTGAGCGTCTCGCTGGACGCCATCCCCGAGCGGTTCCCATGCAGTGCCATTCCACCGCGCAATGGACGAAGCCGCTGTTCCACCAATGGCGGTGAAGTTTCCGCCGGCGATCAATGTTCCATCGGGAAGCACGGCAAGGGCATTGATCGAACCGCTCGTGATCCCACCGGCAAGGCTACGCCATTGTTGCCCATCGTAGGCAGCGATTCCATTGACCGAATCCCCGTTGATGGTGCGAAAATTCCCAGCACAGTAGAGCACGGCGCGCTGCTGGTCGTAAACAAGGCTGAACACATTGCGTGTAGTGAAACCGCCGCCAATCACACCGAGCTGCTCGGTTGAGCGTAGCACCGGATCGTAGCTAAGGACTGCTGGGGTTGGCTGCCCGTTGAGCGTGACCACTGCTGCAATGGCGATAGTGCCGTTGCGGTATGGTGCCAGGCGATGGAACAGGCGCTGTTGGTTGTGAAATGGAACTCCCGTGACTGCCTGCCAGCGAGAACCCGTAAAGAGAGCGATGCGAGGCGAAGGGACCGGTCCCGCTTTGGAAAATGTCCCGATTGCATAGACGTTGCCATTACCATCGGGCAGAAGATCGGCGACGTCGCCATCGAGCCCGTTGCCGCGACTACCGCCGACGCTAAGCCATGTCCAGCCGTTCCAAAGCGCAATGCCACGCAAGATGACGTCCTGGCTAATGGGCAGATCGAAGCTCCCGCCGGCAAGGATGTTCTCCCCGAATCGAGCAAGAGCCATTGCAGTACCGTTGATTTGGTCCCCACCCATTGGATGCCAGCTTGTTCCATCCCACCAGGCAACCAGGAGGATCGCCTCGTTGCCGATTTTCTCAAAGCCACCGCTGATGTAGAGGCGCTCACCATCAACGAGCAGAGCGGTGACGATGCCATCGGGCGGACCGATTTCCTCCCAAGCCGATCCGTTCCACCGCGCAAGGTAACGTACCAGTTGGGTGCCACTTCGGTAAAAATCACCACCGGCGACGATGCTTCCATCCCAGAGCTTCCCGAGTGTGAGCACCTGTGCTGGAGCGTTTGCGGTTTCTCCCACAAGGCCCTCGCCGAGCGCATGCCACTGTGAGCCATCCCAGCGAGCAACAGCAGAGGTTTGTACTTGCCCTGCCCGACGGAACGATCCGCCGACATAGAGGTCGGTGCGATCGGGATAGATAACCGAGACGTTCCCATCACCAATGCCCTCGCCGAGCGCATGCCATTGGGAACCATCCCACCGGGCAATGCCGCTGGTGCCAGCAATGCCGTCAATGCTGTTGAATGCACCGCCAACGTACAAATCGTTGCCTACCCATGCCAGTGTCGTGATGGTGCCATCAATCGTTCCGGGAATTTGGCGTACGGTCTGCCAATCGTAGATAGCAAGGTTAGTGGCGCTCGTACCGCCGATGCGTGCAAATTGCCCTGCGATAGCCAGCTCGCCATGGGGTCCAACCGCAATCGCACTGATGCTGCCCACCGACCCAGTGACACTAATGGCGCCGCCGGTCAACAAGGGCATCCAGCGCTGTCCGTTCCACAGTGCCAGCGAATAAGCATCCATGCCGAGGAAATAGCGGAAAAAACCGCCCACGATGATCGAATCTCCCTTGATGGCGATGGTTTGGATGGTGATAGGATCAGTGCTGCTCGGTCCAAATTGCGGATCCCAGTACCGGTCGTCCGGATCGGCAGCAAGTACCCGTGGAATATCGCTGGCAGAACGCACCACCGCTGCAGGAGGAGAATTATCCACACGGAAGAGTTCACGGGCGCGTTCGCGCTCCAATCCAGGCTTGCCGGTTGGTGGGACACCACCTGCAGCACCAACGCTGCCAACAATACCGAGTGCAAGGGTAAGTACTACCAGAGAACGACGCAAATTGGGCATGGGAACTGGTGCCAGAATGCATGGAACATGGGAACAAAAATAGTGTTGAATTCTTTGCAAACAATCGGCTAATTTTGCGCCCACATGGTCCGTGTGGTGACGACAGTCGTTCTGACAGCAGCCTTTCTGTTCTATTCGCAGAGTCTGCTGGTGATGTGGTGCCTCTACTTTGTGGAGAAGCACGACATTGTCCTGTACTTCTGCCCGGAAGAGTTGGGTTCGTCGAATCCCTTCGCGGGTGCTCGATACGTCCACGAGCTTTCGGATGCTCACCGTGGTAAGGGCGAAGGTGCGCTGGTCCTGCTGACCATCGTTGAGCGGAGTTTGGTGTACATGACGGGTGTGTTCGTGCCGGTGCTATCGCCACCACAAGCAACTTACCTCACAGTGGGAGATCGTGTCGAGATACCGCAAACGGGGTTTCGCAATCCGCCGTTTGTTCCTCCTCGCATGAGCTGACAGAACAACAGGGTTGAGCGGGCACATCTCCATCGTGTGTGCCCAAAGTGTGCTCCACTGCCATGGCAGCAGTGGACACTTGTTCTGTGGTTTCTCAATTGATGCATGTTCCACTTTTTGTTCTGTCATTCCCATGCGAATATTGTGCGTGCTGATGATCAGTGGCGCAGTTGTGGCAACTGCGCAGACGTCGTTGCTACGGAATACCCGTGGCGACACGGCCCACTACAATGCAACCGCGGTAACAGTGGTCGCAACGCGGCAAGCTGAGTACAACCTCGAGGTGCCGCTGGCGACGACCGTCGTACCGCGTGAACAATTTCAACTCAATCGGAACTATGGTTTGGACGAAGCGCTCTCGTTGGTTCCCGGTGCCCTGGTGCAATCGCGGGCGGGCAACCACGACGTTCGGGTGTTGATTCGTGGCTTTGGGGCGCGTGGTGCTGGTGAGCGCTCGAACGCGGGCACATCGCGAGGGGTGCGGTTTTACCTGGACGGTTTCCCCGAAACCGAGCCCGATGGGCGTACTGCCTTCGACCTGCTCGATCTGGGCAGTACGGAGCGGATCGAGGTTCTTCGCTCCAATGCATCCGCGCTGTGGGGGAATGCTGCCGGTGGCGTCGTCCACTTGAGCACAGTTCCAGCGCTTGGCTCGCGCTACGCTGTCGCCGAGATCGCAGGCGGATCGTTTGGCTTTCTCCGCTCGGCAGTGCGGCTTGCTGCACCACTCGGCGGCAGCGATGGGGTCGTCTATGCCAACCTTACCAACACCTCCTTCGATGGGTGGCGCGTGCATTCCCAATCCTCGAATGTCCAGTTTACCGCTGGGGCAGTCTCGCGCCTTGCCGAACGCACCCAATTGGGCGTCTTTGCCGTCGGTGCTTCGAATACCTTTCGCATCCCCGGACCGCTGACCGAAGCGGAATTCCAGAGCAATCCGCAAAAAGCGCAGGATAACCCAGCAATCTATAACCCCACCTACGTTGCCCGCGATGAGCGGCGCTCGAACCGACTCGGTCGGATTGGTGTCCGACTCGAGCAAGGAATCGGCGAGGGTGAGCTGATGGTGCAATTGTTTGCCCAACCGAAGTTCCTCCAGCGTTCCGAGCGGAACACCTTCCGCGACTTTACGCGCTACCACGTAGGCGGAAGCGTGACCTACCAACTGGCAAGCCAACTCAGCACCGATCTGCAGAATCAGCTCCTGATTGGTGTTGACGAGCAGTACCAAGACGGTGCGATCTTGTTCTATCGCTACGACCTCGCCACCGGCGGGCGCGGATCGCTTCAAACCAACAAGCGCGAAGGGGCTGAGAATACCGGCGCCTTCATTCAAGATGAACTCACGTTCGGACGATGGAGCGTGCTGCTGGGGTTGCGGCAGGATTGGCTGACCTACTACTACGGCGATTTTCTCAATCCTCGACTCAACGATCGGCGAACATTTGCCCAGCTCTCCCCCAAAGTCGGGTTGACCTATCGTTTCTCTGACCTCGCCAGTGTGTACCTCAACTATGGTCGAGGTGTGGAAATTCCTGCGGGTAACGAGACCGATCCTCCCAGTGTGTTCGGCGAGGATACTGTCCGCGCCATCAATCCACTGCTGGAGCCTATCCGATCGGAAACCTACGAGGTAGGACTCAAGCACATTCTCGCTGTCGGGGATGGGTTCCTTCGGGTGGTGAGCTACGACCTGGCGGCATACTTTATTCGCACGTGGAACGATCTGATTCCCTACCGTGGTGGACGCTTTTATCTGCCTGCAGGACGTACCGAACGGCTCGGTGTTGAGCTGGGGCTTCGGGCGGACTTGGCTCATGGTCTGTCACTGCTGGGTGCGCTGACGGTCATGGAGACAAAGTTGGCCGAGTATGTCATTGACTCGATCTACACGCAAGCGACCTACAATCCTGCCCTCGACGGGAAGAGGGCCGATCTGTCGGGGAATGCTATGCCGGGTGTGCCGAATGTGTATGCCACAGTTCGGTTGCAGTATCAACCCCGCTGGCTGGAACGGCTTCGCATGGAAGTCGAGCTGCGCCACGTCGGCAGCTATTTTGCTGACGATCGGAATCAGCTCACCGTGCCGGCATATACGGTCTTCGATGCTGGAGTCCGGTATGAGCAGCCGCTCGGAGCTGGAACGTCGGTTGTGGCAGAGCTTCGCGGCATGAATCTTGGCGATGCGCGGTATGTTGCCAGCATCTGGATCAATCCTGATGTGACCAGTGCGGGTGCTGCGTACATCGAGCCGGGCTTACCACGGAACGTGATGTTTCGCGTGGGTGTGCGCCAGCAGTGGTAAGTGCCTGGCTGGAATGCGCAGCAAATCCGTGCATTGTGGTGGTATGATCGAAGGGGCGGTTCCGCTGAGGAATCGCCCCTTGGTGTGCGGCAGGGACAGGATTTGATGCCTTGGGATGGCAAGAACAATGCCAAGGTCGGGGATGTGTGGTGTCGAGCCACTGTTGCTTGGCAGTGGTACCGAGTAGTTTTGCAGGGTGTATTGGTCGAACGTACACGCACAAGCCGTGGAATTTCGGAGCCGCAATCCAGCAACTAATGAGGTCGTCGGGCGCTACCCTGTGATGAGTGATGCAGAACTTGGTTCCATACTCGATGCTGCTGTTGCCGCACAGTTGCGATGGCGCATAAGCAGTCTTGATGAGCGGCGGAGGCTGGTTGTGCAGCTTGCTAAATCATTGCTTACTTATCGCGAGGATGCTGCCCGTTTGGCAGCCATTGAGATGGGGAAACCTATTGCGCAAGGGCGCGCCGAAATCGAAAAGTGTGCTTGGGCGTGCCGTTCTCTTGCAGAACAAGCAGTGGCAGCGCTTGCGCCGATGACTGTGCCGACAGAGTTCTCGATCAGTCAAGTGCACTTCGATCCGCTCGGGGTAGTGTTGGCGATCATGCCATGGAATTTCCCCTTTTGGCAAGTCATTCGTGCGGCAGTGCCGTCGCTCCTTGCTGGTAATGCTGTTGTGGTCAAGCATTCTCCAGAGGTGACCGGTTGCGCACTGTTGTTGCAGCGCATTGCCGATAGCTGTGGACTGGGCGGAGTTTATCGAACAATTCTTGCCACCCATGAACAGATCGCCAGCATCATAGCCGATCGGCGCATTGCAGCGGTGACGCTCACCGGTAGCACCCGTGCCGGTCGGATTGTTGCTTCCTTGGCAGGGCAATCCCTCAAAAAGACGGTTCTTGAACTTGGGGGTAGTGATCCGTACATTGTTCTCGCCGATGCCGATCTTCCGAAAGCAGTGGAGACGTGTGTGGCAGCGCGGATGGTCAACAGTGGGCAAAGCTGCATCGCTGCCAAGCGATTCATCGTCCATCAGCGGATCGCTGCCCAATTCGAGGAGATGTTCGTCGAACAGATGCGCAGCTACCAGCCCGAAGACCCACTCGACGAGCGCACAGTGCTGGGTCCGCTGGCGCGGGTTGACCTTGCGCACACCCTTGCCCGACAGGCTCAGCAGAGCATCGAACGCGGTGCTCGGTCCCTTCTCGAGGGTGGCCCGACGGGCACGGGTGCCTTTGTTCGTCCCATCGTGCTGAGTAACGTGACGCCCGGCATGGCGGCATTTGACGAAGAAACCTTCGGACCCCTTGCCGCAATTACCGTCGCTGGTGATGATGCGGAAGCTGTTGCGTTGGCAAACCGTTCTTCGTATGGCTTAGGTGCTGCCGTGTTCACAGAGGATCCTGAGCGCGCTGAGCGGATTGTTTCGCAATTGGAGGCAGGCTCTGTGTTCGTCAATGCATTCGTTCGGTCTGATCCACGCTTGCCGTTCGGTGGCATCAAGGACTCTGGCTGGGGACGCGAACTGTCGCCTTTGGGGCTCCGGGAATTTGTCAACGTCAAAACGGTGGTGATGGCATGAACAGCACCACGCAGCAGTTGACGTGGAGGTAGCCGATGGATTGGCAGCTTGCAGTTGCATTGGTGGTTAGTGGCGGTGCGCTGGCGTTCGTCTGGCGTGGTGTGGATGTGCGGCTTGTGTTGATTGCTGCCGGGAGTCTGTTGGCAATGCTTGCACAGAAGCCACAATTGGTCTTGGATGCGTTTCTTCGGACCATGGGGGATGGAAACATTGTCGGTCCGATCTGCTCGGCGATGGGATATGCGTTCGTGTTGAAGGCGTTGGGTGCCGATCGCGCGATGGTGGAATTGTTCGTGCGGCCAATTCGTCGGCTGCGATGGTTGCTGGTTCTGGGTGGCTGCATGGTTGGGTTTGCCGTGAACATGGCAATTACCAGCCAAACTGCTGCAGCCGCTGCTGTCGGGCCGATTCTGGTTCCTCTTCTGCAGAGTGTCGGCTACAGCGCGACAACAAGCGCTGCGGTGTTAGTGCTGGGGTGTTCGACCGGTGGAAATTTGTTCAATCCGGGCGAGCCGGATATTGTCACCATTGCCAGTGCGACCGGGGCACCGATACCGCAGGCGATTAGTGCGGTAAGTTTGCCGCATCTGGTTGGGTTTACCGTGGCGGTGCTGGTCCTGAGTGTCCGTGCACTTGCGGGCAATCGCACCACTGCTGGTGCAGCACCAGTGACCGTAGCGCGGCCATCACTGGTGCTGGCGCTGCTGCCACCGCTTCCCATCGTGCTGCTCTTTGCCTTATTGCCCCAGTGGCGATTGATTCCCCTGATAGCCGATCTGTATCCGTCGGGAGTGCCGGTTTCGCATGTGATGGTGCCGTGTGCGGCACTGGCGATTGCGCTCCACTGGCGGAAGGCATCCGAGCTGACGCGCAGTTTCTTCGAGGGTCTTGGCTATGGCTTTGCCAACGTGATCTCGATCATCATCGCTGCTGCTTGTTTCCTCGAAGGGCTGCGAGCAATGGGGGTTATCGAGCACTTGGTGGCGCTTCTCAGTGGTGCCGGCAATGCTGCACCGATGCTTGCACTGGTCACAACAATGGCGCTGGCGGTGATGTCCGGATCCGGAACGGCGCCGAGTGTGACCTTTTCCAAAGCAGTGCTGCCGAGCATGGTTGAGGCCGCGGGACTGAAGATGGCAGTTCATCTTGGCGCGCTCGGTGCTATCGGTGCATCGCTGGGACGAACGATGTCGCCGCTGGCAGCAGTGGTGATTTTTTCGGCACAGCTCACCAATACCGAACCGAAGCAGATTGTCCGGCAGGTCGCTCTGCCAATGGTGGCTGCTGCTGCGGCTGCCTTGGCAACCTACTACGCAATTGCACACTGATGGTCCGGTTGAAATGGTCACACTCCGTGTACTGGTTCGATGCCGATAGACGCGACGATTTCGTTTTGGGAACAGGAAGAGTTTCTCCGTGCCGATGTCTGCATCGTCGGGGCAGGAATCATTGGGCTATCGTTGGCTGCTGAGTTGCTCGAGCGTGACGAAAACCTGCGTGTTGTTGTGCTCGAACGCAACACACTCCCGACAGGTGCGAGCACAAAGAATGCTGGCTTTGCGTGCTATGGTTCGCCGACCGAGCTCTGGCGAGATGTCCGCACACTGGGAACAGATGCAGTCGTGGAGTTGGTGCGGATGCGCAAGCAAGGTTTGGAACGGCTCCGTACCCGACTTGGCGACGAAGCGATCGGCTACCAGCAGTGCGGGGGCTACGAGCTTGTGTGGGGCAATCATGCTGCCGTCCTCGATTGGCTCGACAAAATCAATACGCTGCTGCAGCCGGTGTTTGGGAGCACCTACGTGGTGCAGTGCGATGAGCGGATCGCCGAATTTGGTTTTGGCAGTAGCGTTGAGCATCTGCTTGCACTGCCACACGAAGGACGGATCAACACCGGACAGATGATGCGGGCGTTGCTGCGCTACGTTACCGAGCGTGGGGGATTGGTGCTGACTGGAACGCCGGTCCTTCGGGTCGAACCCAGCGCCGATGGTGCCGAGCTGCTTGCGGGAACAGCCATTGGCGGCCAGCTCCGCTTTCGTGCTCGAGTAGCTGCTGTTGCGACAAATGCTCTTGCACCGAGCCTTGCACCGTGTCTTGCTGCTCGTCCCGGACGCGGGCAAGTGCTCATCACCGAACCACTCGATCGCTTGCCCTGGGATGGCGTGTTCCACTTCGACGAAGGCTACTACTACTTCCGCAATGTTGGCAGGCGTATTCTCTTCGGCGGCGGGCGCAATTTGGACCTCGAGGGCGAAACAACCGACCAACTGGCACTGACCGAGCGCATTCAATCCCAACTGGAAGAGTACTTGCGCACGCTCATCATTCCCGGCGTATCGGTGCAGATCGCGCATCGTTGGGCGGGGATCATGGGTTTTCGGGAGCCGGCATTGCCAGCGGTGGAGTGGTGTGCTGATTGTGTGCTGGGAGTATTCGGTTGCAACGGCATGGGTGTTGCCCTGGGGAGCTTGGTTGCCGCTACTGCAGCCGAAAGGTTGGAAGCAGTACTTTTGCAATCGCATCACGGCGCACAGGCATAGTCCATGCATGGAGCTCGAGCGATGATACGACGCGGCATCACCGTCATTGCAGTGGCGGCGGTGGCATTGATCGTTGGCGGCTGTCCCAGCGATGAGCTAGTTAACGCAGCAACACAGCAATGGCACTTGCTAGCAGCGGTACCTGCCGGTAACCAAACCCAACTGGCGCTCTACCGAATGCCCGAGGGCACTGCCGTTAGTGCGGATGTGTATGCTGCTGCCAATGGAGCACCGCTGGATGGCAGCGTCAGCATGATTGCGCAGTTTCGCTCGATGCTGTTTCTGTTGCAGCCCCAGCAGCAGCGTATCGAGGTGCTCGATGCAGCGACCTACAAACGCCTTGCTCGAATTTCGACGGCCCCGCATGCACCTATAAGCATCTGCTTCCCCAACGGCACGACCGCCTACACTGCCAATGGAGACTCGACCGTGACCGTGGTGGACTTGACAACATATCAGGCGGTCGGAACAATTAGGGTCGGCGTTGCACCCGTTGCCATCGCTTCATTGGGGAATCAGGTTGCAGTGTGCAATCAGCGGGATGGAACGGTCAGCATCATTGACACGCGCACGAATGCAGTTACCCATACCGTCGGTGTTGCGCCGTACCCGACATTTGTTGCTGCTGGGGGGAGCAGCGCCAGTAGTTTTTGCATTGTCTCGCTGGGAAGTGGAAAGCTTGCGCAGGGTGAGCAGCCGAGCGCAGCAATGGCGACGTTCTACAACCCACTCAGTCAGCAAATAACCACCCAACTGGAACTTTCGCAGTTCGGGCAGGATGCGCTCGGCACCGTGCCACGCGGGATCGTTGCTGCAACGACTGCCGGTACGGGCATTGTGTTGCTCGATGGGGAAGTGCAGTTGCTGGACCTTGCCGGCGAGCGTCTGCTCGGAACAGTGCTTGTCGGCTCGTTCGATGGCGGGGCCTATGATTTTGCGCGGGATCTGTTGCTGGTGTGGGCCGCTGCCGATGGTGGGACTCGGCTTATTGCGCTAGATCCACGCTCAGGAACAGAACGCAGCCGAGCACTACTGCCGGTTGTTTTCAGCGCTGCTGCAGGGCTCTGACGGCGATTGTGCGATGAAGCAGCCACCTGCACTTTGGGATGGGATGCTCTGGCGATACCGATGGGGTGTTGCGCTGGTTGCTGGTGCTGCTCTTGGGGCGGCATATCCGCCGACGGTGCTGGGACCGCTGGCGTGGGTCGCATTTGTTCCAATGCTGGCGCTCTTGGATCGGGCAGTGGAGCAGAAGAAACGGTGGTTTGGCTTGCTGTATGCCTTCGCGTGGGCATGGCACGGGGCGGCCAATTGGTGGGTGATGAGTTGGCAAAAGGAAACCGATCCGTACCTAATGGTTGCAGGAGCGGTGCTGTGGCTTGTCCATCCGCTGTTTTTGCTCCCGTCGCTTGCTGCCTATGCACTGTTGCGCAAGCGAGCATTCCCGCTATCGGCAGCGCTTGTGGTAATGGTAGCGCTCCAGGTTGGCATCGAATGGCTCCATTCCCTCGGGGATTTGAGCTACCCATGGTTGGCGCTTGGGTACACCCAACTGCGGAGCAGTGCACTGGTGCAGATTGCCGACATCACAGGCGTTTGGGGAGTCAGTGCCGTTGTGATCGCGCTCAATGCGGTGATTTACGGCTGGATTTGCCATGCCATGAGCCAGAACGTACTCAGTCGGTCGCCACTGGAGGGAGCGCTCCAATTGGGGGCATGGATGGTGGCGGTGGTAGGAGTGCCGCTGCTCTATGGCGTGCTGCGATTGATGGAATATTCACCCTCCAGCTCGACGCCCTACCGGATCGCCGTTGTGCAACCGAACATCAACCCCTGGCGCAAGTGGGGATATGCCGACGTGGGTCCAATGCTCGAACAGCACCTGGCGCTCCAGGATTCGCTGCGGCGCACCACACGATTCGACCTTGCCCTCTGGAGCGAGACCGCACTGCCCGTCAATCTCCTCGATGCCACCGGTTCGCCTCTGCTGGAACGGATTCAACGGTGGTGCGACAGCACCGGAACTGCCGTGGTGACCGGCTTTGCCGACGTCGAAGGCTACCGTCCACTGCGCGCGTACAATGCGGCCGTGCTCGTTACGCCGAATGCTGAGCGCTTCCCGATGCATCGCAAATCACGGCTGACGCCGTTCGGTGAGTACATGCCATTTTCGGATGCATTTCCTGCCTTAGCGCGCATGCTCCAGTGGGGTGTCGGCATTTCCAGTTGGGCAAAAGGTCCGGGAGCGACAGTGCTTCCCCTTCAGCGAGGCAGCGATACGCTCCTTCGACTGGGAGTGATGATTTGCATCGAGAGCATCTACCCGGACTACTGTGCTGACTACGTCCGCCGGGGTGCTGATGTGTTGGCGGTCATCACCAACGATGCATGGTATGATGGCACGCCCGGACCCGACCAGCATTTTGCCATTGCGCAGATGCGTGCCATCGAAACGCGGCGACCGGTTGTTCGGTGTACCAACAGCGGCATCAGTGGATTCATTTCGCCGTTGGGAAGTGTGGTACAGCGAGCCCCAGCACGGGTTGCGGTCGCGCTTGCGGGAACGGTTGTGCCGCAGCACGAGCAGACGTTGTACGTCCGCGCCGGAGACTGGCTACCAATCGGGATGGTGCTGGTAGCTGGGGGAACCCTTCTTGTGTGGGGCGTGCGCCAGCGCCGAATTGCCCGAGCTTAGTGATCAACACTCTGGAGCAAGTATGCCTTGATGAAGTCGTCAAGGTCGCCATCCATGACAGCGTGGACGTCGGTTTTTTTCAGCTCGGTGCGGTGGTCGTTGACCATGGTGTACGGCTGGAAAACATAGGAGCGGATTTGGCTTCCCCACTCGATTTTCTTCTTCTGACTTTCGAGGGCAGCTTGTTCAGCCATGCGTTGTTCCAACTCGCGTTGATAGAGCTTGGCTTTGAGCATACGCAGGGCACGTTGGCGGTTCTGATGCTGAGAACGTTCCTGCTGACAGCTCACCACAATGCCGGTCGGGATGTGGCGCAAGCGCACGGCAGTTTCGACCTTGTTGACGTTCTGTCCTCCCTTGCCACCGGAGCGGAAGGTTTCCATCTCGATGTCGGCGGGATTGATCTCGATGCTGATCGAATCATCCACGAGTGGATAGACAAACACCGATGCAAACGAGGTGTGGCGCCGGGCGTTACTGTCGAAGGGAGAAATGCGCACTAAGCGATGCACGCCGCTTTCGCCCTTGAGGTAACCGTAGGCGTAGGGACCCTCGATTTCGAGTGTTGCCGATTTGATGCCGGCGACGTCGCCTTCGACCATGTCGGCGAGACTGACGCGATACCCTTTGCGCTCAGCCCAGCGGGTGTACATGCGCATGAGCATTTCTGCCCAGTCTTGTGCTTCGGTGCCCCCAGCGCCGGCATTGATGTCCACGATGGCGCCGAGACGGTCGCTATCGCCGGAGAGGAGCTGCTCAAGTTCTGCAGTATTGAGTGCAGCTTCGAGTCGGTCCAGCTCGCTATCAAGTTCGCCGGTGAGCGATTCGTCCCCAGCATCACTTGCCAGTTCCAGCAGCGCAGCAATGTCGTCGGCGCTGCGGCGGAGAGCATTCCAGCGGTCAATGGTTTCCTCCACTGCCGCCAATTGGCGCATCACCGCCTGTGCAGCGGTGGGATCATCCCAAAATGTTGGTGCGTGGCTTTGCTCGAGAAGTTCAGCGCGAAGGGTGTTCTTGCCGGGGATGTCAAAGAAACCTCCCAAGTTGCTCGATACGCTGCTGGCATTCCTCCAATCGCTGACGCTGTGGCTCGAACATAGGTGTCTGCTGGGTGGTGAACAGTGCGGTTGCAAAATTACGCTGCGGTAATAGCCAGCCCGTAAGTTTGCTGCTTGAAATGGCATATCGTTGGTCGCTCGATCGTCGGATTACTGGTGTGGCGTCGGCGGGCATTGTGCTCGCATGGCTTGCCAGTGGAGGCCTGCTGCTCTGGGCAGAGGAGACCGGACTCTGGGGTGTGTGGGCACTGGTGGGGGTGGGTGCGATTGCAGCGGTGCGCATCCTGGTCGAGCGCTGGCTGCAGCGCCACCTGGTGCTGCCGCTGGAAGAAATCACTGCTGCGCTCTCGGCACTATCGCTGGGACATCGGACAGCGATGCGGCGCTATCGGATTGCTGCCCTCGACGAGCTTGCTCGAGCAACCGAACGTGTTGCCGATCGAATGGAGGCCGTCGAACAGTCCGTCGAGCATTTGCAAAAGGTTCGCTCCCAGTTTCTGGCGAATGTCTCCCACGAGCTGCGGACGCCCCTGTTTGCGATGGAAGGCTACCTCGAGACGCTGCTCGATGGTGCACTCGAGGATCCATGGGTCGCACGGTCATTTCTGGAAAAGGTGCACGCCAATCTCCAACGGCTATCGGCGCTGCTGGCAGACCTGGTCGAAATTGCGCGAATCGAATCGGGTGAAATGCGGATGAGTTTCCGCTACTTCGACATTGCCGAGCTGGCCCGAACGATCGCGCAGCAATTCGAGGGACAAGCAATGCAGCAGCAGGTGGCGTTGCAGGTCCTGGCTCCGCGTGAACAGCTTGCCTATGGTGATCGGGATCGGATTGGGCAGGTCCTGGCAAATCTGATCTCGAACGCGATCAAGTACAATGTGCCCGGCGGGAGCGTCACCGTTCGGATTGAACGAGACAATGGGCGGGTTGCCGTCAGCGTGGAAGATACCGGCATCGGCATTGCACCGGAGCACCAGGCGCGCGTATTCGAGCGATTCTACCGCACCGATGCAGCGCGGTCGCGTGCAGTTGGCGGCAGTGGTTTAGGCTTGGCAATCGTCAAGCACATCCTCGAAGCACACCGCGCTCCCTTCGAACTCCATAGCGAGGTTGGTGCAGGGACGACGATCTGCTTCTGGCTCAAATCTTAGCCCCCGAACGACGATCGCGACAACCTCTGAGCCGAGAGCATGCCCCGCTGCACGCGACGATTACGAATGATCACCCACACGATGAAGGCAATCGCCGCAAGGACGATGAGCACAAACAGCAACTTCGCCAGCGAAAACGTCGGCGGGTAGTACTCCACCGTTCCATCCGGACGCGGGACGTAGTATGGCTGGGTGTAGTAGAACGCTGGATGGAAGGGCGTAAACCAAAGCCACGAGGTTTGTCCCATCAAATAGCCAAGCAGCAGGCCATCGCCGTAGCCGCCGTAGGAGTGTACGATGACGTTTCGCTGACCCTCTGGTGTGGTGAGGGTTCGGACTTCTTGCCGTCGTGGGATACCGTAGGAACGGCGATAGCTTTCCGGTGTGCCAAGTGGCGTACCGATGGCACGAGTGGGTATGCTTGCAGCACGGGGTAAGGTGGGGGATTCGCTCCGATACCGACCAAACGAGGTTGTCGGCGGTGTGGCACGGGGAACGCTCGCTGACCGTCGCCCGCCGAACGAACTTGCTGGCGGTGCCGAGCGCGGTATGCTGTAGCTACGAACCGCGCTGCGCGATCCACCAAACGAACCGCCGCGTCGCTGTGCTGCCGCATCGCCAGCGATCAATACCAGTGCGGCACCAATCAATGCAAGGCGCGATAGCCATCGAAGAACGGAATGCATCTTCATTGCTCTGCCGATCACCGTGGGGCAATGTACCTGCCACAACAGACGTGGAACGGCAAACTCTCGTGCCTGGGCGCTGTTGAACTTAGGTTCCGCCGAATCGGCGCAGTGCAACAACACACCCTACTGCAAGCCCAGCACCAACCCAAAACACCGCATCCACTCCGCCAGCACGGTACACCGCGCCGAAGATCAATGGTCCTGCCGTCTGTCCGACTAGTGCTGCCGCCCGATTGAGCGAGAGGATGGTTCCGCTGCGCTCTGGTGGCGACAGCGCCGCTACCAACGATTGCACAACCGGTTGATTGATCGCCTGGGCCAAACCGAACACAATCGTTGGCACAACGAGAAAGGCGTAGCTTGGCATGAGCATAAAGAGCACCAGTGCAGCAGCATACAGTGCGCAGGCACACTGCACCAGGACAGCAAGCGATAATCGCTTAGCCAGTCGTCCGACAAAGAGCGCACCAATAGTCGTTGCAACCGACATAAGCCCGACCATCACACCGATGCGTTCGTAGAGCTTCGGTGCGGTGGGATCGAGCAACCGTATGCGTTCCTGCACGTAGTTGAGGAAGGGTCCAAACAGCAGAGCATACGTCACTATGCTGATCGCCAGTAGCAGGCCGAGCTGCCGCCAAGGGAGTGTGCTCGGTTGAGATGGGGAGCTTCCGTGTTCCCCTGGTGCAGAGGTATGGTGAACAGGCGGTATCCACGCCAGTACAGCGGCAGCGACCAGGATGCCAACGAGCGGCAGTGCAAAGGGCAATCGCCACTGCAGGGCTGCTAACCACCCACTGACAACGGGCAGGAGAGCTGTTCCTATCGAAAGGACGCTGTGATTGAAACCGAGCAGGCGCACCCGCTCGGTTCCGGTGAAAAAATCGCTGATGAGCGCAACGTTGAGCGCACCAAGCGAGGCGGCGCCCACACCTTGCACCAACCGAACCACGACCAAATGTCCGAAGTGCTCTGCAAGCAGTGCCGCAGCCCCAGCGCCGGCGAAGATCACCAAGGAGCTAACGACCACCACCCGCCGACCAATCCGATCGGCAATGTAGCCGAGCACTGGTGTCAGCACCAATCCGGGCAGTGTGAACACTGCCAGCAAGATACCGGCAACATCCGGCGAAATGCCGAAGTGTTGCTGAACGGCAGCCAGCGCCGGTGGCATTGTTGACGTGCCAACGCCGACCATCAGGGTCAGCGCGAAAATTGTTGCGATCAGTCGCCTCTGGTGTGCCTGCACGTGGAGAGTATCCGATTTTCGCACAACATGTCTGCTTGATGCAACGGAAGCGGAATGAACGTCCGACTTTTTACGCCAGGACCAGTGCCGGTGCACCCGTCGGTTCTCGCCGCAGCAGCACAGCAACCGCTCTCGCACCGGCAACGGCAATTCGAGGAGCTCATGGCACAGCTTCAGACGCGCCTTCGCTGGCTGTTCCACACTGCGTCGCCTGTGGTGGTGCTTACCTGTTCGGCCACGGGTGCTCACGAGGCAGTGGCACGGATGCTGCACCTACCGGGTTCGGAAGCAGTCGTCTGCATCCACGGACGCTTCGGGGCGCGCTGGGCAGCGATGCTGGAACGGTTCGGGGTCGGTGTTCACCGCGTCGAATCTGCGTGGGGCGAAAATATCGCGCTCGATCAGGTTGAAGCAGTGCTTGCTGATGCTCCCCAAGCCAGGAGCCTGTGGGTTGTCCATGCTGAGACCTCCACCGGTGTGCTGGCACCACTAGAGGAGATTGCCCAGCGGGCACGGCGTCTGCAGCCCAGCATCGTTATCTGTGCCGATGTCGTTAGTTCCCTGGGGGTCGAACCAATGCTGATGGATCGTTGGGGAGTCGATGTTGCCATTGCGTCGTCCCAGAAGGGTGTTGGTGGGCTTCCGGGGTTAGCGCTGGTGGCACTGAGTGAGCGGGCACAACAAGCGATGATCGAGCCAGCACCGACGCTGTACTTCGACCTTCGTGCTGCCGTTGATGCTGCCAAGCGCCAGAGCACACCGTTCACACCAGCGGTACCATTGGTCGTGGCGCTGGCAGCAGCACTCGAGCTGGTCGAGCAGGAAGGGCTCCCCTCGCGATGGGAACGCTTTGCAGGCGACGCCGCATATCTCCGTGCACGGCTACAAGCAGCCGGCTACCAGCTCTTCGGTGAATCCAGTGCGCATGCGGTGACCGTTGTGCAGGTGCCCCCATCGGTTCCTGCAATCGTGGAGGTGCTCGAGGAACGCTATGGCTTTGTTGTTGCGCGTGGGCAGGAGCACTATCGCTCCCGTGTGTTCCGCATCGGGCACTGTGGGTGGTACCAGCGCCAGGATCTAGTTGCATTGGCCGACGCGCTGACGGCAGTGTATAGCCGCTGAATACTGGCGCGATTGTTGCAGGGAGGTTTTAGGTTTTCCCTCTCCGCTGCCGATATGTGTGGCAAACGCGGAGCAGATACTTCACATTCTGCCTGGCGAACCGATGGCACGATTTCGCTTCCGTTTGCAGACGTTGCTCCACTATCGCCAACATTTGGTCGAGCAGAGCGAGCAGGCGGTTGCACGCCTGAGCGCCGAAGAGCAGGCGCTGCTGGAGCAGATCCACCACTGCCGCGCCGAGTTGAACAGTCGTGCTGATCACGGCGCAGGAATGAAGGCACACCAGCTCCAACTGCAGGATGCCTACCGGCAGCAGCTTGCCGATCGCGTCCGGTTGCTCGAACGCCAACTGGATGCTGTCCGGAGCGAACGTCAGCGCGAGCAGGAGCGGCTGGTCGAGCGGATGCAAGCGTGCGATGTGCTCGAGCGGCTTCGGGAGCGGCGACTCCAGGAGCATGCCTACACCGAGCGCAGGGATGAACAGAACCAGCTCGACGATATCGCTACACGGCAGCGACGTGCTCGTTCTTCCGCCAACGGTTTGTGAGGACTGCCCGCGCTGGATGTGCTTCCACTGCGGCATGCACCGATGACCTCGAAACAGCTCCTTGTTCTCATAGCCATCAGCGCGGTGACGTTTTTAGCGTTGCTGCTCGGTGGTGGCTACGTGTATCTGACCAATCCCGCACTCCTTGGCTTGCCGGTCAAGGGGCAGCAGGATAGCCTCTCCAAACCACCGGCAGTATGGGAAATCGAACTCGACCGATTACAGCAAGAGCTCAAGAGTGTACGCACCGAACGGGGGCGCTTGCAGGATTCGCTTGCGCGGCTCTCGGCGCAGTTGGGACAGCTTCGCACCCAATACGAGCAGGTTCAACAACAGTTGACGGCTGCACAGACCAGCCTGGCAACTATGGAACGATTGGGACAGCAGGATTCGCTCCGGCTCAAGAATCTACGCGTGGTTGCCGAAATGTACGATCGAGCCGATCCGGCAGAGGTAGCGAAAATTCTCGCCAACGCCGAAAGCCCATATGCTGCGGCAGTACTTCGCCTGATGAAGCGAAAGACGGCAGCGCGCGTACTGGAACAATTGCCCAAAGACAAAGCGCTGGCGATCTCGCTAGCATCGCTCGAGCAGCGCTAACGCCGGACGGCACGGATAACCATTTGCAGGATGCACCACAGTGAATTCCATTCCGACGATATTCCCGCCTTCGCTGCTGGCTCCAGGCAACTGGCCATCACTGCCGGGCACGGGTGTATTCATGCCCGAGCAGTTGGCATGGCCGCAACTGCTGCCGGAAGCGAAGTCTCCCTTTGCTGTGCTCCTATCAGCACTTGGTGCTGGTGATGCGCTCCGCCTGGATGCGGCTCTGCCCTGTGCCGATGCTGGAGAACCCACTGCGCACCTGCAATCGTCGCATACCCACGCAGACGATGCATTGCAGAATTTAGCCATGCCAGCTGATCGGGGGGCAATGCTTGGGTCATTTGTCATCACCAGCAACACTGCGCAGAAACCGTTGCCCGATGCGCTGGAACAGAGCAGCAGCCGAGCAGCGCTGCTTGCTCCGTCGCGATGGGCAGAACGGCTGGCCACTCTCCTTGCGCCTCTGTTGCCGAACGCGACGATTCAGGCGATGCACGCATCGCTCCATGGTACCGATGGCAGCGCTCTCTCCTTTGTGGTTACCGTGCTGGACGCCGCTGCCGAAGCAATCGAGGCAAGCAGTGTTCCAGCACCACTTCACCGCGAACAGGTGGCATTGCTCTCGCCGATGGAGGTCAGCCTTGCCAATGGTTCTGCAGCAGCCGTCGGCCAGGGTCTGCCAGCAGGTGCAGCATCGAAGCAACAAGCACTCGAGAGCAGCGACCGAACACCAGGGACAGTGGCAGGTGCAGCACAGCCGCCGGTTACCATACCATCTGGTTCTGCGACAACCACAAGCGGAGACCATCGCCAGAACTCCGAACGCCCGTTCGACGATCATGATGCGGTCCTGCCGACGGTCGAACCAATGCAAACTGATCGGGCACTGCCCCACGCGACGGTTGCTCCTCTCCATTCGGAAACGAGCGCACCAATGCCACCAGAGACAGGACTCCGTGCTGTCCTGCGGGCAACAATTACGGCACTCTGGCAGGGTAACCAAAGTGCTGCACGCGTTGTTCTCGAACCTGCATCGCTTGGCACAATTGTTGTGCACCTTGCAATGCGTGGTTCGGAGACGGTTGTGCAGATTGTTGTCTCGTCTGCCGAGACGTTGGGCATGGTAACGCAGACCGTTGATACGCTTCGGACGGAGCTGCACGCTTCGGGTGTTCGTGCCGATGCGATAGCGGTGCGACTGGCAGACCCACCGGCTCTCGAGCGGCATGTGGTCCTGCCACCCACTCCTGTCACAGTTGCTGCTGTTGGCGATGACCAAACAGAACGCCGTCGCCAGCAGCGACAGCAACGCCAGCGCACTCCATCCCGTCACAATGACCAAGGACAGTTTGAACATTTCATGTAGGAGGCACCCAACATGGCACAGGCACTGAGTTCGGTTACGCAACAACTCTTCGACGAGCTTGCGCCCCAGCGCACCGTCAAGGAACCGACAAAACAGCTTGGTAAGGAAGATTTCCTCAAACTGCTGACGTTGCAATTGCGGTCGCAGAATCCGCTCGATCCGGCCTCGAACCAGGAGATGGCGGCGCAACTGGCACAGTTTTCCGCACTCGAGCAGATGCAGAACATCAGTTCTACGCTGGAGCAGTTGCTCCAGAGCAACGCCTCGCTTGCACTCAGTATTGCGCAGTATTCGGCGCCCTCGCTGATTGGCAAGATGGCAACGGTGAGCAGCTCCCAGTTCCAAGCAGATGGCACCACGCCGGTCACGCTTGGTTATCAGCTCGATGCTCCCGCATCCCGAGCAACGGTGGAGATCCGCTCATCGAGTGGTGCGCTGGTGCGCACGATGGAGCTGCCTGCATCGGTGCTCTCGAAGGGCACGCACACGATCGAATGGGATGGGCGCGACGACCGCGGCAATCCTGTTCCTGCGGGGACGTATTCGTACACCATTCGTGCAACTGATACTGACGGCAAACCGGTCAGTGCGGAAACTCAGGTGCGCGGGCGCATTACGGGCGTTCGCTACACCAGCAACGGCCTCATGGTTCTGCTTGGAGCGATCGAGGTTCCGATCGGAAGCATTCTCGAACTTGGCTCCGAGGGCTGACCTGGATCGGCTGAGCGACGTTGTTCTTTGAATGGCAGTGCACTCAAGTTTTCGGCAGCAGTGACGATACACCGAAGCGAGTGTTCATTCGATCGCAGGCACGATGCAGATTGCAGAGCTTCAACCAGTCGCGGTTCCGTTTACGCCATTACCGACAGCACTGGCGACGCAAGCGCAAGCAGCGAGTGGTTCATTCGATGCAGTCCTCGACAGCGAACGGCTTCGGTTTTCCGCTCATGCGCAGTCGCGGCTTGCCAGCCGTGGCGTGGGGCTCTCCAGTGAGGACTTGGTCCGGCTGGAGGATGCCGTCGAAAAAGCCGAACGTAAAGGTGCACGCGATGCTTTCGTGATGCTGCGCGATATGGTCTTTATCGTCAGCGTCAAGAATCGAACGGTGATCACAGCACTCAAAGCCGATCAGGCGCACGAGAACGTGTTCACCAACATTGATGCGGCAGTGATCGTATAGCAGGAGCAGAAAGGGTTGGACCGTGCAAGTCGAAGGGCACGGAGACCCACCGCATCCGACCGACTGAGGATGCGCATTTCCTACCGAATGTTATCCTGCCAACGATCGCTGACCGGCAAGACGGCTCTACATTGCTAACTCATTTTGCGGAGGATGCAGCGCTATGGCTCTTCTTCGGAGCTTGACCAGTGGTGTGAGCTCACTGCGAGCACACCAACAACGGATGGATGTCATTTCGAATAACATTGCCAATGTCAACACCATTGGCTTCAAAGCCAGCGAGGCAATCTTTGCAGAGCAGCTTGCCCAACTGCTGAGTCCTGCGACGGCGCCGGCAGAGGCATTCGGTGGGCGCAACGCCCTCCAGATTGGGCTTGGCGTGCAGATGGGCGCTATTCGGAGCAACTTTGCGCAAGGCGCCTTGCGGACGACCAATCGAGCACTCGATGTGGCGCTCAACGGCGAGGGATTTTTCATCTACCGTATCGGGGACGTCCAGTACTACTCCCGTGCTGGTGCACTCAGCTTGGACCGCGACGGCAACATCGTTGATAGTACCACCGGTGCCGTTGTCCAGGGATACAACATCACGCGCGATACGAACGGACGCCCCGTCAAGGATGCCAATGGTGCGAATGTTCTGTCGCGGCAGCTATCGGGCTTGCGGATTGATCCGGGCATTCGTTCGGCGCCGCGGCAAACCGAGAATATCTCGCTCAGCGGAAATGTCAGCGCTACCATGAACGATGGAGAGTCGGTGACGGCATCGGTGACCATCTACGACAACGTCGGCAATACGCATATCCTGCAGTTGACCTTTACCAAGACAGCAACAGCAGGGGAGTTCACGCTCAATGCCACGCTCGACGGGAACGCATTGACACTGCCGACAACCACAGTGCAATTCAATCCGGATGGTTCGTTGAATACGCCGCTTGACCTTGTCATTGCGGGTGCGGACCTCAATGCCGCGCTCGGCACAACGGGCTTGCCATTCGACGATACGAAGTCGCTGACGCTCCGGCTGGCAACCGCGGGGGATTTGCTCGCCGGTGTGACGCAGTTTGCCTCGGCAAGCACGTTGACCGTCTCGCAACAGGACGGCTTCCCACCGGGCGATTTGCAGAACCTCAGCGTTGATAGCACAGGCAAGATTATCGGCTCGTTTACCAACGGACAGTCGGAGATTTTGGGTCAGCTTGCGATTGCGCGATTTTCCAATCCTGGCGGGCTCGTGCGCGATGGCAGTGGCATGTTTGTTGTATCACCCAACAGTGGATTGCCGATTGTTGGCACAGCAGTTGAGATATTCCAGTCCACAGCTGTCGTCGGCGGTGCGCTGGAAGAATCGAACGTGGATTTGACCGAACAGTTTGCGGACTTGATCTCGACGCAGCGTGCATTCGAAGCAGCAGCGCGAACGATTACCGTCAGCGATCAGTTGTTGCAGGAAGTCAACAACCTCAAGCGCTAAGCGCGGGGGCATCATGGATGATGGCGGCGCTCCCGTGAGCATGGACGCCCGGTAGGGAGCGCCGAAAACCAGCGCAAAGGATTGCTTCCGCTTGCGCACCCGGTCTGCTACTCAGGAGCTTTCGTTATCAGGGACGATGCGAGGCTTGGATGGGTAGCAGATTTTTTATTCGTTGCCGAGATCGGGCCCGACACGGTCAATGCCATCCTCGGGGCATTTGCCGCGCAGCTTCCAGGAGGCCGAGAGCGTGGTAATCGGCACCGCACGCAAGCGCTCCTTGGCGATCAGAATACCGCACATGCGGCAGATGCCGTAGGTTTTGTCCTCGATGCGCTTGAGTGCTTCGTCGAGTTTGCGAAGGTAGTCGGTCATGCGTTGAATTTGCGCGTAGGTTTTCTCGCGCTCGTATGCTTCCGATCCCTGTTCTGCCATGTGCATCGAGTAGATGCCAGTTTCTTCGGACGTCTCGTAGGTGTTGAGGTCCTCGAGCCGTTCGCGGAGCATGCGGAGTTCGTCGAGTGTTTTTGCGCGTTCGGCTTCGATGATCTGGCGGAACTCCTCGAGTTCTTCGTCGGAGTAGCGCACGGCTGGTTTGGTGACCGGTTTCGAGGCAAGTTGGGGTGTTGCAGCGGGAGGAGCTGTCTTCGATGCTGCTTTCGATGTAGTGCGGGAAGCCTTTGTCGTTACCGGCCGCGCTGCTGCCCGCGTGGAGGTTTTCTTCGTGGTTTTGGTGGCAGAAGCTTTGGTGGCTGCTGCTGTTTTCGCTGTCTTTTTGGTCGCTGCTTTTTTTGTTGTGCTCTTCTTGGCTGCGGTTGTCCGGGTGGTGCTTCGGGACTTCGCTGTAGCGCGTTGGCGTGTGGTGCCCGCCGTTGAGGCTTTTTTCGCTGCCGTAGTACGCGGACGGGAAGCACTCCGGGTAGCAGCTTTTGCGGCAGTTTTTTTCGCTGGCGCGGGAGCGGCGCGACGTGTGGTTGCTGTTTTTTTGGCTTTTGGTGATGTGCTCGACGACCGCGAGGACGTGCGTTTGGATGCGCCTGCCGTCGTGGCTGAACCTGCAGCGCGGGTTGCAGTGCGCCGTTTGGGTGCAGGTGTAACGTTTCGTTTTGCCATGAGTAGCTCCGTCGGGAAGATGAGACCAGTTTAGGTGGCAAACTGCTAATCGGCAGCATGCTCGTGACAGCGATAATAACACTTCCGGCACCGACTTTGCAAACACTTTTTTCAGAGGACCTAATTTCGCGCCACGCAAGCTGCCGATTGCGATGATACTTGGTTTCTGCTGCTATGAAGATGAAGACAAAACTCGACATTGCACGCAACTGGCTGCCGCGCTATACGGGCACGCCCATTGATGCATTCGGCGATTACATCCTGCTGACCAACTTCTACGACTACATCGAGCGCTTCGCCGAGCGCTTCGGGTGTGACATTCGCGGTGAAGGCAAACCGATGCAGACGGCAACCAATTCGGCAGGCTTGACCATTATCAACTTCGGCATGGGGTCCGCCAATGCTGCGACGATTATGGACCTGCTGGTTGCGCGGGCACCGCGGGGGGTTCTCTTCCTGGGCAAGTGTGGCGGACTGAAAACATCCACGGAAATCGGACACTTCATTTTGCCCATTGCTGCGATTCGCGGGGAAGGAACCAGCAACGACTATTTGCCACCGGAAGTGCCCGCGCTGCCGTCGTTCAAGCTGCACAAGTTCGTCTCGGACAAAATCGTCGCACATGGGCACGATTACCGCACCGGGGTCGTGTACACCACCAATCGTCGCGTCTGGGAGTGGGACGATCGGTTCCGCGAACGGCTCCGAACGCTCTCGGTGATTGGCATTGACATGGAAACAGCAACAATCTTCATCGTCGGGCATGCCAACGAGATCTCGCGCGGAGCCTTGCTGTTGGTGTCCGATGTTCCGCTGATGCCCGAAGGGGTCAAGACTGCCGACTCCGATCGGCAAGTGACCGAACGCTTTGCCGATCTGCATCTCCAAATCGGTATCGAAGCAATGACCGAAATTGGGGAAAAAGGCGAGCCGATCAAGCATTTCCGGTACTGAAAGAATTTTGTGTTTTTACAAATTTTTGCAATGCGGTGTATTTTTGCGCCGCATCAGTTTCCGCTTCCCTTGGAATGACCACACGCATTGCGCTTGTTCTTGTCCTCAGCCCATTGCTCCATTCTGTGGCGCAGCAACCGCCTCGTCTCAATACCGCCGACACGCTGTCCTACCAGAGTAAAGCCATTGTGGTGACCGGAACTCGCGCAGAAACACCGATCAAGCGTGCACCGGTGCGCGTGGAGCTGATCAGTGGGGAGCAGTCGCGCGGGACAGCAATTTCAACCATTGGGGAACTACTCCGCGAGCAAGCGGGCGTGATCCTCGCACCGGGCAGCATTCGCAGTGGCGTCCAGCTAATGGGGCTTGGTCCAGATTATACGCTCATTCTGGTTGACGGTCAGCCGCTGACTGGACGCGTGGGCGGTGTCATTGATCTGCAGCGTGTCTCGGTTGGAAATGTCGAGCGCATCGAGATCGTGCGCGGTCCGCTGTCGAGTCTCTACGGTGGTGATGCGCTTGCCGGTGTGATCAACATCATCACCCGGCGAGCCGATGATGGGTATCAAGGAAGAGCCTTGGCACGGTACCTGTATCATGGAGCGACGGAAACCCAAGCAGAGCAGCACTACGGCGGTGAATCGGTCGAGCTTTCGGTGTTCGGTGCACTCCGGCGAACGAATTCGTTCGAGGTCGTTGCTGATACCGAGCGATTTGCCTACCCTACCATTGACGATGGCACGCTCAGTGGGCGCATCCGTTGGGCGCTTGATCCCAAGCTGCGGGCAACCCTGACGGGACGAGTCTTTGGCAGCACCACACGCGGCGCTCTCCTCCAAGCGCAAGCCGGACAGATCACCACAGTTAATGGAACGCTCACCACGCTCGATCGCTCTGCGTCCACAGGGCTGGAATGGCTCAGCCCGATTGGGCGATGGAGCCTACAACTCTACGGTACAGCATATCGCGAGGGATACACCTTTGCTGCCGATGGCACCAATAGCGATTCATTCGAACGACGGACCGCGCGGGCCTACCTGCAGTTCGATCGCTTCGTGGGGAACAGTAATCGCGCGATGGGGGGAGCAGAGTTTCTCTACGACGATGCTGGAGGCACACGCTACCCGGACCGACCACTGTACCGAACGATGGCAGCCTTTGCGCAGTGGGAAGGGAACCCGACCGAAAACCTTTCGTATGCACTGTCGTTGCGCTCGGACTGGACGAGCGCATTCGGTGTGCCCCGCTCGTTGCTTCTGGGAGGCTTGCCGGTGTTGCCCCGCTTGTCCCTCCGCTATGTGGTGACGCCACACGTAGCGCTCAATGCCACCATCGGCGAGGGTTTCAAAGCGCCGGATATGCGTCAGCTCTACATTCGCTTCAGTCCTGCCGGCGTCGGCTACCAATTGATTGGGGCACGAACGCTTGGATTGGACCTCAAGCCAGAGCAGTCACTTTCGATGATGGCAGGCGCCACGCTCCAGTACGACACACTCAGCATCGGCGGAGTCAACGTGCAAGGCGTGCTGCTCGATGCAATGGTCTTCGTCAATCGCGTGCGGGATATGATCGAGTACTACACCTACCAGCAATCGCCGCTGGTGTTCACGTACCGGAACATTGCATCGGTGCGAACCTATGGTGCACTGTTCACCGCTACTGCGCAGCTTGATGTCGGCGTGCACCGATTGGGGATTCGTGCATCCTATCAATGGTTGGCTGCCGAGGATGAGCGAGTGGTGGATGCAATTGACCGCGGAACAGCGGGCTACCTTATTCCCTCGACGGGTGAATTCCATCGTCTCCGACGGCAGCAGTATCGTGGGCTGTGGTATCGTCCGTTCCATACTGCCACGGCCCGCGTTGATTGGCGCTACCAACCGTGGTCGCTTGCACTCAATGTTCGGGCACAGTATGTTGGGGCATTCGGGGATCCACAACGCGCATCCAATCCAGACGTGTACGACGGCACGCAATATCTTGGGCAATTGCTCGATAGTCCCGACGAGCTGGTGCCCGGGTATTGGCTGCTCAATATTGGTGTCGAAAAGCGACTGCCGTTGTGGGGCGCCACGCTTGCTATTGCTGCTGGCATTGATAACCTGCTCAATATCGTCAATCCGCGATCAGTGCCGACGTTGATCGGGCGCCAAGGGTTCTGCTCGGTTCAGTTCGAATGGTAGTACCGCCACAAGGTGTGTTCACAGCGGCACAGGGGAGAGGAGGAACGCATACCTTGTGGCGCTTATGGACAGCAGCCACAGGAAAGTCGTCTCCTGTGGCTGCTGCTATCAACTCTGCAGTGATCAGTTGAACGTGTAGCGAATGCTCAGTTGGATGCGGTACACGTCGTTGATGGTTGCCGACTGTTGGAATGTGGTGCTCAAGAGCTTGTCGCCGATGTTGCGGAGACGGTAGAGGGCGCGTCCTTGGCTGTCGGCACCGCGGGCGATCAGAGGTTGTGGGGTGACGAGAATTTGCCCGACGCCCCAGTCCTTGTTGAGCAGATTGGTCACGTTGAGGATGTCCAGCCGCAGTTGCAGACCTTGCCGGTTGCCGAAGAGATTGCCGAAAATGTCCTGCGTGATGCTCAGGTCAGCACGCCAAACCATGGGCAGGAAGACTGCGCCACGCTCGGCATACTTGCCACGGTTTTTGCTCAAGTAAGGGTCCTGCTGAATGTAGGCTTCCCACGCGTCAGCTTGCTGGGCAGCGGTGAACGTCACCGTCTGCCCATTGACGGTTACCGAATAGTCCTGGAAGTTCATTTCGCTTTTATCGCGTGGAATGTAGATGAGGTCGTTGCTTGTGCCGCCATCGCCGTTGAGGTCGCCGGCATAGACGTAACTGGCGTTGCCATTGGTTCGCCCATCAATGAACAGCGAAACTGTTGTGGCGCCGATGTCGAAGTACTCCAACCGATACGATGCAGTTGCAAAAGCGCGGTGACCAAGTGAATTGACTGAAAAGCCCAACCCCGGATTGTTGGGATCGCCACT
The DNA here is from genome assembly GCA_026003475.1 of Candidatus Kapaibacterium sp. GTDB lineage: Bacteria > Bacteroidota > Ignavibacteria > Kapaibacteriales > NICIL-2 > NICIL-2. The sequence continues at coordinate 1,911,217 of BPHJ01000001.1, read as the reverse complement.
ATGCGGGTTGTTATTCCACGATCCAAACGCAATCGAACCTGGGTCAACAGTATTCTTGGAGATGCCGTAACTATACCCAGCTTTGAAGTACCAATTGTTCTGCCAAGGGCGCTCCAACGAAACTGCTACGTTCCAAGAATAGCCGACGTTTTGGTTTTTGAGGACCACAGCACTGGTGATCATCGAGTTGATACGATTGCCGCTGGTCCAGCGTGGGCGAGCATCAGGTCCTGTGAATGCCGCATCTGCCGACTTGAGGTTAGCGTTGATGTAGTAGATGCCGTTGACATCGGTTGCATAGAGGAATTCAGCACTACCGACAAAACCCAGGGGCAGTTGGTGGTCCACGCCGATTGTTGAGCGCCAGACCTGCGGGAAGCGGAAAGATGGATCGGTGAGTGCCAGCTCATAGCTGGAGGCAGGGGCACCCGTCACCGTACTCGGTTTGTAGTGGTTGGGATCGGGATGGAACGGTCGTTGTGTTGTGTTGTCGAGTTGCTCGAAGCCGGTTAGGATGCCATTGTTCCCGATCTGGTTGGAAATCCACACATACGCCGGACGACCAGTAAATAGCCCTGTTCCGCCGCGAACAATCGTCGTGCGATCGCCGAACACATCCCAGTTGAATCCCAAACGCGGAGACCAGAGCACATTAGCATCGGGCATCTTGTCGGTGCGGTAGCGAACGGTGTTGCCCTGCTCATCGCGAAACGAGAGGGTGTCCACCTGTGGGTTGTGGTAGGCTGTGTTCTCAAAAAACGGAACGTCCACGCGCAGTCCCGCTGTCAGGCGAACAGTGGGGAGAATGTTCCATTCATCTTGTGCGTAGAGTCCGGTGTACCACACCTTCAGTGGTTGAATGGGTTTGTCTTGCCCAGGAATGTTGGACCAACGGACTTGGAACCGGCGCAGTGTCACCGGCGAGACTGTTCGATTTGGGTTCGCAAGGTAGTCGAGGGCGTCGGTGTAGAAGTCCTGTAGCGAGTTGTACACATAGACACTCTGCGAACCAGGGAAGAACACGTTCTCGGATTGGTAGCGCTCCAGACTCAACCCAAAGGTCAGCGTATGTTCACCGGCGTAGTACGTGAAGTTGTTTTGGAGTTGGAGCGACCAGTAACGGAGTTCATTGTTAGGTGTAAAGGGTTCGGTGCCAAACGACGTGTAGGTGGTGCCATTTTCGAGAACGTCAACAAAGGGGAACAATGTGCTCGGTTGCTCGCGGCTTTCGTCGTGGTGTGAGTATCCAACGATGAGTTGGTTGGACATGTTATCAGCGAGAATGGAGTTCCACTCGCCAACGATGGAGCGAATGTTTTCCAGAATGGCGTAGTTCGAATTCTTGAAGTTGAGCGCATCGAGGCTGGTGCGCCGATTGCCAAAGCCGAGCGAGGAAGAGTTCGACACCAGCACATCCGTTCGCGAGTCCAGGTGCACGTAGCGAAGTGTGAGCTTGTTGCGTTCGTCGAGATTGACGTCGGTGCGAAGCAGAAAGCGCAGGGCAGGTGTTTCGAAATCGTAGCCTTCGTAGGGACCGGGATCGTAGCCGAAGCGGTCCCGCAGAAACGTACCGAGTGAGTCCAGCGAGGAAGCGCGCACACGCGTAATAGTGCCGCCGATTGACTCCCCGCGGTTGGCGCGGAACGTTGTGCCTGGTTGGGTAAGTGCTTCGGTTTCAACGTTGGCAAAGAAAAACCACTTGTTGCGGAGAATCGGACCGCCCAAGCGCGCGCCGATCATCGAGTAGCGGAACGTACCAGGCTCAATGGTCGCATCCTTGGCTTGCGTACCGACCAAATCCTGGTTGCGGAAGAAGTAGTAGAGCGAACCTACCCACTCGTTGGTGCCACTGCGCGTGACGGTGTTGATACCGGCACCAACGAAATTGCCTTGCCGCACATCGTAGGGAGCGATGTTGACCTGGAGTTGTTCGATGGCATCCAATGAAATAGGAGCCACACCGGTACGGTCGCCGGGTTGTCCAGCTAAACCAAACGAATTGTTGAAGTAGGCGCCGTCAATGGTAATGTTGTTGAGGCGATTGTCCTGGCCAGCAACACTCATTCCTGCACCCATTTGGGGAGTCAGTCGCGTGATGTCCTCGATGCGGCGGGTAATGGTGGGAAGTGTTGTGGTCGTGCGCTGATCAACCGAGGTTGCCGCTCCTGTTCGTGACGCGTTCAGCAGGGGGCTCTGTTCGGCAAGGACTACGACGTCGCGGGCTTGAACATCTTGGGCCGAGAGCACAAAATCCTGCCGAATACTCTGCGAGAGCTGGAGGTAGATATTGCTCCGCTCCTGCTTTTGGTAGCCGACTGCCGATACGCGAATGGTGTAGGGACCGCCAACCCGCATGCCGGGAATCGTGTACTCACCCGTGGAGCGAGTCGTTGCGCCGTACACCGTGCCTGAGGGCTCGTGCTTCGCCACGACTGTTGCACCAATAACTGGTTCGCCACTGGTGGAGCGAACCTTCCCATAGAGCGTTGCAGTTGTTACGCCCTGGGCATGAGCCGATACGACTGCTGCAATGCAGGCCAGAACAAGAGACACAAAGCGCATACTACAAGTGTGGGATAGTGAAACATCCTTTGCTGCCCGACGGAGCGGTGCAGCAGATTCCTGCCGAGGAAAATGGGATGGTGGCACGTGATGCACTGCGTGGTGGGAGGGTGCGCACAGTTGTTCTTTTTTCCCGAGGTACTGCAAACATACGCGACACCATCGCTCATCGCGAACTTCGGGGGTGCACGTTGCGCCTGAATTACCGAGCAATTACCGGCTGATTACGACGCCCGGTCGAGTGCGGCGAGGATGTTGTGGCGGAGATGCTCGATCCACTGTCGCTCGTCAGTACGCGAGCGGAAGGGCGGCGGTTGGACCGGTGGCAGAAAGACAACCTCGATCGTTCCGCGGTTGAAGCGGAGAGTCGTTGGTGGTAGTACCTGGCCGCTGCCGATGATTGCGACGGGAACCAGTTGCCGACCAGTGGCAAACGCAATAGCAAAGGCACCGCGTCGAAATGGGCCGAGCGAGCCGTCGCGCGAACGCGTTCCTTCGGGGAACACAATCAGTGCGGCTGGATCGCGCGCCAGCGATGCAATGGCAGTATGAACGGTCTTTCCAGCGGTCTGTGGGCGCTCCCGCTCGACAGGGATGAACGTCGAGCACTTGAGTGCCCAGCCAAGGAACGGCACTCGCTCTAATTCACGCTTGTAGAGGATGCGCACCGGCACTGGCGATGCAACCATGAGCACAGGAATATCGAACAGTGAGCAATGGTTCGCCACGAGAACCAATGGAATCCCCTGCTGGCAATGTTCTGTGCCGCGCACCTGGAGGCGTACTCCTGCTGCTCGTAAGACTGCGCGTGCCCATTGCGGGAAAATGGTGTAGGTCAGCGCTGGTGGTGCTCCGCAGCAACGCCGCACCAAGAACAGCGTTCCATACCACACCGTCAGGGCGACGATGGCAGCAGCCCGCGCAGCGAATTCCCACCAGTGGTACTGCTGTGCATGACTCATGGGACGCGGAGAATTTGGAGCATGAATCGGAATGCACTATCGAGCCGGCGTTCGTCCGGGATGCGATCGAGCGAGAGCATGATAGGCGAGAGTGCCACTTCGTAGACGTTGCTGCTGGCAGTGGGTACAACCGCCACTCGGGTCCGTCGGACAGTGGCGGTGTCGGTGCTCTGCTCAACAAATTCGTAGGTCCCCATGCGCAGGGAATCTCGTCCGATAGCGCCGAAGTTGCTCGTTAGGCGAATAGTGTTGCCTGTGCGCTGAAGCCGTCGTTCGAAGCAGACACGCGCCAGTGCACGGATGTCGCGGGTGTCGAGGGCGGCAGCAAGGGCCTCGGTGGGAAAGATCCGCTGAATGACGACGCTCATCGTTAGGTCTGGGTTGAGTGCCAGCCCGATAGTTCCTTCGGCTAAGTCGCGAGACGGTGGCAGCAGCGTCCATCCCTCCGGTAGTGGCAGCAGCAGATCACCGTCGGGACTACGAAGCTCTTCTTCCGAGGCAAGCGGTAGCCAGGCGAGCTTTGCATCAAGCTGTTCCGCTGGTGGCGGTGGCGGTGGTGCGCAGGCAGCCAGCACGACCAACACCGCAAGCAGCCGTTTCATGAAGCCTTGTGCAGAAAGTTGCGCCACATCATAGACTCAACAGGGAGCGCGGTGCGCTCACGGTACTTGGCGCTCGACTTTTGGCTGTAGGGAGTCCCGATTGTGCCTCGCACTTCGAAATAAATCAATTGCCCAATGGGCATGCCCGCATAGACACGCACCGGCTGCTTGACGGAAATTTCCAGCGTCCAATGATTGCAAAACCCGACATCTCCCTTGCCGGCGGTGGCGTGAATATCAATGCCCAAGCGTCCGACCGAGGACTTCCCTTCCAGAAACGGCACGTGGAGATGAGTCTCGGTGTACTCTTCGGTGACGCCTAAGTAGAAGCGGTTCGGTTCGAGGACGTAACCATCGTCGGGAATTTCGATGTACTCGACGCGATTGTGCCGCCGCGCATCCAGAATGGGATCAACGTAAACGGCCAGCGTTTTGCCCAGGTGGACGTCGTAGCTGTTGGTGCCCAGGCATTCCCGCCGAAAGGGTTCGATGACGATGCTGCCGCGTTCGAGGTGATGCAAGATTTCTGTGTCCGAAAGAATCATTGCCACAATCGGGTGGTGTGGAGGGCAAAATTAGCGTTGGTGCACGCTGTGCAGCCTACAAGCGGTAGCGCAGCCGAACAGTCACGCGCGCTGTTTTCTGCCGAGCAGTGGTGTTGAACGTGCCGCCCCAATCGAGTTCTTCCGATGAATTGCGCTCGGTGATTTGGAACACCCCCAGCGATGCTGACTGCACATCACCCAGACTGGTGCCTGCATGGTGGGCAATGGTCTCGGCGCGACGCCGTGCATCTGCCGTTGCCGCTGCAATGAGGGCGATCTTGAGCGAGTCGAGCTTTGTGTAGAAGTACTGCGGTGTACCAGAATTGAATTCGACGCCGCGGCTGATCAACTCAGCAATATCGCGCGAAATACCTTCGATGCGGTCGAGGTCACCGGACTCGATACGAACGGTCTGCAGAAGCCGAAAACCTGCAAAGTGCTGATCACGGATACGCCCCATCTCGTCGTAGTTGGTTGTGTACAGTCGCGTAATGGAGACTGCCGAAAACTGAAGCTCGGTGGGCTGAACACCCTTTGAGCGGAGAAATTCTTCTGTTGCTTGCCGATCGCGCTGGAGCAAGGAGTACGCCTCCTGAAGATTTTTGCTTTCCCTGGAGAATTCTCCCTGCCAGACGATCAAATTCGATTCGAAATCACGCTGCCCCAGGCCAACGACCGATACACTATCCAATCGCGCGTTCCGGTGAGTAATTGCCCAGGCAATAACGATGCTGGTAGCAACAAGCGCAAGGGCAAGATAGAGCCATCCGCGATGAGCCATTGGTGCACCTGTTAGAGTTGTTTGACGCGATCGAGAACTGTTTCCAGCATTGCTTTAGCATCCCCAAACAGCATGGAGGTGTTCGGCAGGTAGAACAGCGCGTTATCAACGCCTGCATATCCTGGATTCATGCTTCGCTTGATGACGATCACATTGCGCGCACGGTCGGCATCAATGATCGGCATGCCCCAGAGGGGACTGGAGGGATCTGTGCGAGCCGCAGGGTTGACCACGTCGTTGGCACCAACGACGAGCACAACATCCACCTGCGGCATATCCGGGTTGATCTGCTCCATTTCGACCAACTGTTCATAGGGGACATTGGCTTCGGCAAGGAGCACGTTCATGTGTCCTGGCATGCGGCCAGCAACAGGATGGATGGCGTAGCGCACGCGTACGCCGCTGTGTTCGAGTTCGGTTGCAAGTTTGACCAAGGCGTGTTGACCTTGGGCAACTGCCAAGCCGTAGCCAGGTACGATGACCACGTCGCGTGCATAACGAAGCATGACGGCGGCATCGTCGGGTGTAATGCTACGCATGGTGCCATGAGTACTGCTGCCGGTTGCGGTGGCGCTTTCTCCAAAGTGCGAAAAGAGCACATTCAGTACTGAGCGATTCATTGCCCGTGCCATTAGCAGCGTCAGGAGCATGCCGGCAGCACCAACCACAATGCCACCGGTGAGCATCACGTGATTGCCATAGAACAAACCGCCGAAGGCTGCGGCCATCCCCGTGCAGGAGTTCAAGAACGAGATCACCACTGGCATATCTGCGCCCCCGATCGGCATGACGAAGGCAACGCCATAGGCAAGAGCAATTGTAATCATTGCGCCAAACAGGACTGGATCGGTTTGTCCGCCTGCAACAATGGTGATGCCGATGGCGACTGCCAACAGGAGCACAGCGCTATTGACCACGTTTTGCCCGCGGAAACGGAACGAACGCTCGATGAGACCTTGAAGCTTTGCAAATGCGATGAGTGAGCCGCTGAACGAGACGCTTCCAATAATGGCGCTGGCGACGATCATGCTCGATGCTGTTGCTTCAAGGGGAAGCGGGCTGGCGGAAGCATGGAGCATTTCGAGCATCGCAATTGCAGCAGCACAGGCGCCACCCATTCCGTTGAAGAGGGACACCATCTGCGGCATAGCTGTCATCGGAACACGGCGTGCACTGACCCAACCGATCAGAGTTCCCAGCGCCATGGCAGCGATGATGAGAAGGAGATTCCCGATTGGCTTGCCTCCATCGGTGTGGAGCAACAGGGTCGCCACGATCGCCAAAAGCATTCCCCCTGCGGCGACTGCATTCCCGCGACGTGCCGTCCGCGGATGCGAGAGTAGCTTCAGCCCTACGATGAAGGTTACCGATGCAACAACATAGACCACTGCGAGCACATCTTCCGACACCATAGCGACCTGCGGGGCGACAAAAAAACTGGCGCCGAAAATACGGCGCCAACGAATGCGGCTGCGGAGAGGGCGGGATTCGAACCCGCGGTAGCGGTTTGTACCACTACGACGGTTTAGCAAACCGTTGGTTTCAGCCACTCACCCACCTCTCCTTGCGGAGAGCGCATGCGCGTGCTGCACTCAAGCGCAAATATACGCAGCTTCCGCAGTGTGCTGTGCTGCCGCATCACGCCCGGCAAGCAGCGCTGCGTACGTGCGCATGTAGAGCGCTGCATCGGCGGGATCGTTGCGGCGTAGGGAGCAACGTTTGATCCGTGCCAGCACGTGTGGATCGGAGAGGAACTCCAAGTGACCAATGTCCTGAGCAGTCAGCCCTGCATCTGCAAGCAAGCGATAAATCTGTTCCAGCGGCACACTGCCCTGAGTACAGCGGTCCTGCTGGGATTCTGTGGCAGCCAGTGGTTCATCGCCAACTGCGGCATCGAAGTATTCCGCAGCGTGCAGGCGCCACTCGGTCAGCGTTCGCCCAAATGCGGCCATGATATCGCGGTCGCTCATCTGAGCAAGATGTTGCACCACATGCCCGACGTTGCATTGACCAACATGCCCCCACTGGTAGGGAGCGCCTTGCTCAAGCTGGTCGGCTGCGCGTTCGAGCGCTTCAATCAAGCGCTGGCGTGCTGATGCCATGGCTGCATACTCCTGTTGATGTTACATCTGCACAACAGCAACGCTACCCCCAAATGTTCCGTGCAATGAATCGCAGGCGCACTTGGTGCATCATACTCGCCGTACATGGTTCACTAACTGTATAGCTTGTCTATGTTCCGATGGTTATTCGGCGGTCAGCAGCATGCTGTTGATCGGCAGAAAGCACGTAAGCTCCTCCAATCGGGCGCAGTGCTGATTGATGTGCGCACACCTGGTGAGTTTGCTGCCGGGCATGCAGCAGGTTCACGCAATATCCCGCTCGAGCAGCTCGAGCGACACCTCAGCGAGTTGGCTGCCCGTGGTAAACCGATTGTGGCTGTCTGTGCTTCGGGCGCGCGGTCTGGAACTGCGGTAGCGATGCTCCGCCGCCAAGGCATCGAAGCCTACAACGCTGGGAGCTGGACCAACCTGCGATAACGAACGCGGCACCCCCACACCGGAGGTGCCGCGCGTTCCTTACACGCACCCGCCGCTTTAGCGAACAATCACGATCGGCACCGTGAGCGTTCGGTCGGGGAGAGCAAGGACAACCGTGTACACACCGGCAGCAACAGGGACGCCGTTACTATCCTGCGTGTGCCAGTGATAGACTGCCTGCGCCGTGGCGGTATGAACCTGTATGCCGCGGGCGTCGAAGATGCGAACTAGCGCAGTGCGATCGCCAACGTCGAATGAGACTTCGTCAGTAGCTGGGTTCGGCAGAATACGAACACCAAAGCGTTCCGCCTCGGAGACGCTGGAGCTTTGGGTTGCTACCGCCTGGAGGATGATTTCTTCGCTGAACGGAGCCGTTAGCTGCCTGCAGGAGAGTCGAACGACCGCCTGGTGGATACCGCTTCGCGTTGGGCGGAAACGGATGGGGATGTCGTGGCACGCAAGCGCTCCAATACCGTTGCGGATTTCCATCATCCACGGACCCGGGATGAGCTCGAATGCGGCTGCATCGTCCCCTGCGATGGTGAGAGAATCAACGGTGACCATTGCGCCCGTTTGGTTGCAGAGGCGAACTGTTTGCTGGGTGCTTTCTCCAGTTTGGGTGGTATCGAAGCTAACCGTTTCGGGTGTGAGCGCACGCGCAAAGCCCTGACCGCTCAGCGTTGCAGTCCGATCGCCGCCGTTACTGGTGACGCTCAACGTGGCTGTGAAGCTGCCGGCAGTGGTGGGCGTGAAGCTGAGCGTTGCGCTCAGGGAGTCGCCCGGCGCAACGGTGGCCGGTAGGGTTACGGTTATCGAGAAAGCCGATGCACCGCTTCCACTAATGCTCGCCTGGTTGAGCTGGAGCGGTGCGGTGCCACGGTTATAGAGCTGAATGCGTAGCTGGTCGCTCACACCAACGCGGACTCCGAGGAAGGTGATTGTTCCTTGAGACAGCTCCAGTACAGGTGTTGGCTGGTCGGTGACGGTGAGTGTCACCTGCCGTGACTGCACTGACCCACACTCGTTGGAAATGGTGACGTAGTACGAACCAGCGTGGCTATCCTGTGCGTTAGTGATGCTGTAGGTGGCATCGGTTGCTCCGCTGATTGGTTGACCGTTCCGGAACCACTGGTACTGCAATGCGCTGCCCGATGCCGTGACGCTGAATGTTACCGAACTGCCGCGCGTGACGGTCTGCGATTGTGGTTCGGTCGTGATGACTGGTTTTGCGTTGACAGTAACCGCTGCTGGATTCGAGGTGGTCGAGCCTTGACAAATAGCGTTGGTGATCTCGACGGCGTAGCTACCGGCATCATTGCTCGATAGATCAGTAATCCGCAAGGTTGCTGTGCGTGTTCCTTGGATGCGTCCGCCATCGTTGAGCGGTGCGCCGTCTTTTTTCCACTGGTAGAGGTTGGCAATTGCGCGGCTGGTCGCAACGCTAAGCGTGAGTGCTTGCCCTTCGCAGAGGGTCTGGGATTGCGGTTGTGTGGTGATTGCCGGAGGAATTGCAACCTGAAGCTGTGCTTGATTACTGGTGGGAGAACCACAATCACCGCTGACGGTACACGCATAAAGTCCGGTGTCTGCCAGTGCAACCGATGCGATGGAGTAGCTGGCTGCAGTGGCACCAGCGATGTCTTGCGTTCCTTTCTTCCACTGGTAGCGAAGATTGGTGCCTGTTGCCGTGACGCTAAAGGTGATGGACGCACCCTGGCAGACAGTGGCTGATTGCGGATGAGCAGTGATGGTGGTTTGCGGGTTGATTGTTAGCGTGGCAGTATTGCTGGTCAGTGGTTGACCACACGAGCCGCTGACGACGCAGTCGTACGAACCAGCTTGCGCGGTGGTGACCCCCGACAGTGTCAGTGTCGCTTGGGTTGCGCCGGATAGATTCGTACCATTCCGCCGCCATTGGTAGGAAAGGTTGCTGCCCGTGGCTGTTACGCTGAAGTTGACCGTTGCACCCTCGCAGACAGCGGCATTCTGGGGATGTGCTGTAATGCTCGGTGGAGAAGCGACGGTCAGGTTTTGTGTTGTCGAGGAAATCGTATTGTCGGCTGCATCGGTCAGACGGATGCGGTACTGGTTCCCCGGCGATAAACTTGAGGGAAGCGTGAAGTTCGACGAATTTTGTCCATCCTGCGAGGTGAGTGTGCCGACGGTGGTGAAGCTATTGCCGCCATCGCTGGAGAGTGCGACCACAACAGAACTAATCCCATAGCTTGTCCACTGGAGCGTTACACTCCCACCAGCGCAGAGGATTTGCGATGGGGTCGGTGCTGTAATGCTGATACCCTTGACGGTGATAGTGGTATTCTGGAGGAAATTCCATTGGTCGCCAGCATCGGCGTTTCCGTTGCCGTTGACGGCGTTGCCCACTGCGCGAACGGTGTATTGTCCCGGTGTCGAGGGAGCTTGCCAGGTGAATTGCCACGATACACTCCCGCCGCTAAGGGATTTGGGTTGTGTGTGCGTCAGCTCACCGCCCATCAATTGGGTGAGCTGACCGCTGACCGTACCCAGTGAGCCAGCGTTCTGCCCACTCGAATTGACAATAGCCAGATCCAAGCCAGCCATGGGACGGCTACTGTTCTGCAGTGTGAGCGTGAAGGTAGTCGTCGAACTGGGATTGACGGTTGTCGGTCCGCTCAGGCTCAGCGACGTCGCACTCGACGACGAGGTGGAATGGCAAGTGCAGCCAGATGTCGTTTGTCCAGAAATGCCGTTGGGATATGCCCAGGCACACGCAACCAACACTAACAACAACGAAACAGTGGCAATGCAGCGCTTCATGGTAAGGATGTTATTCTAATGGTGAAACATTGATTGACTCATCTGCTACCAACTTACAACATTTTTCGTTACTAACCAAACCCTCGTGTACTTTTTTTCAGCTCGTGCTACCGTGGTGCGACAAGGAGGGGCGCGCTGAACCGCTGCCCGCCGGTAACTGCGGTGATCAAGTAGATCCCCGGATGAAGGGGAATTCCTGCTTCGTCGACAAGCTCGAGCACAAGGCGTGCATTGCCAGGCTGGACGGAGATTCGCCGGAGTAACCGCCCACGCACGTCGCAGAGCTCGATGTGCTCGACGGGTTGCGTGGTTTCGATAATGACGGCGTCGCTGGCTGGTTGCGGATAGATGGAGTGCAATGGCGAAGGCACGTTCTCAACCGTCGTTGCTGGCGTGATGCGAATGCGGATGGGTGCAGACTCAGCCGTTCCGCAAGTGTTTGTCAGTCGTGCGATATAGACTCCGCTATCGCTGGGTGCACCGTTGATGCGCCAGCGAGCGGTCGTCGCTCCGGCAATCGGTGTCCCGTTCTTGAGCCATTGGTAGGCGATACCGCTATCGCTGGAGGCGCGGACAAAAAGCTCGACCGCAGTGCCTTCGGATAGGGTAGTGTCGGTGCTCTGCTCGGCGATCTTCGGTAGAGGTGTTACGGTAAGGGTAACGGGATTGCTCGTTACCGTACCACAAGCGCCGGAGACGACACAGACGTACTCGCCGGACTGGTCGGTGCGGAGATTGGAAAGCGGCCATTGTGGGCTGGTCGCTCCTGGCACCGGGGTACCATTGTGCTTCCATTGGTACGAAAGGGATGCACCCGTGGCCGATAACGACAGTGTCACCGACCCGCCCTCACAGCGGGCGCCTGGCGATTGCGGTTGGGTACGAATTGCCGTCCGCGGATTAACGGTCAGTGCAGGGGTATTGGCGCCAATGAGTTCGTCGTCGGCGCTGGTAATGCGGAATACGTGGTTGGAACCAGGACTAATGCTTTGGGGAATGACGTAGCGATAGGTGTTGGCTCCCTCTTGAGCTTCGAGTGTTGTTACCGGAATCCACGAAGTTCCACCGTTGCTGGAATAAAGCAGGTTGGTTGTTGTGATGCCGTAGCTAATCCATTGCAGCGTAACGGTGTCGCCCGTGCAATACGATGTGCTCGTGGTCGGAGCATTCAGTACAATACCGCGCACCGTCAGCGTGGTGGTTGGGAGGTAATTCCACACGTCAGCAGCGCTGGCTCGTCCATCGCCATCGCCAGCAAGACCAACGGCACGGATGGTGTACCGACCCGGCGTTTCGGGAGTGCGCCACTGCACCTGCCACGATGCTTCGCGATAGGTTCCTTTGTTACTCATCGTTCGGCGGACCCGATGCGTCAGCTCGCCATTGAGTACCTTGACGTACTGATTTTCGGTCGTTGGGTATTGGAGCATTCCGGCTGCCTGACCGTTGGTATCGTAGGCTGCTAAGTTGAATCCCGCATAGATAGCGCTTGAGTTGCGAACGCGGAGTGTGTAGGTGTAAACAGTATTGGGATTGACCAGCCGTTCACCCTCGAGCAAGACTGTTGTCAGGGTACTCGGTTGATTGGCATGGCAGCCATTGCCACCACAGCCAGTGCTTGTGACGCCGGCATACCCTTCGCGGTAGGCGCGAAGGTCGAGGGTACTGAGTGCAAAGACACACAGCCAGAGCGCAAGAACAACGACTTGTTTCATGGTGCCGATCGGAGGTATTCGACAAAGTAAACGTAAGGCGGTGCAAATGTACACAAAAAAAAATTACAAGCCAAATCCAATACTTCGCTCGTGTTTCACTTGGCAGCACGGATGGGGCAAGGGCGCGTGCATGCGTATTTTTGCACCTGTAGACGATGCACACACGATGCAGAGCACTGTTACGCTGATGGTGTGCCAGCGGATCGGTGCTTTCGCGGAGGCAACATCCCGTTTCACCTATTCCCAAGGCGGACACACCTATGCCTGAGCGTCCGTTGAGTATCCTTTTCGTTTCCAGTGAAGTTTACCCCTTTGCCAAAACTGGTGGATTGGCCGATGTCTCCCACGCGCTTCCGATCGCCCTCCGTGAGCTTGGTCATGATGTCCGCGTCATGCTGCCCAAATACGGCAATGTCAGCGAGCGGCGGAATCGCATCCACGAGATCAACCGCCTCAAAGAGGTGCCTATCGCGATCGGCGACACCGTCGAGCTGGCAACGATCAAATCCTCGTCCATGCAGAACCCACGGACCAAAGTCCAAGCCTACGTTACGACCAATTTCACCTACTTCGACTCCAAAAAGGGTCTCTACGCCGATCCCATCACCGGTGAGCCATACAACAACGACGAGCGCTTTATTTTTTTCGACCGTTCGGTTGTGACCACCTGCCTGCTCCTTGGTTGGTTTCCCGATATCATCCACTGCAACGCCTGGCAGACAGGGCTCATTGGGGCGTATATCCGCACGATGCACGCCAAGGAGTTTGCACGCACACGCCTGGTGTTCACCATTCATAACGCTGCTGATCAAGGTGTCTTTCCAGCGGCAAGCCTGGACAAAACAGGATTGCCCTCGCACGTCTATCCGCGGGTGACGCATGCCAAGCAGCTCAACTTTACCAAAGCCGGATTGGAATTCGCCGATGCCATCACAACGGTTAGTCCCACCTACGCCAAAGAAATCACCAAAGACAAGCTCATCGGTGGTGGCATGCATACCGTCTTGCGCAACTACACCATCCACGGTATCCTCAACGGTATTGACACATACCACTGGAATCCTGCGACTGACCCGTTCATCCGGCATCACTTCGATAGCTCCTCGTGGAAAGAGGGAAAAGCGCTCAATAAAAAAGCGCTGCGCGATCGGCTTCGCCTTCCGCAGGATGAGAAGGCTCCCGTGCTGGCAACCATTGCCCGCCTGGGAGAAGCCAAAGGAATTCCCTTGCTGATCGAAGCACTCCCGGCACTGCTCCAGGAGAACGTCCAGGTTGTCGTTCTTGGGGAAGGCGATCCGTCGCTGGCAAACACATTGGAAAAACTCGCTTCCCGACACCCTTCCAAGCTGGCTGTTGTGCTGGGCTTCGACGACGAACTTGCGCATCTGATCGAGGCTGGTGCGGATATGTACCTGATGCCTTCCCTCTATGAGCCGTGCGGACTCAACCAAATGTACTCGATGGCCTATGGTACGATCCCGATTGTGCGTGCCACCGGCGGACTTATTGACACCGTCGCAGAATTCAACCCCAAAACCCGAAAAGGAACAGGCTTTGTCTTTCGCGACTACAGAGCCGAGGACTTTCTGGCGGCCATCAAACGTGCCCTGGCGCTCTACAAGAAACCTACCTATTGGGCAGCAGTGGTGCAAAACGCTATGAGCCAGGATTTCTCCTGGACAAACAGCGCGCGCCGGTACGAAGCGATCTATCGTGAGATTCTGGCAACAACTGCCCGATGATCCTCCGGAGCGTGCTTGTGGCGATGGCGGTGCTCGTGTGGGCGTGCAACGAGCCGCCGACCGAAGTGGGTAGTGAGCTCATCTACGACACAAGCCGCGTCCAGCAACTCAGCTCCACGACGCTGCCGCTGATTGTGGCAACGCAACCACTGGTGACCCCATCCTACCTCTTCAATGCCGGCATGCTGTTTATTGGGCGCACGCCAGAACTGCATGCTGCAACACTGCTACGCTTTACGACCCTGCCTGATACGCTCGGCTGGATTCAACCATCGGATATTCTCGGTGCTCGGTTGCTGATCCGTCCGCATCGTTACGTGGTTGGCGATAGTCTCTCGAACGTGTTGGCATTCACCGTGCACGAACTTCGTCAGCGCTGGATTAGCGACGATAGCAGCGGCAATGTTGTCATTGAGCCACGATGGGATAACCTGTTTTCGACCGATGCGGTGCCGAACCCGCAGTACTTCGACCCAGTGCCACTGGCGGTGTTCGATGGGACACAGAAAATCCCGCTTGCCGACTCGCTGAGCGACGTCGAGATACCGCTTACGGCCGATGGTCTCCAGCGCGTGGCAACATGGCTCCAGAAAATGGCCGATACCGCTGCCCGCGCAACGATCTACGGTATCGGCTTTGTGCCGAGTTCATCGTCAACGGTGGTGCGCGAGTTCGAGACGCAAGCAACGGGTAACCCCATCGGTGCCCTTGTTCGATTGCGGATTTACTACCGTCGCCAGGATGGTGCTACCGATTCAGTGTTGGTCTTTTCTGGCAACGATGCAACGTTTGTCCGTGCAACCTCGCCCCGCAACGGTGGGCTGCCGGTGCAGTCTATTGTGCGCTCCGAGGTTGCGATAACGCTCGATCTGAGCGCTTTGCCGCCACTGGATGCGGTGCTCAATGCCCAACTTGCCCTCACGACCGACACCACGCAACGCATTGCAGGTAACGGCGGCATCCCGACAACACTCGAGATAGGCTATACCGATAGCACCGCTGCAAGGTCGCTGGGCTTTGTTGGTGGGCAGCTTGCTGGCAGTGCACGGATGGTGTTTCCCAACATTGCGCCACTGGTGGACTATTTGCGTCAACGCAAACAAGGACGCGGCACCGCTATCTTCCGCTCGCGCAATGCTCGGCTGGAACGGCTTGTTCTCCTTGGTGCGGATGCTCCCGACAGCCTTCGTCCACGCTTGGTCATTACGTACATCCCTCGCCCGGGTGCTCCACGATGAGTATGCTGCGAATTCTCCTTCTGCTCTGCAGCGTCTTCGTTGTTGCACATGCGCAAGGCGGCGCAAACTACACCGCCTTCGGACTTGGGCAGCAGCGAACAACCTTCGGCACTGCTTACGAAGGCCTCGCTGGTGCTGCCTATGCTGTGCCATCGGACTACGTCTTCGGCATAGCCAATCCGGCACTGTGGTCATTGGTCAAGTCAACGCGCATTCAAGGTGGCTATCGCTTCAACCAACAGCAGATTACGCAGGCGGGAACGCGTAGCTGGCAGAACAACGGCAAGCTCGACGGTGCTGCTCTGCTCTTTGCGATTGACACCAGCCTCGAGATCGCTGCCAGCATCGGCGTGTTTCCCTCGTCGGCGATCAACTACACCTCGCTCCGACGATTTCAAATCGAGCTGCCCGACGTTGGTGTTCTCGATGGGAGCACAACCTACCGCGGCGGTGGTGGCATGGTGACCGCCTATGCTGGCGGCTCGGCGCGCCTTGCACCAGGCATCTATGCGGGGATAGCATTCCTCTATGGTTTCGGACTCTTGAGTGATCAGACCGAAACATCAATTGTCTCCGACGCAGCACAACGAGCTGTCTCGACCCAAAACGATGTGTTGGCAACCGTGGGGGGGCGTGCCGGTGTGTACGCCGAGCTTGGCAATGGCTGGAGCGCTGGGGCTGCTGTGGGACTCTTCCAACCGCTGCACGTGGAACGCACACTCATCTACCAGAGCTTTGCACCATCTGCCACACAGCCCTCGTTCGATACGAGTTTTACAACCCGGCTGTCGTCGCCGTTGCCGATGAGCATCGGAGGCGGCATTACATACAGTGTGCGCCGGTGGCTCTTGATGCTCGATGGGGAGTGGTCGCCTGCGGTGACGACGCAGTACCGATTCTCGCCGCTGGCAGGAGCAGGCAGCAGCTATCGCCTGAGTCTGGCAACCAACTACCGCGGCAGTCGAAGTGCCGGTGCTGCATTTACCGATCGCGTCGGGGTGAGTGGGGGGCTTTTCATCCAGCAGTGGCCTGTTGTCGTCAGCGGTGCGCCGCTCCGCGAGTATGGCGCATCGGTTGGGTTGCAGATTCCGTTCGGTGGTGCTGCAATGATTGATGCTGCACTGACCGCGGGAATTCGTGGCAGTGGGCTAGCAATCCGCGAAGAGTTCTTCCGTTTGAGTGTGACGCTCAGCGTTGGGGAAGTGTGGTTTGTTCCGTTCCGCCGGTAGCGCGGAGCCAGGCGATATGCTCAACCAATGCAGGCAGAGCGCTCCCAGCCTTGTGGGGCAACACTGCATGGGCAATCGAACCAATGGGCTTTGGCAAAGGGTTGATCTCGATGATCGTTGCACCGCATTCCCATGCGATTTGTGGTAGCGCTGCTGCAGGGTATACCTGGCACG
The DNA here is from genome assembly GCA_026003475.1 of Candidatus Kapaibacterium sp. GTDB lineage: Bacteria > Bacteroidota > Ignavibacteria > Kapaibacteriales > NICIL-2 > NICIL-2. The sequence goes on along the minus strand of BPHJ01000001.1, from coordinate 1,894,331 downwards.
ATGTTCCCACGACCAAAAACACCTCGGCACGCCGCGCAGCACGTTCGGCAGCAGCAAAGACATCGGCCGGGAGCGGTTCGCCGAACCACACCACCGCGGGGCGAATCAATCCACCACAGCTCGGACAGCGCGGCGGCAAGCGGTCATCGGCGCTTCCGTCGTCGCAGTAGGGTCTGCCACAGGCAGAACAGTAGTTGTCCTCCAAGTTCCCGTGCAGTTCGAGCACGCGGTGGCTTCCTGCGCGTTGGTGAAGGCGGTCAACGTTCTGCGTGATGATAATCACCTCGCCGACGAGATTTTCCAGTTGCACCAATGCCCGGTGTGCTGGGTTGGGTTGAACCGATTCGAGCACGTGGCGGCGGTGCTGATACCATTGCCAGACGCGCTCAGGGTTTGCCAGGAACCCCTCCATGCTTGCAAGTTCTTCGGGCCGGAAGCGTGCCCATAGTCCATCCGGATCGCGGAAGGTTGGCACCCCGCTTTCGGCAGAGATCCCCGCACCGGTGAGTACAGCAATACGCTCTGCTCGTGCCAGCCGAGTGCGGACATGCTCACTGAGCGTAGTCGTCAGTTCCATTGCAGGTACGTCCGCCAAGGTGTGTTGCCAAAAAGCGTTCGATGATGCCATACATCCAGGTGCGATTTCGCTCGTCGAGGAAACCATGGCCTTCGTCGTCGCGGACGTAGTACTCGACGGGGACGCCGCGCGCGCGAAGAGCTTCGACGATTTGATCGGATTCAGCTTTGTTGACGCGTGGGTCGTTGGCGCCCTGGAAAACCAGTAACGGTGCGCGAATGCGGTCGGCATGGAAGACCGGTGATACCTGGTGCAGCAGTTCTTCTTCAGTCTCGACGTTCCCGATCATCTCGTCGAGCATTTGGTTGAGCGGTGTCCAGTAAGGTGGAATGGTTTTTCGGAAAGTGATCAGGTTCGACACTCCGACAATGTCCACGCCGCAGCGATACAGCTCGGGCGTAAAGGCAAGCCCTGCAAGCACGGCATAGCCACCGTAGCTACCCCCAACGATGCCGATGCGCTCGGGATCAGCAACGCCGTTGGCAATAAGCCATCGGACGCCGTCGGTGAGGTCGTCCTGCATAGCGCGTCCCCACTGTTTGAAGGAAGCTTCCCAAAACCGACGTCCATAGCCTGTCGAACCCCGGTAGTTGACTTGGAGCACTCCGTACCCACGGTTGGCAAACAGTTGCACAGCCGGATTGAATCCCCACACATCGCGTACCCACGGACCGCCATGGGGCAGGACAATCAAGGGCAGTGGCTTGGTGCTCTGGCGCGGGACGGTCAGGTATCCGCGAATGAGCAATCCGTCGCGGCTGCGGTAGTGGATCGGCTGCTGGTGCGCCAGCTCATCGGCTGCAAGGTGTGGCATGGCACTGCCGAGGTGGTGGAGCGAGCCCGTCGGGGCGTGCAGAAGGTAGTACACAGGTGGTTGCACGTCGCCGTATGCGCTGAGCACGATCCATTCGTGGTCGAGCGACCAATCGGTCAACTGGACCACAAGCGCATTGCCCAACTCGGAGGTGATGTGCTCATTGGCGCGTTCCCAGAGTGCCTGCCAATCGGGGTGGAGAAAGATGTATTCGTGCTTCCACGAAACCATACTTGCCGCGATCGGTCGCCGATCCTTGAGTGAGTAGAGGATGCCGTCCATGTCGTAGGTATCGCTTGCAGCGATGAGCTCTTCTTCGTGGAGTGTCGTTGGGTCGAACACGTACACCGCGGCAGTATCGCGTCCACGGTTCGAGAGCACGTAGAATCGCCGCCCATCGGGTGCCATGCGGAGTGGGACAAGCGTTGTGCGGAAGTTAGTTGTGATCAATTCGCGGAAGGGTTCGCTATCCCGATCGCGGTAGAGCAACGTGGTGTTAGCACCGTCGGTGCGGATTGCGATTCGGATCGTGCCCTCATCGTCGGCGAGCCAGCCGGTCACACCGCCGGGATTTTCGGCGATGCACTCAAGGTCGCCGCTGGCAAGGTCGAGGGCATAGACATCGAACAGCTCGCGCTTGCGGCCATTGTGGGTGATCAGGATGCGGCGTTCGTCATGCGGCAAGGTGTTCAGAATACCTGCCCGCACTCCGTCGGCAGGAGTGCAACGGCGCGGTGGAGCGGTCGAGTCAATATCGAGCAGGTAGAGCTGGTAATTCTCGTCGCCGGCGGTGTCGCGCAGGAATGCAATCGTATGGGAATTTGCCCACGCCAAGGCTTGGATGCTGCGCTGCCGTTCGTCGGTGAGGAAGCGACCGGTACCGCTGGCTGGGTCGTAGAGCCAAACGTTGAGTTGTCCGTTGTTTGGAGCAAGCCAGGCCACGTGCTTGCCGTCGGGGGCGATGCGAACCTGGCTAATGCACGGATTGCGAAAAAATTCCTCGACGGGAATACAGCGAATTGCCATCGCCTGCTGGGAGCATAGTTGGTGTTGAATGCTGCCGGATGGACGCCAGCAGAGAGGATTGCCGGCGCACCCAAGCGCGCAAATATAGACGACAGCAGCAGTTGGTCTGCATCCACGGTCTGCTGCTATCGGTAGGGGTAGTTCGTATTTTCGGCATACTTTTCGTGAAGCAGGACGTATGTGCCGATTCGTTGCATACAGCGGTCCGCCGATTGTGGCGCACGACCTTCTCTACAAGCCGCGGAACTCGCTGGTGGTTGCTCAAAGTGTCAATGCTGGCGAAATGTCGGTGGCGGTCAACGGCGATGGCTTCGGGGTCGGGTGGTACGTACCCGAACTCGATAGCGAGCCGTGTGTCTTCCGTTCGATCAAGCCAGCCTGGAGCGATGCAAACCTGCGGAATCTGGCGCGAAAGATCTATTCACCGCTGCTGTTTGCGCATATCCGTGCGGCAACGCCCGGCTTTCCGGTCGAGGAGGTCAACTCCCATCCGTTCATGTGCGGCAAACTGATGTTCATGCACAACGGCATGATTGGCGGATTCCGCCAGGTACGGCGCAAACTGTTGCGCACCCTCAACGACACCGCCTACGATGCCATTTTAGGCTCGACCGATTCGGAACACTTCTTTGGGTTGGTGCTCAACCATATCGAGGATCCGTGGGGGGACATCAGTTGCAGCGATATGGTCTATGCGCTCCACCGCGCACTCGATGATTTGAGCACGCTGCTTATCGAAGCGGGTGTGCGGGAGCATTCGTACCTGAACGTAGCGCTCACCAATGGCACGAGCATCGTGGCGCTGCGCTATACGAGCAATCCCGACGTGCAGCCTGCATCGCTCTACTACGCACTCGGGCGGCGTTACAACAGCGAGGTGGATGGGTGTGTGGTCGAGCCCATGCCCGACGGCAAACGCCCGGTTATGGTGCTCATTGCCTCGGAACCCATCACCGCACGGCGAACCGATTGGATCAAGGTCGAGCGAAATGCCATGATGATCGTGGACGAAACGCTTCGCATCCGTTTCGAATCGGTCGAGCTGCCATTCGAGCGAACGTTTTTCGATTACGAACACGATGAAGTTGCCGAATGAGTCTGCGCACGTTCATCTCGGCACACGTACTGCATCAGCATCATACCATCACCAACTTCTGCGAGGACAATGGCTGAACTGATTGCGTTGATTGTTCTGCTGCCGCTGGCAGGATTTCTGATCGTTGGGCTTGGTGGCAAGCGTCTGGGATCAGAACGCACCATCGGTGCGATTGCATCGGGTGCGGTCGGTGCAAGCTTTGCAGTTGCCGTATGGCTTTTGCTGCAGATGCTGGCGCGTCCGGCTCAAGAGCGTACCCTTGTGCTGCGGCTCTACTCGTGGATTACTGCTGGCCAGTTCAGCGCTGAGCTTGCCTGGCGACTCGATCAGCTCTCCTTGCTGTTTGTGCTGATCGTTACCGGTGTTGGGTTTCTCATTCACGTGTACGCGATCGGCTACATGCACGGCGACCGTTCGTTTGCGCGGTTCTTTGCCTACCTGAATTTGTTCATCTTCATGATGCTCAATTTGGTATTGGGCGATAATCTGCTGGTGACCTTTCTCGGATGGGAAGGGGTTGGGCTTGCCTCATACCTTCTGATCGGCTTTTGGTGGGATCAGCACTTCGAAGGCGTGCGGATTCGATGGACCGGTGATGCAGCGATGAAGGCATTCGTGGTCAACCGCATCGGGGATTTTGGGATGTTGGTGGCAATGTTCCTGCTGATTCTCTACACCGGAACACTCCGCTACGAGGACATCGCCGGCGCGGTGCTGCAAGGGACGGTGATTCCGCCACACGTGGTGACGCTGATTGCGCTGGGGCTGGTTCTGGGATGCACCGGTAAATCGGCACAAATACCCTTGGCGGTGTGGTTGCCGGATGCAATGGCGGGTCCAACGCCCGTATCGGCGCTGATTCACGCTGCGACGATGGTAACCAGCGGCATCTTTCTGGTCTCGCGGATGAACGTCCTGTTTGCTGCATCGCCGGATGCAATGGCGGTTGTGACAGCAATTGGGATCGCCACCGCAGTGTTTGCCGCCACGATTGGATTGGTTCAAAACGACATCAAGAAGGTGCTCGCCTATTCGACGGTTTCGCAGTTGGGGTTCATGTTCACTGCGCTGGGAGTGGGCGCGTTCACTGCGGGGGTTTTCCATGTGATGACGCATGCCTTTTTCAAGGCGCTGTTGTTCTTGGGTGCTGGGTCGGTGATTCATGCACTCCACCATGAGCAAGACATTCAGCGCATGGGCGGCTTAGCACGGCTTCTGCCACGAACACACTGGACGTTCCTGGTAGGAGCGCTTGCCATTGCTGGTATCTTCCCGTTGAGTGGCTTTTTCTCGAAGGATGAAATTCTCTGGAACGCATATCTCCACGGCGGACCCTGGCTCTGGGCTCTGGGTGTGGCGGCAGCGTTCTGTACGGCGTTCTACATGTTTCGGCTCTATTACCTGGTCTTCCACAACACCGAACGGTATGACCGACACCACCCACCGCACGAATCGCCGGCAGTGATGACCGTTCCGCTGGTGGTGCTGGCGATACTCTCGGCCATTGGAGGGATGCTTGGTATTCCGGCAGCACTGAGTGGTGGTGCTGTGCCGCACCTGCTCGAGCAGTGGCTCGATCCAATCTTTGCTGCCAGCCATGCGCTCATCACGCAGCAGCACGCCGAGCATGCATCGCACACGCTCGAATATGTGCTCATGGCGGTATCGTTGGGCGTAGCGCTGACAGGGATTGCTCTGGCAACGGCGTTCTATCGGCGCCAGTCTGCACGCCCGGCACAGCTTGCCGAGCGTTTTGCCTGGCTGTACCGCGTCCTCTGGCGTAAGTATTTCCTCGACGAGTTTTACTATGCCGTGGTGGTTGATCCGATTTACCGCCTGTCGGTGCGAGTGCTCTGGCGCATTACCGATGTTGCCATTGTTGATGGAGCCGTCAACGGCGTCGCGCGCTTGGTCGGTCGCATCGGGGAATTGGTGCGCCGACTGCAAACCGGATACGCCCAGAGTTACGCCGTCCTGATGATGGCGGGTATCTTGGCGATTGTATGGTATCTGGCAAACGGGCACTAACCAGAGCTCTTCTCTGGCGAACACAGTATCCGAAGCGGCCTGCCACTGCCGCCGATGGAAGGCAGCTCAGTTAGAGCTTGACAAATCGTTCGACCTCGATTCGTCCGGCACTTCGAAGCTGGAGCAGGTACATACCGGCACTCAAACTGGCGATGTCCACCGCAACGGTATGCACGCCGCGCTCTCGGGGATGGATGCGCATTGTTCCGACTGTGTGCCCTTGGTAATCACTGATGATGAGCTCGACAGGGTCAACGCTCGGGCAGTAGAAGCTTGCGGTGAGCATTGTTGCTGCTGGCTGGGGATAGAGTGCCAATGCCACAAGCCGACGATCCTCGACGCTTGTGGGCAGGTCCGGTGGATCTGCCGGTGCGGGGAGTGCCTGCTGTGTCTTGTTGGGTGCGGGGACTGTTTGTGCTGGCTCCCATCGTCGCTGACCGCGAAGCGTCTGCAGCGCGCTGACAAGTTCAAGGGAAGGAGATTGGTTCAAGACATCCTCGCTGAGATACCATTCGGCTTGTACACGCTCGGGGAGAACATCCACCAGCACGTATCCATGCTTGGTTAGGTCGAGCAAGCGAAGGTGTGCATTGTTTTTCCACAAGGTGCTGTCGAGCGCTGCCAGCAGCTCCTGGGACAATGCCGCCGGAAGCTGTGCAGCGCGGAGAATTTCGTCGAAGTTTCTCGACGACACGCTCGGCGTCAGCGCTTCGACGGCAACGCTGGGCTGTTGCTGGTTGGGTGCCCCGGTGACGTTGAAAGCAAACGAGCTGTGGAAGTCGCCCGTTAGGACGACGACATTGTTCGTGCTGCTGCCGAGAACCCCAATGAGTCGGTGCTGTTCTGCTGGGTAATTGTTCCAGGAATCGGTGGTAAAGCGCTGCTCGATGAGCGGCACAGCAACGGGCAGTAGCAAACGTCCGATAGCAGAAAGCTGTGCAGTATCAATCGGAAGCGGCGCAACGGGACTAAACATCACCTGATTACCCAACAGTGTCCAGGTGGCGCTGCTCTGCGTGATGTTTGCCGTCAGCCATTCGTACTGTTCGGTGCCGAGGATAGTGCGATTGGGGTCGTTGAGGGAGTCGAGCGATGCTGGTGTTGCTTGCGAGCCGACGTTGCGCACTTGTTTGTTGCGTGCTTCGTGTCGGGTGTCGAGCATCAGCAATCGCACAAGGTCCCCGAACGAGAACGCGCGGTACAGGTGCCGTTGCTCCCGGACGGGCATCCACTCGTAGTAGGCGCGCAGAGCAGCGCGCTTACGTTCGTGGTAATCGCCTTCGGAGGGTTGATGGTTTTCGGCACCGTCGGCATAGGCGTCGTTGGCAACTTCGTGGTCATCCCAAACGGCAATTACGGGATGCTGCTGATGCAGGCGGCGGAGCTGAGGATCGAGCCGATACACCGCGTAGCGTGATCGGTAATCACTCAACGTGAGCAGTTCGATATTGGGCCAGGGAATTCGCTCTGCATTGCGCACCCATGGCTGCGTAGTGTCGGCGGCGTATTCGTAGATGTAGTCGCCCAAATGAATGACAGCATCGAGATCGTTCTGCTGTGCGATATGCTCGTAGGCGTTGAAGTAGCCAGCGGTATAGTCGCTGCAGGAGACGACGGCAAACCGTGCATGGGAGTACTGCCCTCGTGGTGCAGTTTTGGTGCGCCCAATCAACGACCATTTCCCCAGAGCGCGGAAGGCGTAGTAGTAGGTTCGATCTGCTTCCAAACTGTCGGCGTCAACTTTGACGGTAAAGTCGCGGTAGGACGAGGTCTGGACACTTCCCCGCCGGACGATCTGGGTGAGCCCTGTGTCGAGCGCAATAACCCAGTCAACAGTTACGGTAGTGTCGAGAGCCGGCGGACTAACGCGGGTCCAGAGAATGACGCGATCCTCGAGTGGATCGCCGCTGGCAACACCATGGTAGAATGGCCAAAGCCGTGGGTCGATGTCTGCGGTGACTTCTAGTGGGTGGGGGCGGGTAATCGGTTCCCAATGCACAACAGGGGATAGCTCCTGTGCCCCAAGCTGCAGAACAAGCGCAACTGTGATGGCAATGCAACGCTGCATGTGTCCGCTCTCGGTGGTTGTACGTGCTCAAGGGGCAAAATTGCTGCACAGACGTCAGCTCGGTATTGCCGAACTGTTACTCGAGCGTCAACGATGCACACTACCGGCGCCGATTTAGTGGCGGGCACTGCCACCGTCCACGTTGATGGCTTGGCCGGTGATGATACTTGCGGCGGGCATTGCAAGGAATGCCACCACGTTGGCGATGTCGTGGGGTTCGTCGGCACGGTGGATGCACTGCGGTGGGATAATGTCCTTGAGCAGGGCACGGTTCATCGGGCGATCGGTGGGGTCTTGCGTAGCGGTCAGTCCGACCGTGATTGCATTGATGGTGATGCCGTATCCGCCGATTTCTGCTGCCAGCGAACGGACAAAACCGATGATGCCGCTTTTTGCGGTGACGTAGTGGACAAGGTACGGCGTTCCCAGCCACACCGTATCGGAACTAAGTGCGATGATGCGCCCAAAGTTCTGCCGCTTCATCAGTGGCAGCACGGCGTGTGTGACCAAAAACAGTGAATCCAACGATACGCTGAGCATGCGTTTCCACTGTTCGAATGTCAGCAGGTCGAAAGGCTCCTCTTCGTAGAGGCCGACGTTATGGACCAGCACGTCAATCCGCCCGAGGTCGCGGGCAACAGCAGCAACAATGCGCTCGACCGTTTCGGGGATAGTCAAGTCGCCTTGGTAGGCACGCACGCGGTCGGTAATGCTCGAGACGGCAGCGACGGTCTCGCTTGCATCGGCGATGTCGGCAATGGCAATGGCAGCGCCTTCCTCGGCTAAGCGCTCGCAGAAGGCGCGTCCGTTGCCAACAGCAGCGCCTGTAATCAGTGCCACTCGGCCGTGGAGGCCTTCTTCGAACTGCGCAATTTGCATGGGTGGTTAGAGTGTGGATGGAACAAGGTGGTCCAGAGTGATGCGGTGCAGGGGATATGCTTCGAAGCCCAAAAATTGCCGCGCAACCGCTGCAAAGTTGCTGCTGATGTCAGTCACGAAATACTCGATATGTGGGGCATGCCGGAGCGGGTGTTCGCTGTTGGGGATACCGAGGATCTGCTGCACCTGGCGTGCTGCCCAGTAGCCGGGGTCAATCAAGTGGAGCGGCGCAACCTGTTCGAACACCTCTGCCAGCAACGGGAAATGCGTGCAGCCAAGAACGAGAGTGTCCACTGCTGCCTCCAGAAGGGGACGGAGATATTCCTCAACAATGGCGTAGGTGGCTGGATGTGCCAACCATCCTTCCTCGGCCAGCGCGACCAGCAACGGGCACGCATGCGAGAAGACCGCCAGACCCTCGCGTCGGCTATGGGCATAGAGCGCCAGCTCGTAGGCTTGACTCTCGATTGTTGCGCGCGTACCAATGACGCCGATGCGGTTGGTTCTGGTTGCTTCCAGCGCTGCCCGGACTGCTGGCTCGATCATCCCAACGACCGGAACTTGGGCAACTGCTTCGACGACAGGCAGCGACGTAGCGGAAACAGTGTTGCAAGCAACCACGACCATATCCACACCGCGGTTGCGCAAGAATGCTGCGCTCTGCGCTGCATAGAGCGCGATCGTGTCGGCAGACTTGTTCCCATACGGGACGCGAGCTGTATCCCCGACGTAAAGGTAGTGCAGGTGTGGCAATACCGCTACCAAGTGCCGCAGGACACTGAGCCCACCGATACCAGAATCGAATACCCCAATCCGCAGACGCTCGCTCACGATTCCTCCGTCGTCAATGACTCAACGCGGCGCTCGGTTCCTGTCAGGGTATCGTCTTCGCGCACAAGCGGCAAGCGACGAGGCGGCATGACCACCAGCGGCACCTTTTCGATGACAACATTGCTTGTGTCGAGCCCGTAGTACTCATCGGCGCTGGCAGCCAAGCGTTGCGACAAGAAGTAGTAGGCATTCAACACCAGCCGCTCGCGGGGAGGAAGTTCATTGTCGTAGGACAAAAACCGCTGAAAGATGACGAACCGAAAGTCGCCAGTCTGGTTGAGTCGCTCCAGGGACCGATAGCGACTGGCGATATCAATTTCTTTGCGGCGTACCATGTCCTCGACAACATGGCGGAACATGATGTTCAAGCGCGGCTCGATGCGGAAACCAAGGTTGAACCGAACATACACCACGTCAATATCGCTCGGCGCAGAGCGGCGGAGGCGATCGAGAATCTCGACGTTGTAGGTCATCCGGTAGGGTTCGTCCACGGTGTGGACGTTGACAAACCAGTAGATGTTTGCACGCTTGGGACTGCGGCGAATGATCGAGTCAATGGCAACTTGCTCGATTTGTCGCGGATCGCTCGAGGCGGTCAGGTACACCAAATGGGTAGCGAACTTGGGGATGCTCTCGTCGTGGCTCAGTTGCTCAAGAACTGGCACGAAGACATCGAGCGGGACCATCTCGGTCAGTTGCGAGCGAATCTCTTTGGAGCGGAACACCACGTACATCACCAGCGCAATCGAACCGCCGACCAGAAGAGTGAACCACCCACCCTCGACAATTTTGGCAAGGTTGGCAGCCAGAAACGACAGCTCGATCCCGGCAAACACCAGCACCACAGCGGCGATCAGCGGTAGGGCAATCTGCTGCTGGCGAAGGTATTGTACCACCAGCACGGTGGTCATGAGCATGGTAACTGTGATCGCCAAACCGTAGGCAGCTTCCATGTGGGTAGAATCCCCGAAGTAGAGCACCACCGTGATACAGCCTGCCATCAGTGCCCAGTTGACGCGCGGGATGTAGAGCTGGCCGCGAATGAGGGTGGGATATTTGACCTTTGTGCGGAACCAGAGCCCCAGTTGCATTGCTTCGTTTGCCAGGGTGTAAGAGCCGCTGATGAGTGCTTGGCTGGCGATGATGGTTGCCACTGTTGCCAAGGCAATGGCGAAGGGAAGGAGCGGTTCGGGAACGATCGCATAGAACGGGCGGGCACGGAGAGGCGAACCGACTGCGTCGAGCATCCACGCGCACTGACCGGCATAGGAGAGCACCAACGCAAGCTTGACCACTGCCCAACTGACGCGAATGTTTCCCCGGCCGCAGTGACCCAAATCGCTGTAGAGAGCCTCCGCACCCGTTGTGCACAGGAACACACCACCAAGCATCCAAAAGCCGTCAGGGTGTTCGGTGATAAGCCAGATCGCATACCGTGGATCGAGTGCTGCCACTAATTCTGGATGCTTGGCCAGGGATATAGCTCCAATGGTGCCAATGAAGGCAAACCACACCATCATAATTGGTCCAAATGCCCTGCCGACTTTTTCGGTGCCGAACTGCTGCACCGCAAACAGAGCAACCAAAATTCCAATCACCAATGGCACTGTGGGAATCTGCGGTGAAAGGATGCGCAACCCTTCGATTGCCGACGATACCGAAATCGAGGGGGTAATCAATCCGTCGGCAAAGAGTGCAGCTGCACCGACAATAGCGGGGAAGACCAGCCACCGACCGCGGCGTCGAACCAGTGCATAGAGTGCCAAGATGCCGCCCTCGCCGCGGTTGTCGGCGCGAAGTGTGATGACGATGTATTTGAGGGTGGTCAAAAACGTCAGCGTCCACACGACTGCCGAGAGCGCACCATAAGCCAGCATCGGATCAACCGGGCGCTCGCCGACGATAGCGCTAATGGTGTAGAGCGGCGAGGTGCCAATGTCACCGAAGACGATTCCAATGGCAACCAGCATCCCAGCGAAGCTGGTGCGATGATGGAGCGTCGTTGTCGCAGAAGCCATGAGCTGTGTTAGGAAAGCGATACCACTCTGCTCGGCTGCGAAACTACGAGCAGGACTTGCCCGGCCTAATTTTGCTCGACGCAACCATCCACGATTGCCGCAGCGACGGTGTATCCTGTCGAGATTATTGACCGTGCCGACCAGTTCGCCGCCAACGAGCGCTACTACTGGCGCTATCAGTTTTTGCTCGGTGATACCGTCCTTGTGCCGATGCTTGCCAATGCTGGTGCGTTTGCGCCAAAGATGCGTGTGTTCGAATTCGGCTGTGGCGAAGCAGGTGTCCTCGGCGCTTTCGCACACGCTGGTGCTGCTGCGGCAATCGGTGTTGATATTGCGGAGTACCGCATCGAGGTGGGGCGCCGCATTGCAGGAGCCTGCGGTCTGCCGGTGGAGCTAATGGTGATGGACTTGCTAACCGAGCCAATCCCCCCGCAATGGCAGCATCAGTTCGATCTGGTGATTCTGCGGGATGTGATCGAACATCTCGACAGTACCGCGCAGGCGCTCCAGGTGGTTGCTCAGTTGCTGGCGCCTGGCGGATGGGTCCTGGTGACATTCCCACCCTACTATTCCCCGTTTGGTGGCCACCAGCACTTGCTCCAGACACCACTGGGAATGCTGCCATGGGTACACCTGCTTCCGCATGCTGTTCGAGAGTGGATCATTACCCGCAGCAATCGCACCGCCGATCAGGAAGAAGTTCGCCGGCTGAGCCGCATTCGACTCACCATCGGCAGCTTCGAACGTGCGGCGATCGAGAGTGGTCTTCAGATTGAACGCAAGCTGCTCTATGTGCTGCGACCGGTCTTTCGCTTCAAGTTTGGCATTCCTTCCCTGCGCATGCCGCGGTGGCTTGCACAGACGCCGGTGGCTGAGTTCCTGGCGTTGGAAGCATTCTACCTGTTGCGCTCCGTTCGGTGAGCGTTGCCGGTTTGGTTCGAACGGAAAAATTCCGTAGCTTCGCTTCCAGCACAACGTCTTGCCGGCATCACCATGCTCGTCCGTTGTTGCATCGCGCTGGCTACAGCGATTGTCGTTTCCACCGCCGTGGCGCAGGTGTGGGAGCCGGTCGCATTGCCTGGACAGTTCGCCCAAGGCTACTACTTGGATGTGTTCTTCCTGCCGTCGAATCCGCAGTATGGGTGGGCATGCGGCTACAATGGCTACGTCGTTCGCACTACCGATGGGGGCACAAACTGGCAGGGAAGTATTGTGCCCTACAATGGACGTGCTGGTGGGCATCTGGAGTCGGTGCATTTTGTTGATCAGCTCAACGGCTACGCGTCGGGACCGTGCGGCGTGTTCCGCTCGACCGATGGGGGTGTCACGTGGACCGACATTACGCCACCGTTTTCCAGCGAAGGTCCGTGGGGATGTTACTTTCTGTCGGCAACAATAGGCGTTGTGCTGGGGGGTGGCTGCGTCGGACCACAGCAGTTTTTCCGCACCACCAATGGCGGGCAAAGTTGGTCGCTGTTTCAAGCAAATCAGCCGTCGAGTGGTTTGACCGATGCTCTGCTCAATAGCGATGGCAGTGGTTATGCTGTCAGCAGTGGGTTGCTGTGGCAGACGACCGATGGCGGCGCAAGCTGGAGCGTGGTCGCGAGCACGGGACCGAACTACTGGAATGAAGAACTCACCCATCGAGGCAGCTCGTTTTTGATCCCATGGGCCGGTTCCAATTGCAGTGGCCAGGGCAGCGGTGGCGGCGCACGCATGAGTACCGATGGCGGGCAGACCTGGCGCACCTTCTCCACGGGCATTCCTCTGTTCGGGGCATTCCTCCACGACGGGCAGCGAGGATGGATTTGTGGCTTTGCACAGCAGGTGTGGTACACCAGCGATGGCGGTCAAAACTGGCAGTACCGCGGTTGTGGTACCAGCGGCGACCTCGACGACATTTGGATGATTGACGATACCACTGGTTTTGTTGTCGGCAATGGCATCTACCGCTATGCACCGGCTCGGCTGCGTGCCAGTGTGCAGCAGGTGGATTTCCAATCCAACTGCCCGCCCGTGCTGCGCTACGATACGCTTTGGATTCGGAATCGCTCGTGGCATGGTGTTACAGTAGGGCTTTCGATAAGCGGAACCGATGCCGGCGCATTTACCATTGTGCAACCAGCCTCGATGAGTGGTGGCATTGCGCCGTGTGATTCGTTGATGGTCGTTGTTCGGTATCAACCGCGGAGTGATGGCGTGCATCAAGCAGTGCTGGTCGGAACCGCTTCCGGGCAGCAGGTGAGCATTCCGCTGCGGGGAGAGCAAATCGGCCAGTCCGTTGTGCTCGGCGACACACTTGCTGAAGTTGTCGGCGTGCCTGCTGGGGAGGTGCTCACTGTGTCGTTGGGCGTGGATAATCGTTCCACGCAGAACGGGCAGGTCAGCAGTGTCACGCGCATCAGTGGGGCAACGTTTCTCCTCCAGAACACCTTGCCAGTACCCGTACCGCCGGGTGGCACAACGCTCCAGTTCAGTTTTGTGCCGCCGGATACGGGATGGTACAGTACTCGCCTGCGTATTCGGACCGAACCCTGCAGCAGAGACACAACGGCGACGCTTCGCGTCTATGCGCGCTCGCCGATTATCAGTGCTGCTGCACCGGAGTGGGTGTCGCCTTGTGGCAAGGAAGTTCTCGATTCGGTCCGTGTGCTCAACACCGGTAACAGCGACTTAGTCATCAGTTCCCTATGGATTGAACCGCTCGGTGCGCCGGCACAGATTGTTGGTACCAGTCGGGGCAATGTTCCGATTGTCGTGCCTGCCGGCGATACCGTGTGGATTCGTGTTGCGGTCCACGCGCAGAGCAGCGGTACTGCTGCGCTGGTGATCGAGCATAACGACCGCACCCTCGTTCGCAACGTTGCGCGCCCGCTGAGGGTATCGCTCCAGTATCGCTCCTGGCCACCGCAGTGGCAAGCAACCCCACCGAGCGTGGATTTCGGTACAGTGTGCGTGGGACAGTCGCGCATTCTCTTTGTTGAACTTGCCAACACCGGCAGCACAACCATTACTGCGCAGGCGACGACTGCTGCACCGTTTGCTCTGGCAACGCCAGCGCCGTGGGTGCTTCTGCCAATGGAAAAGCGGCAGATTGGTGTTTCGTTTACGCCAACGAGTGCAGGCAATTGGTCGGAGCTACTCACCATTGGCGTTGAACCATGTGCAGGGGGCGATACCATTCGCTTATTCGGGAGAGCCGAAACCACTGTCCTCACGCTGGATCCGTCCAATCCGACACTGCGAGTGCGTGTCGGGGAACAACAGTCGGTCCCGATTGTCGTGCGCTCCGAGGGAAGTTCGTCATCGCGGGTGATCCGTGTGCGGCTTGAGCCGCCAAATGCTGTGTGGCAAGCGCGCGTCCGGCAACTTCCCTTCGTGCTGTCGCCCGGACAGGCCGATACGATTTGGCTCGACATCCGTGCAGGCTCGACGCCGATGGTGGTTACCGGTACGCTCTGTGTTGCTGCTGATTCGCTCTGTCCAGTAGAGCAGTGCATACCGATCGGTTGCCAAATTGATCCGCCGGAGTATCACCAGCTCGATGTGCTGCCATCGGCGGTTCTGTTCGATGCCCAGCGATGTATCCCCGGTCGCCAGCGACGCACCGTCGAAATTGTCAATGCCGGCACCTATACCGAGACGCTCACCGCTGCTCGAATCGAGCCAGCAGATGCGCCATTTGCACTTGTGTCGCCTGGGCTACCGCAGGTGCTTGCGCCGGGTGAGCAGCTCGAGTTGACGATCGAGTATGCACCAACGGAGGAAGGTACACACCAAGCAGCATTGGTGCTGGAAAGTCCAGCGGCATGGGCAGTGCCACAGCATATCCGACTGACTGGGAGTTTTGTGCGTGTGCAGTCGGTGCTCGAGCCGGCCCGTCATGATCTTGGTCTGCTGGAGCCATGTTCTCCGATGCAACAGGTCTGGCTGACCATCCATGCTCGGGGTATGCTCGGAGATACGCTCGAACTGGTCGAGATGCCCCAGCTTGTGGCGTGGCAAGTGCCGCAGCAAGCGCTGCGCCTTGAGATTGCCCCCAACGATTCTGCCACAGTCGTGCTCAGCTTCGATCCTGCTCGAGCACCGTTGGAAATAGTTGCAACCGACCGTTTCGTGTGGGAAAGTCGTGTCTGCCCAGCGCAACTGGTGACGATTGTCACTTATCAGGTTGTCCGTCCACGGCTTCGATACCAACCGGAGCAGTTCCAGTGGACCAACCTGATGCAGAATACCGCTGTCACTGAACAGATTGAGGTGGTCAATCCATCGCAGCAGGATCGAACGATTGTCGGCTACCAAACCCTCCTACTCGACGGTGATGGCGAGGCGAGCATCGGCACACCGCTCCCGCTGGTGGTTGCAGCAGGGCAGCGCGCGCAACTCACGGTAACCATTGTGCCGCGCCAGGTGGGGAGCTTTCGAGCGTTGATACGCCTGATCGAGCAGTCGGTCTGCACCGATACTACCACTATCTGGCTTGCCGCAACGGTAGTGCAGGAGCACTATTGGGGGCGCCTTTCGATCCGTACACACACGGGACTGGTCGGCGATACCCTTTGGGTTCCGGTCCTGCTGAGCACACGCGATAGCAGTGCCGATGCGCTCTGGCGAACCGATCCAGCGGCGATTGGCTTTACGCTGACGTTCGATCCATTCGTCCTGGAACCACTCGGCGCGGAAACCGGCAACCGTAGTCACGAACTTCCGATCGAGGTCGAGCCTGGTGGTATCGTTCATGTTCGTGTGCCACGCCAGGCAGGACAGCGCTTGGGTGCTACCGATACGCTGGCGATACTGCGACTGTTGGGCTTGCAGTCTCCGCCTCTGCGGTCGGAACTGCACTTTCGCCGCTCGTGGGTAGAAACAGTCAAACCCTACACCCTTGAGCATGACGATGGCATGGTGATTTTAAGCACCTGTGTTGTGTGGATGAAGGTTGTTCTCGTTGGCAATGTTCGGTTCTGGGTTGCCCCGCACCCGATCGAAGGAGGCACGCAAGCAGCGCTGGTGTGCCAAGCCGAACAACGGCAGACCATCCGGTGTCTGCTCTATGACTCTCAAGGGGAGCTGCTCCATCAGTGGCAATTTGAGGTCGAGAATCAGCGGGAGGAGATGCTCCCACGGCTACCAAGTGGCCTGTACTACCTGCGACTGGAGAGCACCCTCAGTGGACACAGCAACCTTCTTCCCTTATTGGTGGTGCGGTAGTTTGTATCTTGCACTCGACTTCAGTCCAATTACGTGCTCCATTGCGTGCGGCGGCGAAAAAAGTACGGCGAACCATTCACCTTCACCCGCGAGCAACTGCAGCAGCGGGACAAAAAATTCTTCGATGAACTCTACGATCGCTATGCGGCTACATTGCATGGCGTTCTCTGCACCATTCTGCACGACACCGAAGTGGCCAAAGACCTTCTCCAGGAAACATTCATCAAAATTTGGCAGCATCTGGATACCTACAATCCCGAACGCGGGACAATTTTCACGTGGATGCTCAACATTGCTCGCAATACGGCGATAGACTACCTGCGCTCGCGGCAGTACCAGCAGCATCAAAAAACCGATGAACTACCCGGCTACGTATATGAGCACGAGCAATGGAGCGTTGCTCCGGAGGTGGATCACATTGGGGTGCGCGAATTGCTCGACAAGCTCGACTGCGACTGTCGCCGCGTGTTGGAGTTAGCCTACTATGCTGGCTACACGCATGCCGAGATCGCCGAGGAATTGGGCATTCCGCTGGGTACGGTGAAAACGCGCATTCGTGCAGCAATTGCACAGCTTCGTCATGTGCTCCGAAATGAGCTTTGAGCTATGACTATTCGCGACATGATTGAATCAGGTATGGTTGAAGCGTACGTACTCGGACAGCTCGACCTCCAGCAGCGACAGCAGTTCGAGGAAGCGTTGCAGCGTTCGCCCGAGTTGCAGGCAGAGCTTGCACGCGTGGAGGAAACGCTCGAGCCTTTTGCTCGGATGCATGCGGTCGAGCCTCCAGCGGGGATGCGCGAGCAGATATGGGAAGCGATCCAGGAGCGTTCTGCGCCGCCCCTGAGCCAGGAACAACCGGTACCGACTCTGCAGCGCTGGCAAGTGATGCTTGGGGCTATTGCTGCAACCGAGCTGGTGCTCTTGATTGTTGGTGCTATCTGGGTGTGGCGCCTCTCAGCTGCGCTTGAGCAACGGCAACACGAGCTCGACAATCTTCAGCAACGCTACGAGCAGAGCATAAGCGCGCTCAAGGCTCAGCTTACCGACGTCCGCGACGCTGTCCGTCTGATGTGGGGAAAAGCAGTCGTAGTGCCTCTGAAGGGAACGGGGAAGCAACCGGCAGCACGTGCCTCGGTTTGGTGGGATACTGCCAGTGGCCAGCTCTTCCTGGCGATGCCGATGCTGGCACCACTCCCAACCGATCAGGCATACCAACTGTGGGCTCTTGCCGATGGTAAGCCCATTGATGCGGGTGTCTTTGTGCCTGATTCGGTACGCTTGGTCTATCCGCTCAAAACGGTCAATGCTGCTGATGGTTTTGCCGTCACCGTCGAACCACGTGGCGGGAGTGCAACGCCCACCCTCTCGACGATGGTGCTGATTGGCAAGCTCCCGCACCCAGCACCCCGATGGACAGAACGCGGCACTCGCTGATCAGTCCTCGACCGAGGCTTGCTCCTTCCTCTGTGTTGTGAGAAATCCACCCAGCTGTTTCCTCCGTAGGTATGGACGTCTTGTTTCACCATTTCCATCGGAGGTTGTCATGATCCGACGTTTTCTTGCTCTCGTCTTCGTGGTGACAATGAGCCACACTGCGTGGGCATCCTCGGTTGAAGCGAACTTGAGTTCGCAGGTGCTGCTGCTTGCTCGGCTGAGCGGGTCGAAGGTTGTACCAGCAGTACAAACACAGGCAGAAGGACTTGTGGCCGTGTTGCTGAATTTCCAGAAGGACAGTGCCTTCATTACGGGCACAGTTACGGGCATGACCAGTGCGATTACGGGGATTCATCTGCATCGTGGCCGTGCGGGAGAAAATGGGGATGTGGTGTTGGACCTGAGTTCATCGTTGCAGGGGAATGTTGTTGCAGCAGCAACAAAGCTTAGCAGCATTCCACCAGCGGTGATTGCCGCAGCGCTGAAGGGTGAGTTGTATGTAGCCGTGCACACGATGCTCAATCCTGGGGGTGAGTTGCGTGGGCAGTTGGAAGCAGAAACGGACGTGCAGCTTTCGGCAATGCTAAGCGGTGAGGCCCAAGTGCCACCGGTAACGACCGACGCCACCGGGATGGTTGTCGCAACCCTGCGGCAAGACGGGAAAAAGCTTCGCATCTGGGCAGTCTTCAGCGGGACGGCTCAAGTAACGGCAGCGCACTTGCACCGCGGTGCATCTGGGACCAATGGCGATGTTGTTGCCGATCTTTCGGGCATGATTCGGGGCAATACGATTGTTGGGGAACTTGATGCAAGCAGCTTTGTGGAAGCATTGCTCCGCGGCGAGGTGTACATGAACATTCACACCAGCGCGTATCCGAATGGAGAGCTTCGGGGGCAGTTGAGCACCACGGCACGCACGCAGCTTGCCTTCGAGGTGTGGCTTGATGGGGCGCAGCAAGTGCCACCGATTAGCACCATGGCTCGGGGCGTGGGCAAGTTTTGGCTGAGCGCCAGCGTTGATACGCTGTGGTGGGACATTTACGCCGATGGCCTTAGCAGCACGATTACGGGCGTTCACCTCCATCGAGGAGCCGTTGGCGCCAGTGGGGATGTGTTGCTCGACCTGAGCGCCAGCGTGCAGCAGAATGGCTGGATTCGTGGCTCGAGTACGTCGGTATCATCAGCGCTGATTGCAGCACTGCTCAGCGGGCAAGTCTACGTCAATATCCACACCGCCAACAATCCGAACGGAGAAATTCGCGGACAGGTGTGGCGCTTGCTGCGCGAAGGATTTGTTGCCTCGTTCGATGGGCAGCAACAAGTACCACCGGTGACGACACTTGCCCGTGGAACAGGAATCGTCTCGATTGACCGCACCGGTAGCAGCCTCCACTACGAATTTGTGCTCAATGGTGTTGTCCCGCAAGCGGTCCACTTCCACAAAGGCAAGCGTGGCGAAAACGGGGACGTCCTTTTTGACTTGAGCAGTTCGTTTTCCGCTGTTGCGATGGCAGGAGCAACTGCATCGGGATACTGGACAGCAGAAGATATGCCGGCCTTCGATGCTGTAACGGCGGAGCTCTTCTTCCGCGATAGTGTGTACGTGAACGTGCATTCGGCTCTCTATCCTAATGGTGAGTGCCGCGGACAGGTGACCCGACAGTATGCTCCAATGGGCATCAGCACAGCCGACAACGGATCGCAGCAGCCAGTGCAGCTTTCTCCGAACCCCGTGCAAACAACGCTGTGGATTCGTGCGGAGTCGGCAGAGGGTTCACTGCTTGCATGGAGGGTTTTCACTCTGCGCGGGGAAACCGTCCTCGAAGGCACTGCAGAGTATAGCGCCGGCGGGTATATGGTGGATGTCAGCAGCCTACCGAGCGGCGTGTACCTTCTGCAGATGACCTTCTCCTCGAGCAACCGTCGGGCGCTGCCCTTCGTCAAGCAGTAACGTACACCGTGTTCCACCCACGGAGCACTGCGCGGCTCCGACTGCAGGCGGGGCATCCCATCGGGGTGCTCCGCTCTGCGTGTGGAACCTTTCTATCGGCATCAAGTCTAAGGCGCCGTAAACTCCCCCACCCATATCAGCAGCAGGGCGCTCGGCACAACGTCGAGCGCCCTGTCTGTTGAATGAATCGAATCAGGCGGATCGCGCATCACATCTGCAGAAAATAAGAGTGTAAAATCCGTATTTTTGCGACAGAGTACATTACGTGTACCCAGAACCATGTCCAATTCATCTGGAGGATTGTGCGATGAGCAATCAAGTGTTGGAGGAGCGTTTTGTGCCGAAAGGTGCGATTGCGTTCTTTGCAGCATTGGTGGTGTTCTACGCCATGCTGTGGTTTACGATGTACGCTGAACTTCTGGGGCGGAGGTAGCCATGGACCGGATCGAGAAGGTTGTGATGGCAACCGCTGTGGTGCTCTTGCTGATCTTCTTCGGTGCCATTGTCGTGGCGGCAACCAACTACGGGGTTGACCTGCCAACATGTGTGACCGACCGCAAGCCATTTACGGAGGGCAGTGCGCCCTTCAAGCTCTCCGATCAGCCACTCCGATACGAAGCGCATACTGTTGCTCGCATGTGGATGTTTGACCCACCAGAAATCACTATCCCACCGGGTGCGGAACTTGACCTCTACCTCAGCTCTGCCGACGTCGTGCATGGTTTCTACGTCGAAGGTACGAATATCAACTTGATGGCTGTGCCGGGCGCGGTCACCTACCAGCGCGTCAAATTGGATCGGGAAGGCACCTACCGTATCCTGTGCCATGAGTACTGCGGAACTGCTCACCATCTGATGGCGGGAACGATTGTTGTTTCATCACAGGCAGTGGAGGAACAATGAATGGACTGATCAAACTTCCGGTAGAGTCCGGGGCGCGTAGGCTGGTTCTTATCGAGATAGTGCTGCCAGTGGTGCTGCTGGTTCTTGGAATCTACGCTGGGCTGCTGCAAGTGCTCTTTCGTGCGGGCGTGATTCAAGCAGCAGAGTTCGGTGGTTGGGAATACTACCAAGGGCTCACCCTGCACGGCGTGGTCAATGCGGTGGTATTCACCACGTTCTTTGCGGTGGCGTTTGGCAATGCGCTTGTGCCGTATGCACTGGGCATGCGGTTGCCCCTGCGCTGGGCGTGGGTATCGGCTGGAATGATGATCGCAGGAACGCTTATGGCAGCGTGGGCGATTCTGGCCGGTAAAGCGTCGGTGCTCTACACATTCTACCCACCGCTGATGGCACACCCACTGTTCTACATCGGAGCAGCACTCTTGATTGTGGGATCATGGATAGCGTTTTTCAACTGGATTCCGCTCTACCGCCGCTGGCGTCGGGAGCATCCCGGAGAGAAAACGCCCTTGGCAGTTGTCGGCATTTTTGCGACCTTCATTGTTTGGCTCATCGCAACAATAGCAGTTGCTATTGAGGTTGTGGTGCTGCTCATCCCCTGGTCGCTCGGATGGACGCAGGAGGTCAACGTCCCACTGGCACGAATGCTGTTCTGGTTTTTCGGTCACCCGTTGGTGTACTTCTGGTTACTGCCGGCATACACGATGTACTACACGATGCTGCCACGCCTGGCCGGAGGAAAGCTCTACTCGGACAAGGTTGGTCGCTTGGTGTTCATCCTGTTGATTCTGTTTTCGATTCCGGTGGGTGCACATCACCAATACACCGAGCCGGTCATTAGCTCGAGCGCAAAACTCTTGCACGCGTTCCTGACGTTTGCGGTTGCGCTGCCCAGCTTGATCACAGCCTTTACGCTGGCTGCATCGTTGGAGTATGGTGCTCGGCAGCGGGGTGCGCGCGGATTGTTCGACTGGATCGTCAAGCAACCGTTTTTCAGCATGGATGCGTGGCTGTTTTCCTACCTGATTGCGGGGCTGATCATTTTCATCATGGGTGGAATCTCCGGGATTATCAATGCATCGTACAGTATGAACGTTGTCGTTCACAATACCAGTTGGATCCCAGGACACTTCCACCTCACTGTTGCAGGACCGGTTTTGCTGGCGTTCTTAGGAATGAGTTTGCATTTGCTGGTCAGCTATAGCGGCAAACAGCTTCGCCTCAAGCGATGGGCAGTTGCAGTACCATACCTGTGGCTGGTCGGTGTGTTCATTTTTTCATGGGGAATGATGCGGGGTGGTCTCCATGGTGAGCCGCGGCGCTCGAATTTGGGTATGTCGTACCTCAATCCCGATAGTCCGTTCTACCATCCAGAGTGGAAACTCTTCGTGACGGTGACGATGATCGGCGGGATCATTATGACGCTGGCAATGATCCTGTACTTTGCCGTGTTTTTTACAACTGCCCTGAGCCGGCGAAGTGGGGAGGCAGCAGCAGAATTTCCGCTGTCGGAGGCATACCACGACGAACCTGCTGGAGCATTGGCGAACTTCCGTCCGTGGTTGATTGCGGCAGTGATCCTGATTGCCATTGCGTACACACCGATGGTACGAGATGTGCTGCGAGGGACGTTCAACACTGCTCCGGGATATGAGCCACACAATCCTGCACCCGTCCAGCAAATGGAAGGTGAACTCGACACACCTACCGTCGAGCCGGAGTGACGAACATGTGGGTGCGGATCCTTGCTCTGCTTGTAGGTGGGCTGTTGCTTGGTAGTTGTGATGGGATCCATCAGCCGAGGAGCAGCCCACTGCAGGGCACCGATGGTCGCACGTACCGTTTCCCAAGCGATCTGCAGGGTCGGGTAGTGGTGGTCAGCTTCATCTATACCCATTGCCCTGACATCTGCCGCATGACGATCGGACATTTGCTCGATGTGTGGGACCGAGTTGGGAAGGATACGTCGGTGGTGTTTGCCACCATCACGCTCGATCCGGCACGCGATACGCTCGAGACGCTCCGCCAGTACGCAGAGGTATGGCAGCTCCCTCCGGAACGCTGGCTCTTGCTGACGGGAACAGTTGCCGATGTCGAGCGTGTTCACCAAGCGTTCGGCGTTGTTGCCCGAAAAAGCTACACCGAGCGTCTGCCGAATGGGGAGGAGGTGTACTTTGTTGACCACACGGACGCAGTGTTCTTGCTCGATCGGCAGGGCATCGTCCGCGACCGCAGGGAGGGTAGCACTCTCGATGCAGCAGCCTATGCCGCACTTGTTCAACGATATGCATATGCTCGATGAAACGGTTGTTGGTTATCCTCAGCGGAGCGCTCATTGTGCTCCCCCTACTGGCGCAGCAAGCGCCTCGGCTTCAGTTCCGCGGCGGCTGGATGTATAGTGCCGATAGCGGTGCAGTCACCGGCGCGTTTCTGACCATTGTCAATCCCAGCAATGCTCCCGATACCATCGTTGCGGTACGCAGTGCGTGTGCTGAGCATGCTGAAATCCACACGACAATCCGCAATAGCGACGGCACGATGGGTATGCGTCCGATTGCGGAGCTGGTTATCCCCGCGCATGCTACGGTGCAGTTGCGCCCCCGCAGTCTCCATCTGATGCTGTACCACGTGCAGCGGACACTCCGTAATGGTGATCGGTGCACGGTGTTCCTCGAAAGCAAACGAAGTGGCACCTACCAGCTCGAGCTGGTCGTTCGCCGATAAGATGTTTCACTATTGCTGTTCCTTCCGATGAAGGTCTTCCCGTTTGTTCTACAGTTGATGCTTATGGCCACACTGACTATTGCCGTTGCTCTTGCCGGCGCAGACAAAGCCACCATGGAGCGCGGCGCAAAAGTATACAAAGGCTACTGCAGCACTTGTCACCAAGCCAACGGTCAAGGGCTTTCGACGATCTATCCACCGCTGGCAAAGTCCGATTGGCTCAAGACACAACCCAAAGAGAAAGTCATCGAGTCAGTTGTCTATGGGCTCAAAGGCGCTATCACGGTCAATGGGAAAAAGTACAACGGCGTCATGAATCCGCTGCCAAGCACCTACAAGGATGAGGACATCGCTGCAGTGATTACCTATGTGTACAACTCCTGGGGCAATCCCGGAACCGTCGTCACTGTTGCCGATGTTCAGAAAGTGAAAGCTGCACGCAGCAAGAAAAAGTAATCAGTGTGGGCTGGTCGTCGCGGCGTTGGCATGCGAATTGGTATTTTCGCTTGCGGCGTGTTGTGGCCGGCAGTGCTGATGCTCGGCGTAGCAACGAGCCCATTGTCCACTGTGAGGATTTGTCCCAACGTTCTTGATGCCGACAACCGATGAAGAAGTTCTCTGGACAAGCGTTTCTGTATGCAGCGTTCCTGCTGGTGTTCACGCTGATTGCTGCCTACACCGTTGCTAATAAGACCTGGTGGTTTCCGCCACTGGCATCGGTGCAGGGGATAGAGATTGACAATTTGTTCATGATCACGCTTTTGCTGACCGGCATTGTGTTCATTGCGGTACACGTGGTCTTGGCATTCTTTGTCTGGCGTTACCGTGAGCAGGCACAACAGCGCGCATCCTACATCACGCACAACACCCGGTTCGAGGTTTCTGCCGCTGTGACGGTTGCATTAGCACTGGTGATTTTGGTCGGTGGTGGGACGACGCTCTGGACCAAAATTCAAAGCCCACCGCCGCCCGACGCGTTTACCGTTGAGGTATGGGCAGAACAGTTCCGTTGGACCTTCCACTATCCGGGTGCTGATGGACGTATGGGCAGGGTCGAGACACGCTTTATCAGCGACGACAACCCCTACGGACTCGATCCAGCCGATCCCTATGGCAGGGACGACATCTTCACCACCGAAATGCACGTTCCGTACGGTAAGCCGATATCGGTGCTGCTCCATTCGAAGGATGTGTTGCACAGTTTCTTTCTGCCACATTTTCGGATGAAGATGGACGTTGTTCCCGGCATGACCACGCGGCTGTGGTTTACCCCGACGCAATCGGGCACGTTCGAAATCCCGTGTGCTGAATTGTGCGGTGTCGGGCACTACATCATGCGTGGTGTGTTGGTCGTCGAGCCGCCGGAACAGTTCAATCAATGGTTGAGCCAACAAACCCCCATTGCGCAATCGGAGTAACACAACTTTTCAGCCTTCCAACAATGGATCAACCTATCGCCCATGCAGAAGCGGCTGTTGATGCGCACCATCACGAGCCGCAGAGTTTCTGGACAAAGTATGTGTTCAGCCAGGACCACAAGGTCATCGCCATGCAGTACATGATCACCGCACTGGTGATGGGATTCATTGGTATGGTGATGTCCTGGATTTTCCGCATTCAACTTGCCTGGCCGGATCACAATCTTCCTTTTCTCCGCTTGTTGATGCCGACGAACATGGAAAGCGGTACCCTGCAGACCCCTGGGTACTACATGCTCGTCACGATGCACGGGACGATCATGGTGTTCTTCCTGCTGACGGCAATCCTAACCGGTGGCTTTGGCAACTTTCTCATTCCCCTTCAGGTGGGCGCGCGGGATATGGCGTTCCCATATCTGAACATGCTGAGCTATTGGTTCTACTTTCTTTCGTGTGTGGTGATTACGGCGTCGCTTTTTGTCACAACTGGTGCTGCCTCGGCGGGATGGACCTCGTATCCGCCGCTGAGTGCATTAGAGAAAGCGACGCCGGGCTCCGGATTGGGTCAGGACCTGTGGCTGATTGCAATCGCGCTGTTCATCGTTGCCTCGACGATGGGCAGTTTGAACTATGTCACGACAGCACTGAACATGCGCGCCAAAGGAATGACGCTGATGCGTATGCCTCTGACGGTTTGGGGGATCATTACGGCGGCAATGCTGGGGCTGTTTGCATTCCCGGCACTGTTTGCTGGTGCGGTGCTCCTACTGCTGGATCGGCATTTGGGGACGAGCTTTTTCTTGCCACACTTGGTCGTCGGTGGCGAGCACATCGTCCGTAATGGCGGCAGCCCGCTGCTGTGGCAGCACCTGTTCTGGTTCCTCGGGCACCCGGAAGTGTATATCCTGATCCTGCCGGCAATGGGAATTACCTCCGAGGTTCTCTCCAACGGCGCACGGAAGCCGATTTTTGGGTACAAAGTCATGGTGGGCTCGATCATTGCGATCGCGTTTTTGAGCTTCATCGTGTGGGGACACCACATGTTCGTCAGCGGCATGAATCCGTGGCTGGGCTTTGCGTTTGTGATTACAACCCTCATCATTGCGGTGCCGTCAGCAATCAAAACCTTCAACTGGCTTGGCACGCTCTGGAAAGGGAAAATTCGCTTTACTACGCCCATGCTGTTTGCCATTGGCTTTATTTCGACGTTCGTCACCGGCGGGTTGACGGGACTGTTCCTGGGCAATTCCGCGTTGGATATTCCGCTGCATGATACCTACTTTGTGGTGGCGCACTTCCATGTTGTGATGGGCTTGAGTTCGGTGTTCGGCATCTTTGCGGGCATCTACTACTGGTTCCCCAAAATGACCGGCAAGATGATGAACGAGCGCTGGGGAAAGGTGCATTTCTGGCTGACATTCATCGGTTCGTATGGGGTATTCTGGACGATGCACTACCTGGGCTTTATGGGCATGCCGCGCCGCTACTACAGCTACGACAGCTACCAGTTCTTGCCGCCCAGTATGCACACGCTGCAGATGGTCATCACCATCTCGGCACTCATTGTGGGTGCGGCACAACTCATCTTCACACTCAATTTCCTGCTGGCATGGCTGCGCGGGAAAAAAGCACCGAATAATCCCTGGCAAGCAACAACGCTCGAATGGCAAGCAGCGACGCCCCCACCCCACGGGAACTGGGGTCCAGTGCTGCCCGAAGTGCACCGCTGGCCGTAT
Source organism: Candidatus Kapaibacterium sp. (assembly GCA_026003475.1). Classification (GTDB taxonomy): domain Bacteria; phylum Bacteroidota; class Ignavibacteria; order Kapaibacteriales; family NICIL-2; genus NICIL-2. Next base: position 1,867,614 of record BPHJ01000001.1, on the reverse strand, counting down.
GACTACAGCGTTCCTGGTGCATCGGCTGATTTTGTGCCCCAAACGGTGCCGGTTGAGATCGAACCCAGCGGTGAGCATCACCGCGTAGCCGCCGCCGTCAACGGACATGGACAAACCAACGGCCATGGCAATGGTCACCACGCTTGACAAACCGCGGCGTCGGACCCAGCTTCCGCCGCTACCACCAGGTGGCGGGAACGGATGGTGGGACAGCAGCGACGATCCCCAGTCCCTGGCAGTGCCGAGCTGGCAATTTGGCACCTGGCTCGGATTGGGAACCCTGACGGTACTCTTTGCTGCGCTCTCGAGTGCATACGTCGTGCGTATTGGCGGTGAGCGCTTGGCATTTGCACTGCCGACAACTGTCTGGGTGAGCACGGTGCTGCTCATAGCCAATAGCATTGCACTGATCGTTGCTCGCCGCGCCGTCGAACGCAAGGATCGTCGCTTCGTCGGATGGCTCTGGGCGTCGTTCGGTGTTGGCCTGGCGTTTTTGTTCTCACAGCTTGTTACGTGGTCGGTGCTGGCTGGGCAAGGATTGTTTGTGACAACCAATCCCCACAGCAGCTTTTTCTACGTCTTGACCGTTGTCCATGGCGCACACGTCCTCGGTGGGTTGGGTGCGTTGCTGCGCTGCTGGTATCATGTGCGCCGCCGCAGTGGCTATCAGCGGCTCCGTCGCGCCGTTGGCATGACTGCAACCTACTGGCATTTTGTTGATGCCGTGTGGCTGTGGATTGTGTTGCTCTTTGTTTGGACTTCGCTCTAAGGTTGAACTTTCGCATTTACGCACAATGGCGACCGCAGAACTATCGCTCCAACACGAATTCCACGACTATACCCTTCGCTCGCCGTTTCGTGCCAGTTGGCAGAAGGTGATGATGTGGGTATTCATCGTCGTTGATGCTCTCACGTTTGGCAGTTTGCTGGTGAGCTATGGATTCACCCGCGTCAGCATCGGCACCTGGGCAAATCCAGCACACGTCTTTGCGCTCCATATCGGTGGCAAGGAAATTCCGCTCCTGCTGATTGCGATCATGACGTTCATCCTGGTGAGCTCCAGCGGCACGATGGCATTAGCAGTCGCCAATGCCTACGAGCGCAATAAGAAACGAACCGTGCTCTTCCTGACACTCACGATGCTGCTGGGTTTGACCTTCGTTGGATGCCAGGTTTATGAATGGACGCACTTGATTACGCATGGGACGCGCCCGTGGTGGAATCCCTACGGTCCGCCGCAATTTGGTGCGTACTTTTTCACCCTGACGGGCTTCCACGGGATGCACGTGCTCAGCGGCGTCTTGTATTTGGCGATCGTCGCACGCATGGTTGCCAATGGTACGCTCGATCGGCGCGGTTCGTATCAGCTTGTCGAAATCGCTGGGCTCTACTGGCACTTTGTGGACCTGATTTGGGTGTTCATTTTCACGATGTTCTACCTGTTCTAAGGAGACGCTATGGCTGAAGGCACGCACGTTCCCATTCGCAAGTATCTGGTCGTCTGGTTGTGGCTGTTCATCCTGAGTGCACTGGCATATTTCATTGACGTGGTGCACGTGCCAGCCCCCTGGAAGGCAATTCTCCTTGTCGTTGTTGCCTTGATGAAGGCGGGTATGATCATGGCAGTCTTCATGCACTTGGGCTACGAGCGACTGAGTCTGATCTATGCCGTTGTTGCGCCGCTCCTGTTCTTGGTGGTGATGACTATCGCCTTCTTGCCCGAAGGTACAGCAATTTTGGGCAGTCATTCGATCGTGGCGCCATGATGCGACGGTTTATTCAGGTGCTGCTGGCGATACTGGCAACGAGTGTGACCGCAGCAGCCCAGTGCGCTATGTGCAAGTCGGCCGTTGAAACAACCGACAATGCTGGTTTTGTCACCGCGCTGCGCGATGGTATTTACCTGATGCTGGTGACTCCCTACGCAATTGCAGCAGCGATCGCCCTTGCGGTTTACTTCCGCTGGCGCAAGCGACGCAAGGCCATGATTTCTCCCCGTCTCAACTGATGAACCATCGCCATGGGTGGAAACGCCTGCTTGCGGTGATTGCAGTGCTGCTGGCAAGCAGTGCATGCCGAACAGCGATGCCACCAGTACCCGCCGATGCTGTCGTTCTCTCGGGGAAAATCAATCCGATGCTCGGACCCGATGGGCGTGCTCTCTGTTGGGTGCTCGAAGTAGGCACCGATCTCCGCTCGCTCAAATACTACGCCTTGACCGGACCGGAGGAGGTGCTGGCGCGTCTTCGGCAGGAGGATGCGACGGTAACTTTGCGGGCAGTTGTTCGCACCGATGTTCATGCAGAATGTCCCGTCGGTCTCGTTGCAGAAGTGTATGAAATTCTCCAGCTCCACACACCACACGATTAGGTCTTGTGTGCTGGCGGTGCTTGCCGTGGGGATGCTGGGGTGTCCGCAGACAATGGTCAAGCGAATCGAACAACTCCGCCCACCACCGAACTACCGACCAGTCACCGCGGACACGACTGCCGAAATCAGTGCCGATACCCTTCTTGCCCGTGCTGGGCAGTTCAGGCAAGTTATGCCTTCGCCGGATGCCGCCGATACTGCCGATGCTTCCCATGCCGAGCGTGCTCGTGCAACCGATTCGTGCATTGTCGAACTGCACCCACGGCGATTGGACGATGAGCGCTACCCAGGAGAGATTGTCCTCGATGTTGTCGTCACCGATGCAGCGGGGCGATTGGTGACAGGGCTGGCGCCGCCGCACTATCGCGGATCATTGCCATGGCGCTCGCTCTGGTTCTGGCTCAGCGATTCGTGTCGGGGCCGGGCGGTGCCGATTGATTCCTTCACAGTCGAGGAGCTCAAAGCCGAGCGGGACGAGCGCTATGCCATTGCCTTTGTGCTCGATCATTCACCCTCGATGGGCGAAGCACGCGTGGTGCGCTTGCGTCAAGCTATTGCGCGTGTCCTGGGCGAATTCATCGCCGGCGATGCCGCCACGGTTATCAGCTTCGGCGGACGGGTCACCGTCGAAATCCCCATCACCAGCGACAGTGCAGTCTATCGCGCTTTCAACCCCTACGCAGGGAAGATGATCGGGGGAACAGCGATCTACGATGCAGTGGCGGCCGCCGTAGATCAGCTACGCAAGGTGCCACCGCAGTATCGTCGGGTTATCGTCTTGTTCACCGATGGTGGGGACAATGCCTCGAAGCTGACCTTGCAACAGGCGGTCAGCCGCGCCCTCGATAGTGCCGTGATGGTGTACACCATTGGCTATGGTCTGATCGAAGAAGAGCCGCTCCGTTTGCTGGCGCAAGGTACCCACGGGCAGATGTACCGCATCTACTCGGTGCGCGAGTTCCCCTTCATCTTTGCACGCATCTACCGCGCGCTCCGCTCCTACTACCGCGTGCGCTATCGTGCACCGGAATGCGCAGGACTCCATACCGTGCGGTTGGGGTTACGGATTGGCCCTTGCTCGACGTTTGCCACTGCACGGTATGACCGCTCCGTACTGACCGCGCTCGATACGGTTGGGACGATGATTTTCTTGCCGATCGAATTCGACTACGACCGAGCAACAATTCGGCCTGAGTCGCTGCCACTTATCGAACGTATCGCCGATGCGATGAAAGCACACCCAACGCTGCGGATCGAAGTGCGCGGACACACCGACGACCGCGGCTCGGAGGAATACAACCGACGCCTATCGCAGCGGCGTGCCGATGCAGTGGTCGAGGCGCTTGTGCAGATGGGAGTGGAGCGTTCACGACTGCGTGCTGTTGGCTTCGGTAAGTCCCGCCCGCTGGTCGAAAACACAACCGAGGAAAATCGCGCACGCAATCGGCGTACAGAATTTGTCATCATCGGCCCTGGAGAATAGGCGTGATCGTCTCGCTTGTTGTTGCCTACGATGATTGCCGAGGGATCGGACGTGGCGGCAGTCTGCCCTGGCATATTTCGGCGGACCTTGCCCTGTTCAAGCGCATCACCTGGGGCCACCACATCGTCATGGGGCGGCAGACGTTTGAATCCATTGGCCGCGCCTTACCGGGACGGGTGACGATCGTCGTTACTCGTTCGCTGGAGAACGTACCGCCGGGTTGCCACCGTGCTGCGTCGTTGGAGGATGCGCTCGCGATCGCTGGCCAGGCGGGGGAGCAGGAATGTTTCGTTATCGGTGGTGGGCAGCTCTACCGTGCCGCGCTTTGCCATGCCGATCGAATCTATGCCAGCGAGATCCAAGGAGAATTCAACTGCGATACGTTCTTCCCCCCGATTCAGCCGGAGGAGTGGGACGAACGCTTTGCCACAACGATTACCGACGAACGCAGCGGCATGCGCTTTCGCTTTCGCGTGCTGGAACGGCGCGGGCGAGCGCTACCGATGCCGGATATCCTCAGCGAATGGGCAAACCAAGGCTGATTCCCAGCGCAACGCTGAGCGAGGAGGAAACCTGCGAGGAATACACCAACGCGCTACCGTCGAGCCCAACGTTGAAGCGGAAGTCGGTGCTGACGGGGAAGCTCAGACCTGCCGACAGCGTTGCAAGAGGGCCAAGCGCGGTGACTCCTACCCCTGGTTGGACGAATGGTATGCCGCCAAGCACACGAACATCCGGTTCGCTGAACATGTACGCTACCGCCAGCGACGAGAGCATAACCGTCGAGAGTGTGCCGCTTGGCTGTGCAAGGTTGAGCGTATAGGGAGCGCGGCGGAATTCGATTCCCAACCGATGATGCTCGTCGAATCGGTAGAGCGCTGCGATGCTAAAATTCTGTGGCGATGCGGCCGGACCGCTGGTTGCAAGGAGAGAACCGCGATAGGACACATAAGCTGCCAGTGCTGCTTCGTGCGTGGTGTTGCTCCACTGCTTGGGCAGATTCACCATCCCGACTCGCCACCGCGCCTGACGAAGCAGAGGCGATACTGGACCGATGGGAGTGGTGGAGCGATCGAGCACGAAGTGGCTGCCGTCGTCGAAGGCAAGGGTGGATGCCGGCGCAGACGCAGCACTCGATGTCTGGTCTTGCTGGTCAACCGACGCAGACGCTGCTGTCGGCTGCACGACTGGCAGAAGCTCTGGTCGTGGGCGCGCAGTGACCGAAGCTGGAACATGGGCTTCGATCGGTGCTGCTGCGGTGACCGTCGCTGCCATTGGCGATGGTGTCTGGTGTCCGCGCCAGAGGAAGAGCCCGATGCTCATGAGTGCGATGCCACCGACGATGCCCCAGTAGGGGAGCAAGCGCCGTGCAAGAGGCGTTGCGGGAGTCAATCCAATGGCAGCATAGACCGCTTGCTTGACCTCGGACGGAGCGGCTGTCGTCAGTCGTTCTGCCTCGATGGCACGGTAGAGATCGAGCGCTTGGTGGAACTCGCGCTGGAGCGCTGGGTCCTGGCTGAGCGCCTCGAAGAGTTCTTGTTGCTCCTCGGGGGTTGCTTCGCCATCGAGGTAGAGGAAGATCAGCTCTGAGTACCTACTCATGATGATTCGTCTGCGTTGTTTTCACTGCTGGTAGTGTCTCGCCGCTGGAGGGATCCTCCCAGTACGGTTCGAGGATTTTTCGCAGGTGTGCCTTCGCACGAACGATCCAATTCCGCACCGTGCTCAGCGGCACACCAAGCGTATCGGCCACTTCTTGGTAGCTCAAGTTGTTGTAGCACTGCAGGACAATTGCTTCGCGGTAGTGATCGGGCAACAGGTCAAGTGCCATGGTTACCAGTTGCACCAGTTCGTTCTGCTCGACTGCTGCCTCACCGAGCGGATTGGGAGCCAGTGCCAGATAGATGTCCTCGTTGAATTCGGTTGTCGGCTGCGCGGTTTCGTGACGCTTGGCGATCAAGCATGTATTGCGCGCTATCCGCAACAGGTATCCCCGCAGATTGGTCATTTGCCGCTGGGGCGATGCCGAACGCCAGAAGGCAATGAAGGTTTCTTGGCATGCATCGCGCGCGGCGGCATGATCGCCGAGCGTCTTGAGGCAGTAGAGGTACACGCGCCCGCTATAGCGCGCGTAGAGTTCCTCGAACGCCTCGTTCCGCTCACGGTCGCTTCCACTCACGATGAGAGCATAGAGCTCCTCATCGCTGAGCGACTGGTATTTGCTTTTGCGAGATGGCATGCGCGTCGCTCATGGTCCGTACACAGGCAGCTGCTTCCACCCACAATAATACAACGCAGCCGACCTTTGTTTCACCGCTGTTGGATACGTGCCCAGAAAAATCCATCCTGTTCGACCTCGGCGCTGGGGTCGAATCTACCGGTGTCGAGAACGTGCCAGCGGGAGCTGGAGGCTATTGTCTGGCACAAGCGCTCGCCTTCGTCGGGAAAGATGCTGCAGGTGCACACCACTGCAATACCAGAGGGAGCCAGCATCGGCAAGTATGCACGCAGGATTTGCTGCTGCACGTGATGGTAACGCTCCATGTCGGCTGGCTGCAGATGCCACTTGCCGTCGGGATTTCGACGCCAGACGCCAGAGCCGCTGCACGGGAGATCGAGCAAGAGTCGGTCAGCGCTGCCGGCCAAGCGCTTGATGACTTTGGTGGACGTAATTGCTCGTGTCTCGATACAGCTTGCGCCAGCACGGGCTGCACGGCGGCGAAGTTCGGCAAGTTTCCATGCTGCGGTGTCGAGCGCAATAATGCGTCCGCGGTTCTTCATCAGTGCTGCAAGGTGGAGCGTCTTGCCGCCACTACCAGCACAGGCATCCACAACGCGCATGCCGGGCGCAACATCGAGCAGAGGCGCGATCGCTTGCGATGCTGCGTCCTGCATCTCGAACAAGCCCGCATGGAATTCTTCCAGCGCAAAGACGTTCACATACTCGCTGAGCACGATCGCATCGGGTGCCACAGGGTGTGGAGCCGCAGCAATGCCGCGGCGGTGAAACTGCTCGAGCAATTCGTTGCGGGTAGTTTTGAGCGTATTGGTGCGCAGCACGATATGGGGTTCGGTTTCGAAAGCAGCAAGCAGCGCATCCCACCGATTGCCACACTGCTCGGCGCCATACCGATCGAGCCATTCCGGGATCGAGGAGCGCACAGCACGCGATGGTGGATTGTCCCAGCGCGCCGACAGCGCCGAGCGTGGCGGTATGCCCGATCGTAGTGCTTTGCCCATGGGTACCGACGCAAGAACCCACCATGCGCGAATGCAGCGGCCGATCTGTTCTGCCGAAAAGGTCTCCGGTTCGCCAAGTGCCCAGACCAAACGTCGCAGGTGCCGGAGGACGCTGTACACCGTGCGCGCGATGAGCTGGCGGCGCTCGTCGTGGGGAGGAAGGGGACCAAGCAAGCGCTTCAGAGCGCGATCAGCATGCCGATGCTCTTGGAGCACGCATGCGATGGCGCGCGCAAGCTCGTCGCAAAGGTGTTGCGTTACCATGCGGCACAGAGACGGATTCCACCCGGGGATGGCAAGAGCAGCCAGGCATGGCTGCTCTCCTCCGAGCGAGCAAGCCCGTAGCCAGTAGCGATACCGATCGTCGTGCCGGCGAGTACATCGCTTGTCCAGTGCTTGTCGCTGTAGATGCGTGCGCCCCCCACCACCAGCGCCAGTGCCGTTGCAGCACTGCGGAGGAGCCAGCAGCGGCTCCGTGCCCACGTGACGCCAGCAATCGTTCCCGCCACGGTTGCATGGCCGGACGGCAGCGACCACTGCGCGTCGTCCCATCGGAAGGGAAGCAGGTAACCATCGCCACGATCCCGGAAAGGACGTGCCCGGCCAATGGCGTACTTGAGCGCAGTCGTTACAGCGCCTGCGACGGCGAGCGCTTCGAGCATCTGCCGACCAGTGGTTACCGTGTGATCGGAACCAGCAGCAGCACCACCAGCAACGAGCAGGAGAGCAAGCGCTGCACCGCTCCAAGCCTGACCGGCAGTATTACCGATGCTTGCCAGCGCATCGAGCGTGCGCGACTGGTGTGCGCGCACTGCCGAACGAATCGCCTGGTCGGCACCACTGATCCAGGCAATTGCTGCAAGGCTTCCCATGCTGGCGGCAATGGTCGGGAGTGGCTCCCGCGCTATGCTGCGGGGAAGCTGCTGGAGATCATGCCACGCGAGTGCTGTAAAAGTTCCGGTGCTGTCGGTAGTAGCGGCAGTGGCTGCCGTGGTGATGATGAGCGCTAGTGTAAGGGCGTGGAGCATCGAGTCTGTGTAGTTTTGGCGACTGCAAAATTGCACGCTTGCTATGCGTTGGTGTTGGTCGTTGATTCTGTTGAGTTCCTCGCTGCTGGCGCAATCGTTTGTCGAGGCGCCGGTCAGTGTGTGCGCCTTTCTTGGTGTGGCACGCGGTGCCAACGAAGTTCCTGCCACAGCGCAAGACTGGGGCATTGCCGGCGGTATTGCCGCTACCGTACGCGAACGTACCGGGCGGCTGCTGGCGGGGGAGTTGAATTTTTGGTATGCACGCACGCTGGCAAGCGCACAGCCCTTTCGCTATGCAACCGGCTCGATCGTCGTGGATGCGCGACTGCGGCTGAGCGCCGATCTCCCGCTCGAGCTCCCCATGACTGCCTTCGTCGCTGCCGGAGTTGGGGTGCTTTTCCCGCTCAACGAGCAGGTGCTTGCACAGCCTCCCTCGCCAACATTCGAGCCGAACACGCCCGCGCTGGCAATACCCATCACTGCAGGCGTCCGCGTCCTTGCCGAGTCGCGCTACGGCATCGAGCTTCGAGCAACCTATGTCTTGAGCACCACCGATAATCTCAACGCGCCGCACGATGGGCAGTTCGATGGCGTGTTTGCGCTCATGCTGGGGATTGTGTTCCCGATCGAGTACTAACGCGGCTGCAGTAAATTGCTCACCGTTTGGTGACCATTTGGAGTAAACCGCAATGCGTCCGCCCCTGTTGGAACGCGAGCAGATCGAGCGCCGCCTTGCCGAACATCCTCTCTGGCGATTGGAGGATGCGCCACCGCCACCGCTGCGGATTGTTCGGGATATTGTCGCACCGAATTTTCTGGCAGCTGTCGGTTTGGTCAACGCGATTGCACTGGCGGCTGAAAAGCTGGACCATCATCCCGACATTCTGCTCTACGGCTGGAACAAGCTGCGCATTACGAGCACCACACACGACCGCGGTGGAATAACCGAGCTGGACTTCCGCTTAGCGCAGGAAATTGATGCCCTCGTTGGTTAGACGTTCCAGAACTGCCGATCCAAGCTGCGGTACTGGATGGCCTCGCCGATATGGACCGGACTGATTGCGTCGCTGCCATCGAGGTCGGCAATGGTTCGGGCAACTTTGAGAATGCGATCGTAGGCGCGCGCCGAGAGTCCCAGCCGCTGCATGGCAGCATCCAAGAGGGCACGCCCTTGGGCATCGAGAGCGCAGAACTGTTCCAATTGCTTGGATCCCATGTCGGCGTTCTTGTAAATGCCATCGGCACTGCGAAAGCGCTCACGTTGACGCTGGCGCGCTGCAACCACGCGCTCGCGTATCACCGCCGATGGTTCCCCCCGACGCGCTGCCGACAGCTCCCGATGATCGACTGGCTGCACCTCGATGTGAATGTCAATCCGATCGAGCAGCGGTCCGGAAATTTTCGCCAGGTAGCGCTGAATCTGCTGGGGTGTGCAGGTGCATTCGTGCTTGGGATTGCCAAAGTTGCCGCACGGACAAGGATTCATCGAACACACGAGCATCACGTTGCAGGGATACTCAACGGTCATCTTCGTTCGGGAAATCGTAATGCGGCGTTCCTCGAGTGGTTGGCGGAGCACTTCGAGGACGTTGCGCGCGAACTCGGGCAATTCGTCGAGGAAGAGCACGCCATGGTGCGCCAGTGATATTTCGCCCGCACGGATGGTGCTCATTCCCCCGCCGACGAGTGCGGCGTCGCTGATGGTGTGGTGTGGAGCGCGGAAGGGGCGTTCGGTGACCAGTGGTTGGCCCGGCGGCAGAATGCCCGCTACCGAATGGATGCGGGTTGTCTCCAGCGCCTCCGCCAGGGACAGCGGCGGCAGAATACTCGGCAGTCGTCGCGCGAGCATGGTCTTGCCCGAGCCCGGCGGACCAATCATGATGACGTTGTGCCCACCGGCGGCGGCAACCTCGAGCGCACGCTTGACGGCTTCTTGTCCCTTGACGTCGGCAAAGTCGGGTTGGTGATGGCTCTGGTAGCGTTCGAACAATGCCTGGGAGTCCACCTGCACCGGCTCGGGCGCCAGCTCACCGGTGAGAATCGAGACAACCTCGGCAAGGGAATCGGCAGCGAGAACCTCCACAGCACCAGCCAGCGCTGCTTCTTCGGCGTTGGCGCGGGGAACGATCATGCGCCGCATGCCACGCGCGCTTGCTTCTATGGCGATCGAGAGCGCGCCATGAATCGGACGAAGTGTTCCATCGAGTGCCAACTCGCCAATGATGAGCACACCATCGAGTGCTTCCTGCCCGATCATGCCACTGGCGGCAAGTATCCCGATGGCGATGGGAAGATCGAAGCCCGATCCCTCCTTGCGAATGTCGGCAGGGGCTAAGTTGACCGTGATCTTCCGCTGGGGAAAAGCAAAGCCGCTGGATTTGATCGCAGCCACCACCCGTTCGCGCGATTCTCGGACTGCTGAGTCCGGCAGTCCGACGACGGCAAAACCCGGCAGTTGCTGTTCCAGATGTGTTTCGACCTCGACCAGGAACGCCGAAATACCGACAACCGATGCCGACGAGAGCCGCGCATACATAGCTGCTCCTGCTGCAGGTGGATAGACGGCATCGAAATTACAATCGCCCCCGCGCTACCACACCATCACCAGTTGCCGGATGGTCTTCCCATCGGAGCAGGCGAGCACGACGGCATACACACCCATCGGGAGCGCCCGCCGATACGCTCCAGCGCCGATGTGGTCGCGGGCAATGAGGATGCCGCCCAGCGTGTACACCGAAAGCGCGGCAGGGGCACAGTGCTCAGGAAGCGTGATCGATAGCGCCTCGCCAGATGGGGCAATCACCAGCGATGCATCACCGAACGGGACCGACAGTATCCCCAAGCTTTGCAACCGGAGCAGGAACCCATCGAGAGCACCGGCGGTGGAGCCGCTCAACGGGGAAAAGCTTGCGCTGGTCGTGGAGCCTGCAACAGCAATGCTGCTATCGGGAAGCCAGCCGATGCCCGAGGGCAGATCGCTCCCACTGCCGCCGTAGAGGAGCGAGGCAATGCGTCGCGTGCCGTCGGTCGAGAAAAAGCCCACGAACGCATCGGCATCGCCGGCGAGCGTGGTGTTGTCGCTATGGGCAAGCGGAAAGTCCGCCGAGGTTGTCCAGCCGGTGACCAGCAGGTAGCCTTGGGCGTCCATTGCGGCAGCAGTGCAGCGATCCGAGCCCGTGCCGCCGTAGTACGAACCCCACAGGCGCGTCCCATCGGGACGGAGCACAGCAACAAAGCCATCCCACTGCCCGCCGGCAAATTGATTTTGGGCTGCAGAGGCAGTGGCGATGTAGCTGTTGGCGGTGTTGGTGCCATTGGTCATGCCGGTAATCAGCACAAGTCCGGAGCTGCTCACCGCAATGCTGGTGATCGAGTCTTGTCCGTCGGAGCCGTAGTAGCGTCCCCACAGGCGCTGCCCTTGCGCGTCAAGCCGTGCAAGGAAGCCGTCCGGCAACGTCGCGCGTTCCGAGCCTTCGCCGATACCAGCAGCAATTGCCTGGCCGGTGTTCGGGCTGCCCGTTGTGCCAGCGATCACAACACTGCCATCACCGAGGAATGCGATGCCAGCGGCGGCATCGAACCCACGTCCGCCGTAGTAGGTGCTCCACAAGCGCGAGGAGAGTTGCGGTGTTAGCAAGGCGACATACCCATCGTCGAAACCGCCAAGCTGTTGTTGGTGCGCGGTAGCGGGTAGGTTGGTGCTATTGGTCGTTGCTGCCACTGCAAGAGGTCCGTTGCCGAGCGCAACGCCGGTAACAGCATCGTCACCGCTGCCCCCGATAAAGCTTGCTGCACGCTTAGTCCCTGTTGCTGGATCGAAGGTTGCAACAAAGCCATCGGTAGTGCCGCCGCCGTAGCTGGGTTGGACAACACCGCTGGTGGTGGGAAAGGTGCTTGATTCTGTTCGTCCGCCGATCGCGATGGCGTCGGTCGTGGCAGCCAGCGCCACGGCAGCATCGTTGCCCGATCCTCCAATGAGGCTTGCCCACGTGAGCGTTCCGTCAGCCGACAGGCGTGCAACGAACGCATCCCGCCCACCACTGGAAGCGTTGCCGCTGCCGGGGAAGGTAGCAGCATCGGTCCAGCCAGCAACGATAATGCTCCCGTCCAGAATCGCCATGCGGGCGATCGAGTCGCTGGCGCTGGATCCGACGAAGCCTCCGCCTATGCCCCATGCAGCAATGCGTGGTCCGGTGGCGCTGGTGGCAACAGGCCGTCGTGACTCGGCATCTGTGGCAAGCGTGCGTGGCGCTCCAGACGGCTCGTCCACTCGCTGGAACACCAACGCGCGCCCTTCCCACTGGAGCGTTGCAACCACGTGCTGGCCACGCCGCCATTCCAGCGCGGAAAAGGTGCGGACACCCTCGACGCTACCGGCTGCGGTGTAGTAGTGGAGCACCGCTGGGCAAAGCCCGCGTGCAACAACCGTGCACGAATCGGGCACCGCCGCTTCCAGAGAGCCAGTGGCCGAGACAATAGCCCCATCGGCCCTCACCGCTACGCGGGCGCCACTAACCACGAACGCGATGCGCCCGTCCCACTGTCCACGATTTTCGATGATGTGTTGAGCCTGCGCCACAAGTGTGGTGTCAACAAAAACAGGCAGTGTCAAGAAACTGACACACCACAGAACCTTCCGAAGAGCATTCACCGGCAGTTGAAACGAGGAAAATTGCAGTGCTCAAAATTAGGGCAGCGCACCGCGCTGGCAGTATGCGTATCCTCCTATGGTCGCTCTCGGCGAAAGCAGTGCTACCAAACGATTACCTTGCACGAAGCACTCCGATGTTGTATCTTCGCACCGCGTTGGAATGCAACGCCAAGCACGTGTGGGTACTGCAAGACGGGTGCTGCACCGCTTGTGTGCAGGCTGGTCTTGCAGGGGCAGCGTGCGTGTTGTATTTTTGCCGCGCAGTCGGGTGGGTGGGGTTTGCATCAGTTGATCCACAATTGGAGTGCAGGCTATGCCAACTACTGAGCCACGCTTTGGACGTGTGCCCACCCAGCCGATCGCAAGCGGCGCTACTTGCTGCAGCACAAGTGGCGAGCATTCCCCCAGCGCATGCAGGCACATCGTTGCCGCCGACGGTAACAAGTGCCAACCGCACCGCAGCAGCATGCATACCACGCGCTGCCAGCAGAACCCGGTGCGATGCATGCCAACGGCCAAGTACCACAAACCGGAGCACTACGTGAACAGTCGCGACCGATTCCCCTTTTCTCCCTCGAGCGGAGATCCTCGATCTGCAGGTGAGTTGGTACAGTCTTTGCTACCGAAAACTGCTCTACCGGTTCATAACGACGACACCACTTGTTTGTCAATGTCAACTTGTTCCACTTTTGTTCCCGGAGGCACAATGAACGGAGTGTCCCGTATTGCTACACGGGTAGCAACAGCTTTTGTGTTTTTGCTGGTTGGGAGTCTGGCGCTCGTGGCGCAGACGGCAACAGGATCGTCGAGCACAGCTCGCGATCAGAAAATGCCAAGCCATCTTGCCCAGGCGCAGGGATTGGAGTTCCTCGAAAACAAAGGTCAGGTGACCGATGACCAGGGGCGGCCCGTCGAGGCGGTGCGCTTTACGGCACACTCGAACGGGGCAAAGCTCTTCTTCATGCCCGACCGCATTGCACACGTGTTCTTCACCGTCGAAGGTCCGGGTGCACGGTTCGAACCGGGGAAAGGTGTCTCCTCGAAGGAACTGGACCAAACCCGCATCCGCACCGAACGGGTGGATATGGAATTGGTCGGTGCGAACAAGAACCTCAACCTCCGCGCCGAAGGTCTGCTGCCGGGAGTCACCAATTTCTTTACTGCGTCGGCAGGCCCGGACGGCATCACCGGTGTGCGGAGCTTCTCGACGATTGTGTACGAAAACGTCTATCCCAACATTGACCTGGTACTCAAAGCCCGCGGCAAGGGGATGAAGGCAGAGTTCATCGTCCGTCCCGGTGGTGATCCGAGCATGATTCGTTTGCGTTACAGTGGCGCGCGCTCCCTTACGGCAACCACCGATGGCGGCTACCGTATCGAAACAGGACTGGGTGCGCTGACCGAAGATGCACCCTACTCGTTTGTGCGGACTGCCGAGGGTAACCAAACCGAGATTGCGGTCCGTTTTCGCGTCGAGGGTGAAACAGTCACCTTCGACGTCCCCACCTACGATCGCACCCAAACACTGGTGATTGACCCCAACCGTGACTGGGGTACGCTCCATGGCGGTAGTGTAGAGGACCAAATAACCGGTGTTGCCACGCAGCGAAGCTTCAACCCAGCATCGAACGCTCCCTACATTTACGTTTGTGGCTTCACTGCAGGGGGTACGTTCCCGCTCCTATCGGCATCGCAGGGCACCTACGGTGGCGGTGCCTATGATGCCTTTGTGGCTGCCTACCAGTACGGCGGTGCGCGCACCTATTCGACCTACTTTGGCGGTGCCAACGACGACCGCGCCTATGGGATCGCCGCCGATGGGAGTGGGCAAGTCTGGATCGTCGGGCAGACGCGTTCGACAGCATGGACAGGTGTCTTCACCAACACGCAAAATGGCGATGTGGATGGCTTCGTGGCCCGCTTCAATTCGGGCGGAACGCCGCAAGCAGCTCGCTACATCGGCGGAGCTGCCGACGACTATTTGCTCGCCGTTGCCTACGATGGGACGAACCTCACGGTTGGGGGCCATACTGCCAGCACAGGCTTGGCAACGACGGGTGTATTCCAGACAACGTACAACGGTCTCTACTGTGGCATGATCGCACGCGTGCCGGCAACCGCGCTCAACGGGATCACATGGCTTACCTACTATGGGAACAACACTGGAAACCCCAATACGCAAGAAACGTATGTTACCAGCCTTTCCCCGCGTGGTACCACGGGCGATGTCTGGGTTGGCGGCTATACAAATTCTCCCAATACAAACCAAGCAATCGCAACAATCGGATCGTTCAATACCGTTGTCAACAATAACGGATCGGGCTCAACCACTGGTGCGGCAAACTACGACGGCTTTGTTGCCCTCATCACGAGCAGCGGTGGGCGGACGGCAGCAACCTACTACGGTGCCGTACAAAATGACCGCGTCCTTGGCGTTGCGCACGATCCCATCAGCGATGGAGTGATTGCGGTTGGGCGCACGAACTCAGTCAATACGACTGGCAACCTCATCGCCAGCACAACAGGGTTCAACACTGTACTCAATAATGGCACCAACAGTACTGCTTCCGATGATGGCTTCGTAGCGCGGTTGACTGTGAGCGGTACGACGATGAATCGGGATTGGGGGAGCTACTGGGGTTCGACAGCCGACGATTACCTGACCAGCGTCGCTGTGGATGATAATAACGTGTCGTTTGTTGCTCCCAATACCGATGCCAATGGCACTGGTGGTAAAATTTTCGTTGCGGGACAAACTGCTGGCAGCAGCGGTGACTTTGCTACTTATAACTTCGACGCGTCCTTCAACACGAATCAAGGCGCTTATGATGCGGTCTGGAGCCGCATCAACCGCACAACACCAGCGGTGGAGTACTCGGCAATGTTTGGCTCCACCGCAAACGACGGAGCGCTCGGCATCGCCGTGGATAATCAGCGGAATGTCTTTATTGGGGGAGCAGCAGCCGGTGCTGGGAATGTTACCACCGGTAGTGGAGCACAGACAACCTACGGTGGCGGCCTTGCTGATGGGTTCCTGAATAAATGGTGTGACCTCATCGTCCCCAACGCGCCGCAGTTTTCGACAACCGGCGAAGGCGGCGCGTTTTCCAATACCGTTTCTGTATGCGAAACGCTCAACCAAACGGCAACCGGTTTTGTAACCAGTGCAGGTGCCTATCCCAACGTCGCAGGGGGTACAACGTCTGGCTCGTGCCCATTGAGCGCGGTACAGACGCTCACCGTTCGGCTGACCAACGCCGTCCAAGGTGTGCAGTACCGGCTCGAGAACACAACCAGCTCGAATTTCCTCAACTTGACCCCAGGCACAGGAACGAGTGCTGTCACTGCGAATACAGTCGTCGCAACGCAAGATGGGACAGTGTACGTCTCGATCGCAGCATCGGCTTTGCCAACGTCAGGGACGTACGATCTCCGTTGGGTTGCCTATACGCAAACTGTTGGCTCAAGCTGCCAAGAAAATGGCATCACCCAAAACAGTGCGCTCACCGTGAATGCGCTTCCGGCAAACGACGCAATCTCGCAGTCGTCGCCAGGCACGGATAACAACGGTGCTGCAGCCCCCGGCTCGACGTTCAACTTCTACGTCTGCGGTGGGAGCACAAATAATTTCACCGTAACAGGTGGCGCCGGCTTGACGTACAACTGGTGCGTCATGCAAAATGGCACGATCACAACAGCGCCAACCGTCGCGAATGCGAACACCCAAACAGTCTCTATTACCCCGAACACCACCGCAGCGCAGCGCGATACGCTCTACCTGCGCGTGCGGCTAACGAACACTAATGGCTGTGCCATCGAATACCAAGCTGCGCTCTACGTCCTGCCAGTGGTCAGCATCCAAAACGGGGTAGCAAATGAAGCAGTGAATGCAAATGCCAACCCAACGGCGCTCTGTGTGAATAGTGCTGGTACCGTCACTGCTCCGCCGACGTATTCCTTCCAAGATTCGGGTCCACACTCGCTGGTGAATACGTACGGCAATGCAACCAATCCTGGCAACGGTGCAACGGGTGGTGATCTGGTAACTGCTGTCACACAAGCCTATGCATGGACGGCTACACCGGCAGGTCAAATCACTGGGGTAACATTCTCTAGTCCATCGAGTGCCAACGGCGGTACGGTCAGTGCGACAATCGGCACATTCTCCTCGATGGCAAATCCGCAGCCAATCAACTTCACCCTGCAAGAATCCTACACTGGTGGCGGTATCAATGGCTGTAGCAGAACAACGCCGAACTACACCGTCAACTTCTACCCGCAACCAACGGTAGCAGTGACGCCATCCCCGGCAGGGCCGGTCTGCGAAGGAACCAGTGTTACGTTTACGATTAGCGTAACGCCCAGCTCTGTCTCGAGCGGCACGATCACCCTTACGCTCAACGCTGGGTCCCAAACGGGCGCAACGGTAACTGCAAGCACTGGGCTGAACCCCGCATGGACGAGTGGAACAACCTATTCGGGCAATTTCATCAACTCAACGATCACCGTTACAGTCAACCCCGGAACGGTTACTGCTGCATACGATGCGCAAGGCTCAATCAGTCTGACTGTCAACTCACTCACCAATGGTGCCTCGCCGGTATCGTGCCCGTTGGCGTCGGCGGTAACCAGCGCGGCGGTGACGATAACGCAAAATCCCGACCCCATTACCAGTTTCCAACAAGCTCGTGCCAACACCGCGAACACGCCGAACTATGGTATTGGCACACCGCAGGGGAATCATGTGCCGCCGACAACTGCACAGAGCGGAACAAGCTTCCAAGCATGTCTCTACGACAACACGAACGGCTTTGGGCAGCAGTACACCTATACAATTGTTAATCCGAACCCAGCTACTTCTCCGAATGACAATGATAATTACACGTGGAGTGTCACCGGTGGTGGTGTGACAACGGTTGCTGGTGGCGGTACGCAAGCAGGTTCGACTCCACCATTCTGGACGGTCCAATACACGTCGTCTGGCACAAAAACATTTACAGTTACCCAGGTCAATAACCAATCCCCGGGAACATGCCAGACCCAGACGAACTTTACCGTTAATGTCAATAATCTGCCAACGTCCCCAGGAACCATCAACTGGGCGCAATCCAACTGGTGTGAAGGGAGCACGATTAGCTTTACGTACACTGCGCCATCTGCTGGGACAGCGACGTTCCCGCTCACTGTGCAGATCTACGGTGAGAATGTTGATGTTGCTGGACCAGGTGGACCCACGTACAGCGGTTCTACCTTTGCGCTTATCAATCTGTCGGGGGTTGCAGCGGGAACAACCTATGGTCCATTTACATTCACGGCAGGCAACGTAACAGGCGGTACACCACCAACGTGGGTGGATATCAGCCTTGCTGTTTCGATCGTGGATGCTAATGGTTGTGGTCGCTGGGGTCCTGCTGGAGTTGGGCAGTTATTCCGTTCTGTTTCGACACGGATTTGGGATTCGCCGGTTGCCCCCGTTGTCAGCGGTCCTGATCCCGTCTGCCCGAACAAAATCACCGATCCGAACGCGATTATCAATGCCGCTGGGATTCCGATTCCTGGAATATACACCTACAACGTTACCAACCTGGCCAGCTATCCTCCGGGAACAACCTTCCAATGGCGGTTGCTCGATAATGCCAGTACCGTCCGTACTGCTGGTACTGACTATACTATCACGCTCGTCAGCACTGGCGGCTACAACAACAACCGAGCAGATGTTCGCTTTGGAAAGAATCTCGATGCAGTGAGCGACCTGACTTGGCAGGTATCGGTAACCTTCCCCAGCTCGAGTGGTGGGTGTACGCTGCCGTTTACGAATGCGATGACAAATCTTACGGTTGATGCAGAAACCCATCCTGACGTGGCCAATCAAACAGTCACGAATGCTGATCCCAACGCAGTTGCCTCACTGAGTCTGCCAGGCCTCTGCTCCGGGCAGACAGCACAGTATGCTGCTGACCCAACCGCGACTTTGTACACCTGGGTAATTGACGAGAATGGTGCAAACAACAACTCCCCGACGTGGGCATCGGGTGGATACCCATCGCCGACAATTGTTGGGATCTTTTCTAATACTGCTACCATTGACTGGCCGGCATTCAGCGATCAGCCGTTGCGTTGGCCGCGCATCGAAGCGTGGGTGCAGAACGCCAATGGCTGCGTCGAAGGTGATACAGTGACGGTGTACATCCTCCCGGTGCCGCAAGCAGGGCCGATCGTGATGGTGCAGGATCCATCCACGCCGTGGCCGGATAGCGCCTGCGTCTTCAACGGTGAGAACTCGCACATCCGCGCCTTCACCGTGCCGAAGAGCAATAGCTACACGATTGCAAACGTTTCCTGGAGCTTTACGAACGGTCTGACGGCCATCTACTCCTACGGAACCTCGCCGATGCCGTTTGCTCAACCTGGCGCAAACGATACGGTACGGGTGCAGTTCAACGGCACCGGCTGGGAGCACCTTGACGTCACGGTGACGACGACGAACGGATGCTCGAATACTGCCTCGCTGGACTTCATGGTCTATCCACCGCCCAGCCCAGTGATTTCGGGTCCGACATCGGTCTGCCAAGGCTCGACGCATACGTACACTGCGACCCCGTACGTTTCGAACGATACGTACATCTGGGAGATCATCCCATCGTCGGGCGGGACGATTACACCGACGACCAACCAGAGCGTGATCAACATCACCTGGAGTGGCTCGCCGAACACGACGTACACAATCCGGCTAACCGAGGTTTCCCCGCTTGGATGTACCACGCGCGTCATCCATAGTGTCACGGTCAACCCGAACCCAACCCCGAGCATCAGCGGGCCGACGACGATCTGCGCAGGGCAGAACTACGTCTATACAACGCAGGATAATTCACCGAATAACTCGTACGCGTGGTCGTTCACTGGGACCAATAGCGCTAACGCCACGTTTGTGAGTGGTCAGAATACCGCTTCTGCAACGGTGACGACGGCAAATCCTGGTCAGTTTACGCTGCGAGTTATCGAGACCGTCGTTGCGACAAGTTGCACTGGGTCTGCGACATATGGGCCGGTGACGGTAGTTTCTTCGCCGACGCCTTCTATCTCGCGGACGACGCCAGCGGGACCTGTTGGGCAAGCCTGCACCGGACAAACCATTACGTACCAAACCCCAGCCAGTGGGAATACCTACCAGTGGAGCGTGACCGGTGGCGGTTCGATCGTGGGCGCTTCGACGAACAATAGTGTCCAAATTCAGTGGAGCGCAACAGGCACGCAAACGATCACGCTCGTCGAAACGCAAGGCAGTTGCTCGACGACCGTGACGCAGCAGGTGAACGTTGTGGCGCAGCCATCGCCCTCGATCAGTGGCAACATGGCGCCCTGCTCAGGGACGGACTTTAGCTACACCTACCAAACAGCAAACAACGCAGGAAGCACCTATAGCTGGTCGCTCGGCACAGGTGTCAACGCTATTGGTCCGACGACAAATGCTGCGGTGACAGTGTACTTCTCGAATAGTACGCTTGACCAAGTGAGTCGCTCGTTGTCAGTAACCGAAACGAATAGCGCGAATTGTTCGAATTCTGCATCGCTCAACGTGACGGTGACCTCGACGCCACAGCCGGTGATTACGGGTACGAGCACCGTTTGCCCTGGTCAGTCTATCAACTACAGCTTGACGGGTGGCTCAATCCTTCCACCCTCGACTACCTACAACTGGTCGGTCACGGGCGGAACAATTACTGGTGCAAACACGGCCAACAATGTGACCATTCAGTGGACAACCAGCGGTTCGCAGACAATTACGCTTGTTGCCGCCAATGGTTCATGCTCGAAGACGGTAACCTACAATGTCACCGTCCAGGCAGCGCCACAAGTGTTCAACGTCGGTACGTCGACGCCGACGGCCTGCTCGAACGTCTCGAACAACGTGACGATCACGCTCTCGGGTTCGCAAACAGGTGTAACATACACGATCAATCGTTCGCCGGGCGGCTCGCAAGGCACCATCGCAGGCACGGGCAACCCGTTGAGCTTTACACAGACTGTTTCGACGGCAGGGACGTACCAATACACGATTACAGCAGATGACGGTACCTGCACGAGCACGATGAACGGCACAGCGACGGTGGTTGTGAGCAACCCGCCATCGCCGACAGTGAGCGGTCCTTCGCCGGTTTGCGGCAATGGCAGCACGGCAACGTACTCGGTCACGCCCGTCAACGGTGGCTCGACCTACACCTGGAGCGTGACGGGGACGGGCAACACTGTCCAAAGTCAATCAGGGAACCAGGCAGTTATCGTCTGGAATACCGCAGGATCGCAAACGGTCAGTGTGACAGAAACTGACGTCAATGGCTGTGTCGGGAGCGGTAGCCTTGCAGTAACCGTAGCTGCCCCGCCGACAGTGTACAACGTTTCGCCGTCGACGGCGAGCGTCTGCCGACCGAACTCTGGCATGACGACGTTCAACGTGCAATTATCGAATTCGCAAACGGGCGTGAACTATCAAGTCATGCTCGGTTCTACCCCGCTCGGTTCTGCGGTGGCAGGCACGGGCAGTGGAATCAACCTCCCGATCACAATTGGTACGGGCGGGGACATCACCTCTACGGGCACCTACACGCTGACGGTCCGTGCAACGGCCACCAGCGGTGGATGCAATGGTGTGCCGGTCATGATGAATGGCTCGGTTGCGCTGACGGTCAACCCGACGCCATCGCCAGTAGTCAACGGTCCGACGACGGTCTGCTCTGGCCAAAGCTACACGTACCAAACCACCAACAACAGTGGTAGTACGTACAACTGGACCGTTCCGACAGGTTGGACGATCACCGCTGGTCAGGGCACTGCCCAAATCACGGTGACCTCCGGTACTGCAGGCGGCAATATCACAGTGACCGAGACGGTCAGCTCGACTGGTTGCTCGGCGACAAGTCCTGCGCTGGCAGTTACAGTAACGACAACCCCATCGCCGACGATCAGTGGTTCGACCACGCCGTGTGCCGGCACGACGCAGACGTACACGACTGCCGCTGGCTTTACGAGCTACTCGTGGAGCATCAGCCCGGCATCGGCTGGAACAATCCAAAGCGGTGGGACGACCAATAGCGCCACGATTCAATGGGGCAACAGTGCTGTCAGCGCAACGGTAACAGTGACCGTTGCAAACGGCGCATGCACCGGCCAGGGCACGCTTGCGGTCAACGTCCAAGCAGCGCCGACGGTGTACAACGTCGGGACGACAACGCCGAATGCTTGCTCGAACGTCTCGAACAACGTTACGATCACGCTCTCGGGTTCGCAAACAGGTGTGACGTACACGATCAACCGTTCGCCGGGTGGCTCGCAAGGCACCATCGCAGGCACGGGCAATCCGTTGAGCTTTACGCAGACCGTCTCGACGGCAGGAACGTATGGCTATACGATCACCGCGACCAATGGTGCTGGATGCACGAGTACAATGAACGGCACAGCGACAGTGGTCGTCTCCGATCCGCCGACTGCGACAGTGAGCGGTCCGACGAGCGTGTGCAGCGGCTCGAGCGCGACGTTCGCAGCAACGCCGACCAGTGGCGTAACGTACGCGTGGAGCGTCAGCGGCAGTGGCAATAGCGTGCAGAGCACGACGGCTAACCAAGCGACGATCCTCTTCGGCATGACAAGCGGCACGGCAACGGTAACAGTTGTTGTGACCAATAGCAGTGGCTGCACGGGTACGGCCAACCAGTCGGTGATGGTGAACGCATTGCCGCTCGACCGTCCGGTGGCGATTTCGCCGAGCGCGATTTGCGCCGCGGGTAGTGTTGGTACGAACGTAACGAGTGCAACGATTACGGTTGGGGGGTCGGCTTCGCAATCGGTCGAAGCGAACACGACGTACCAGTTACTGCAGGGCAGCAGCGTTGTCGCAACGCAGACGACAGGTGCATCGCCGGGCAACACGGTGACGTTCACGGTCGGGAGTTTGAGTGCAGGGACGTACGTGTACAGCGTGCGTGCGATCAGCTCGACGACGCCTGCCTGCACAACGACGATGACGCAGACCGTGACACTGACGGTCAACCCGCTGCCGACACCAGCTATCAGTGGTCCGACTTCGCCATGCCAGGGTGCATCGGTGACCTATGTCACGCAGAACAACACTGGCAGCACGTATAGCTGGGCAACAAGTGGAGTGGGCTTCACGCCGTCTGGCCCAACGAACACCTACCAACTCAACGGAACATGGACGTCAACCGGTAGCGCAACGGTGACCGTTACCGAAACCAATAGTTCGGGCTGCGGCCAAACGAACTCGCTGAACGTAAACGTCCAATCTGCGCCGAGTCCGACCATCACGGCGTCGCAATCCAATCCGATCTGCGGTGGTCAAACGGTGACCTTCACCGCAAGTCCTGCAGGAGCGTCGTCCTACACGTGGACTGTCGGTTCCAACGGGACACTCCAATCCGGCCAAGGCACGCAGTCTATCACGGTGACCTGGGCGAATACCCCATCGAGCTATAGCTCGTCGGTATCGGTGGTGGTCAATGTTGGCGGTTGCACCGGCAGCGCAAGCTATACGGTGAATGTCAATCCGCAAGCCACGCCGAACATCAGTGGTCCAGCGAGCATCTGCTCGGGTCAAAGTGGTACGTACAGCACACCACTCACGACCGGACGGACCTACAGCTGGAGCACAACGGCAACGCCACCAGGGATGACGCCGTTTAGCCAATCGGGTGTGAACCTCAATTCGGTCACGATCAACTGGGTCAACACAAGCTCGAGTCCGTTTGTCGCGACGGTGCAAGTCGTTGAATCGGCAGGCGGCGTGTGCACGGGCACGGCGACGTACAATGTGACGGTCAACCCGCTCCCGAGCACTGCGATTACTGGTCCGACGAGTGTCTGCCAAAATCAAACGGTGACGTACTCGCATTCGCCTGCCCTGACGGGGCACAGCTTCGCCTGGACCGTGACCAACGCACAAAGCTGGAGCGGTCAAGGGACCGGTGCAATTACTGTCACGTGGGGCACTACGAACGGAACCGTTGCGCTGACGGTTACGAACACCAGTACCGGCTGCACAGCGAATGCAACCAATAGTCCGCTCTCGGTGACGGTCAACCCGAACCCAACACCGACGATTAGCGGCAACGTCAATCCATGTGCTGGTTCGACCGAGACCTACAGCACGCAAACCGGCATGACCAGCTACAGCTGGAGCATAACGCCGGCAAGCGCAGGGACAATCGTTGGTCCAAGCAACCAGAGCAGCGTCAACATCCAGTGGAGCAATACCCAGGTGACTGCGACACTGACAGTGCAAGTCAACAATAGCGGCTGCTCCGGTCAGCAGTCGGTCACGATCAATGTTCAGCCGAAGCCAACGCCGGCGATCTCGGGTGTGTCGCAAACCTGCCCAGGTGTTGATCGAACATTCACAACACCGTACACTGCCGGCAATAGCTACAGCTGGACGGTTAGCTACACGCCAGGCTATATCGTCACTGGCGGTAGCACGACCAGCAACACGATTACGGTTCGATTCAACAGTCCGGGTGCATCGTCTGCAACCGCAACGCTCCAGGTGACGGAGACCTCGCCATACGGCTGCCAAGGCACCGCAACGCAAACGGTAACCGTGCAACCAGCACCGCAACCGGTCATCACGGGTAACACGAACGTCTGCGGCTACCTGGCGCAGTACGACGGTATGCCGATCAACAACACGGAAACCTACGTCGTCAGCGATGCCAACGGTATCAACTACTCGACCGCGAACATTGTGTGGACTCTGCCTGCCGGTGGCGGTACCTTCACCGGTGCATCGAGTGGGACGGGTGTAACCACTGTCACGGTCCAGTGGGATGAGCCAACGGCTGCAGCGACGGTCGGCCGTCAGATTGCCGCCCAAGTGACGCTCGGTGCCCCGACGAACTGCTCTGGCCAAGCGACGAGTAACGTCCAAGTCAACTGGAATCCCAAGCCCTCGATCAGCGGTCCGCGTGCTTGGTGCGATAACTCGGTGTACACTGCCAATAGCACCAGTGCATCGCAGTCCGGTCTGGCAACCTACAGCGTCCAAGTTCCGGTGACACCGGTACTGCCGAGCGGTTCGTCCCGTAGCTACAACTGGACGATCACGCCGAGCAGTGCAGGAACGATCGTCAGCGGTCAGGGTACGCCATCGGTTCAGGTCTCGTGGACAAGCAACCTTGCCAATACGCCTCTGAACGCAGTCCTGAGCGTGACGGAATCGATCAACTACCTCAACGCGAGCGCAACGCCGACGAATAAGTTCTGCGGTATTACCGATACGTTCCGGGTGGTTATCAACCCGATACCGAAACCAGTTATCACCTCACCTGATGGTGGAATCACCGGCCCGAACGGTCAAGGACCATGCGGACGTTCGACCTACACCTACCAAGTTGCTGCCGATGCAAACAGCAGCTACCAGTGGGTCGTCAGTGGCGGTACCATCGTCGGTGCCAGCACGGGCAATACAATCCAGGTAACTTGGAACAACGTGACCACGCCAACGGCAGGGTACGTGGGTGTTACCCAAACGTTCCAGTCGCCGGCAACAATGTGCTCGACCTACGTCCAGCAAAACGTCACAATTCGAGTGCGTCCAGCTCCGAAGGTGACAGGTCCAGCGGTCCTCTGCCAGCAAACCACCAACGGTACAAACGTTGGCACCTACACGGTGCAGACGGTTGTCGCAGGCAATACCTACCAGTGGACAGCAGAACCATCCTCGTTGGTGGTCAGCACCTCCACCAGTGGAGCACAAAACGAAAACTTCACGGTAACGTGGGGTGGCACATCCACGACCCCGCTCCAAGCCCGTGTCATCGTGCTTGAAACCGATCCGGTGAGCGGGTGTGCAAGTCGTGATACCTTGAACGTTACCCTGAATCCAAACCCAACGCCGGTCATTACCAGCTCGACGGGTGGATTGAATCCGAATGGTGTCTGCGCGGGTTCGACTCATATCTACGCAACCCAGCTCAACGCAGGCAACTCGTACCTGTGGACTGTCACCGGTGGTACGATCAGCGGTGCCAACACCAACAACCAAGTCACCGTTGTTTGGGGTTCGGCTGGCGCTGGTACGATCACGGTACGCGAGCAAGTCGGCGCTATGTTCGGCAGCGGTTGCTGGACGCAGGTGACGGCGAACGTAACGATCCAACCGTTGCCCAACCCAGTGATCACCGGTCCTGCGACAGTCTGCCGTTACACGCAGCAGAGCTACGCAGTCCAAACGCCGAACGCGAGCAACACCTACCAGTGGACGATCACCAATGGCCAGATCGTCGGTGCAAGTACGAATTCAAGCGTGACCGTGCTCTGGTATGGTGTACCGAGCGGAACGATCGCGGTGACCGAGACGACGCCGCCATCCCAAGGCTCGTGCTCGAACACTGCAACGCTCAATGTCACCATCAATCCGAAGCCGGCACCGGTCATCAGTGGCCCGCCTGCGCCTCCGGTGTGCGTCAACAGCACGCAGACCTATAGCACGCCACTGAATACGGGCAACACGTACCTGTGGACAGTTAGTGGCGGAACAATTGGCGGCGCAGCGACCAGTAACACCGTGACGGTGACCTGGACGACAGTCGGCAACGGCACGATCAGCGTCAAGGAAACGAACACGCTCGGTTGCGATACAACGGTCAGTCGCACGATTCCAGTCAACGCACTCCCGAGCGTGACAATCACGCCAAGCGGTCCGACGGTTATCTGCAACGGTCAAAGCGTGACACTCCTTGCCACGCCAGGCTTTGTGAGCTACTCGTGGAATACGGGAGAAACCACGCCGAACATCACCGTCACGCAATCGGGTACGTATGTGGTCACCGTTGTGGACCAAAACGGATGCTCGAACAACTCCAACAGCATCTCCGTCACGGTCCAGAACGTGACACCACCACAAATTCAAGCTAGCGGTCCGACGACCTTCTGCCAAGGCAGTAGCGTGACGCTCTCGATAACCGGAACCAATATCCAGGGCTACGCATGGTCGAATGGTGCAACCACCAGCTCGATCACCGTTAGCACGAGCGGTTCGTACTGGTGCGAAGTGACCTACAACAACGGGTGCAAGGCACGCACCGACATCATCCAAGTAACGGTTGTGCCGCGTCCGACGGTCAGCATCACCGCCAATGGTCCGACAACCTTCTGCGAAGGTGGCTCGGTTGTGCTCGATGCGGGTGCTGGCTTTGCGACCTATGCCTGGTCGAATGGTACCCAAACAGTTGGCACCAACCAGACGTTGACGGTCACCGATAGCGGTAGCTTTACCGTGACTGTTACCAACGACATCGGCTGCTCGGCGACGTCGCAACCAGTTACGGTAACAGTCTATCCGAAGCCGGCACCGCAAATCCAAGCGAGCGGTCCGACCGAGTTCTGTGAAGGTGGTTCGGTCACGCTTGATGCCGGTGCTGGATATGCCAGCTACCAATGGTCGAACGGTGCCGTCACACGCACGATCACTGTCACGACTACAGGCAGCTACACAGTGACGGTTGCCGACCAGAACAACTGCTCCGGGACGTCGCAGCCGGTGGAGGTGCGGGTCTTCAACCGACCAGCCAAGCCATCCATCACCCAAACCGGTGGTACGCTAACGTCCAGCAGTGCGGCTGAGTACCAGTGGTACTTCAACGGTCAGCCAATCAGTGGAGCAACGGATCGTTCGTACACGCTCGTGCGTGGCCGCGACCAATCAGGCTACTATCAAGTCCGCATCCGCGACAACAACGGCTGCGAGAACATCTCAGACTCGCTCTATATTGACATCACACCGGTCGAAGTTGCCGGCGAGAACACGAGCATCCAGTTTATGCCGAACCCAACCAGTGGCGAGCTTCGCATCGTCTTCGGTGATGGCATCGGTGCTGAACGGGTGCAAGTGATCGTCCGCAGCCTCATCGGCCGCGAAATGATGACGCTCGAACTCAGCTCGATCAGTGGCGGAACGACTAAGACACTTGACCTGGCGAACCTGCCCAACGGTGTCTATCTGGTCGAAGTCATCCTCCCCGATGGCACACGCACGATCGGGCGCGTAACCAAGGTTGACTAATCGTCAACTTGCCGCATCCAGCGAGGGCAGCACTGCCGCAGTGCTGCCCTCGCTTTTTGTAGGGATAACACACCAGCGCGATATTTGCATGGTATCACAATGGTTGCTGTCTCACCGATGGTTATTGCATTGATCACAGTGATGTTGGCTCTGCCGTCGGCAGCGAGCATGGCCGATAATCCCACGGTTGTGGCTGGCCCGATGGTAGGCTATGCCGACATGCGGCAAGTGCGTCTGTGGCTGCAGACGACCGCTCCCGCTCAGGTGGCAATCCGCTATGCTGATACCAGCGATACCACACGCTGGTACTGGACGCAGGCAGTCGAAACAAGCCTTCGTACAGCCTGTGTTGCGCATGTGATCGCCGACAGTGTCGAACCGGGCGTCATCTACCGCTACGATGTGTACCTCGACGGACGCAGAGTTGAGCGGCCGTATCCCCTACTGTTTCGCACGCCACCACTGTGGCAATGGCGGACCGATCCACCAGCCTTCCGCATTGCGCTTGGGTCCTGCGCGTACATCAACGAGTCTGCGTACGACCGACCCGGCAAACCTTACGGTGGGGACTACCACATCTTCCGTGCAATTGCAGCAACGCAACCAGACGTTATGCTCTGGTTGGGCGATAACGTGTACTTCCGCGAACCCGATTGGGGATCATGGACTGGCATGGTGCGGCGATACTCCCACGACCGTACAACGGCGGAGCTCCAACCATTGCTGGCAAGCTGTTCGAACATCGCTATCTGGGACGATCACGATTACGGACCCAACGATTCCGATCGCGGCTTTGTCGGAAAGCACAATGCACGGAGGGCGTTCGAATTGTTCTGGGCTAATCCACCAGCAGCATTCGAGACCGAGGGTATCACCACAGCGTTTTCGTGGGGTGATTGTGACTTCTTCTTACTCGATGATCGGTGGTGGCGCAGCCCGAACCGACGCAAAACGGGTGAACGAACAATCCTTGGCGCCGAGCAATTCGAATGGCTCGTGGATAACCTTGCTGCCTCGAATGCGACGTTCAAGTTTGTGTGTATTGGTGGACAGGTGCTCAATCCCGTTGCTCGGTTTGAGACGATGGCAACCTATCCTGATGAACGCCGCCGCCTAATCGAAGCAATCCGAAAGGAGGGGATCAAAAACGTGGTCTTCGTCACTGGCGATCGCCACCACACAGAGCTGATGCAGTATGCTGAGGGTGATAGCTTGGTGCTCTACGAACTGACGGTATCGCCGCTGACCTCGAGCGCAAACACCGCCGCTGCCAGCGAACCGAATTCGTTGCGCATGGACGGAACACTGGTGACCGAACGCAACTTTGCGACGATTGACGTGGAGGGTCCCCGTCGCGAGCGGCGGTTGCGCATACGGGTGTACCGGAGCGATGGTTCGATAGTGTGGGAACGTACGATCCCTGTGCAGCAGCGATGATCTCGTGCGCAGCGCACCTTAGGCGTCCGTATCGCGTGCGCGGTCGAGGAGTGACCGCGAGAGCTCCTTTTTCGCATTTGCCCCCAGCTCGATGAGCCGTTGCGCGCGTGTGACGACATTGCCCGGACCGGTACACAACCGTCGCATGGCGTCTTCATACTCCCGCTTTGTGCGGTCGAGCGTTTCCCCGACCTTGGTCAAGTCGGCAAGGACCGAGGCAAGTTTGTCGTAGAGTTTTCCTGCTTCTTCGGCAATCTGGAGGGCATTTTGATTGTGGCGTTCGTGTTTCCAGACGCTTGCGACGGTACGAAGCGTTGCCAGCAGCGTCGTTGGGCTGGTGAGCACAATCCGACGTTCCCAGGCGAAGGTGTAGAGCTCACGATCAGCTTGCAGTGCAACCGAGAGCGCTGCTTCGATTGGCATAAACAGCAGTACAAACTCTGGGGAATGTAGTCCCTCGGCGGCATAGTAGTCCTTCTCGCTCAGACGCTGGATGTGTTGGCGAACTGCCTGGACATGTTGCCGGACAAGCTGTTGGCGTTCCTCTTCACTCGAAGTCTCGACCAATGCGGCATAGGCAACCAGCGAGACCTTTGAATCAACCACCAAATGTTTCCCATCGGGCAAATACACGACCACATCCGGTCGAATGCGATCGCCATCACTTGTTGTGGTCGAGACTTGAACTTTGTACTCGCTGTCGCGTTGCAAGCCCGACAGCTCTAACAAACGTTCCAGTTGAACTTCTCCCCACGAGCCTTGCAATCGCTTATCGCCCTTGAGTGCTGCGGCAAGGTTGTCGGCTTGCTCGGTCAAGCGAGTGTTGAGCTGAAAGAGCTGCCCGAGCTGCTCACGGAGTGCTGCAGTGCCTTTGGTGTGTTCCAGATAGGCGCGCTCGACCTTTTCTTCGAACGTTGAAATGCGTTCGCGGAGCGGTGCAAGTAGTTTTTCGATTGCATCGGTGCTGTGCTCCTTGAGTGCTGCCGAGCGTTGCTCGAGAATGCGTGTCGCAATGTTCTCAAATTCGATGCGGAGTTGGCGTTGGAGTTCGTCGCGGTAGGCACGGTCCTCCTCGAGGCGTTCGTGGAGCGTTGTTGCCTGCGTCTGGAACTGCGTGCGCTCCTGGATCAACTGCTGAATCTGCCGATCACGTGCTTCGATGTCTTTCTGGGCTTGAAGGCGCTCGGCTTCCCACGCTTGCTGCTGAGCGGTATGCTGAGCGCTCTGCTGCTGGTGTGTTTGCTCAAGCTGGACAAGCTTGGTGCGTGCCGCCGATAGTTTTGCACCAAGAATAGCCCACACGGTAAGGGCTGCGAGCGCTGTACCTACCACGAACGCAATCACAACAAGGCCAACGTCCACTGCTTATCTCCGATGGTTTACTGGTGCGAATGTAAGGAGCGGCTATGGTTCCTCCTCCTGGCTGGTGTTCTTGAGTTGCATCAGTAGCCAATATGCACCCTGCGTGACAATCACGCTCGGCAGCCGACCTCCGTCAAAGGCGATGATGGCGCGGCTGCCATCGCTCGCTACGAGTCTGACCTCGATGAGGCGATAACCGTTGCCTTCAGGGATAAACACGCCATGCTTGTTCTCCCACGCGACGACCGCGCTCTGCGGGACAAGGTATCCACGTTCGGAAGCAACGGAAAGATGTGCACGCAAGAACATGCCTGGCCGGAGTCGTGCGTGGTCGTATCGCACAAAGTGGCAGTGGAGCTCAATTGTACGAGTGGAGTCGAGCGTGCGCGAAACAGCGACAACTTCTGCAGGAAATTGCCGGGAAGAATCAGCCACTGCCCATGCAACGAGTCGTTGGCCAGGTTGAATCAACGGTGCATCGCGCTCGTACGCCCGCAGGACAAGGTGAACGTCGCTCACATCAACGAGCTCGATGATGCGTGTGTTCGGCTCGACGGTTTGCCCCACGACAACGTTGATCGCAGCGATGTACCCATCACGCGGAGCAGTGAGTGTGACGGTGCGGGAAATCGCGGTGTCGGCTAATCTTGTCGGTTCGATGCCGGCCAGCCGGAGCCGCTCGGCGAGTGCAGCCAGTGCGATTTGGCGTTCGCGCAGTTGCGTACGTGCCTCGAGCAAAGCGCGCTCGGTTGTTGCAGCCGATGGAGCAAGCTTCTGCTGACGTTCGTATTCTCGCTGTGCTTGCTCCAGTTGGGCGCGAGTAGAAAGGTACCGCTCCTGCATTTCCACAAGCGGCATACTTTCGAGTGTGACAAGAGCATCGCCGCGGCGCACTGCTCTGCCAACCAATCCACTGATTGAGCGAACGCGTGCTTGGAGCGGGAATGAAATGGAGATTAGGTTCTGCGGTGGCAGCTCGATCGAGCCGCGCAGTTCGATGGTACGCTCAAGCGAACCTTCACGGAGGGAGTCGAGAGCAATCCCACTGATTCGCTGTTGCTCAGCTGATAGCGCAACCAGCGTTTGCATTGAATCGCTCGGCGTGCCGGTCGAGGGTACCTGTGCGGTTCGATTGCATGCGAATGCAACAAAGGCAAGAAGCAGAAGGCGTTTCATTGCACATCTCCAAGAAGTTCAGATTCAATGATTGCATCGTTCAACCTGCGGCGTGCATCCAGCCAGGCACGCTCGACGGCAAGGACACGGTCGAGGGCGAGTGCCCATTGGTAAGCGTCGAGTGTACCATTGGCAAGTTCAGTGGTGGCAATCTCTTCGAGCGTAGCTGCAGCAGAGAGCGCTTGACGTTCGTAGGTGCTGACTGCAACAGCGGCAGCACTGCGGCGTGCTCGTGCGTCCAAACGCATTCGTTCAAGCTCCCAACTCACCGCGCGCTGCTCCCACTCAGCGCTTGTGATGCTCCAGTCTGTAGCGCGGAGCTCCGCAATTGCCCAGGGTGTTGGCAGGGGCACGTTCAATCCTGCGCGGATCGATCCAAAACGTGTCTCCGGACCGAAGTAGCGATCAACGCCGGTGACGTTGTGGTAGCCGGTGAGCGTCATGCTGTTGTAGCCAAGCACAACACTTGGAAGCATGCTTGCTTCTGTGAGCGCGCGCTGTGAGCGTGCCTGATCAACTCGTGCTGCTGCCTGCTGTACAAGTGGGTGACGGGTGCTATCGAGCGCGACCAAGAGTGTCGGCGTCCGATCGAAGAGTGAGTCGTTTGGGATATAGCGTGTGCTCGGTTCTCCGAGGGCGCGATTGAATAGAGCAACGGCTGCGTGGTACTGAACTCTTGCAGCAGCAAGCTCAGCACTCACCGAGCTGCGGTACAGCTGCGCTGTCGCTCGGTGCGCGGCTGTGGCAGCGCCGCGTTCGAGTTGGAAACGTGCGATGGAATCGGCAAGTGCTGCCAACGAATCGTTCCGCTCGAGCAGTGCAACGATGCGGCGCCAATACGCGACCTCGTAGAACAAGCGCGCAACTTCTGCCCGGCGCTGCATCTGGTTCCACTGACTGCCCCATACAGCTTGTGCGTACTGGCTTTCCCGCTGTGCTTTCCGCGCGACATGCACAGGCGGGAGCTCGATCGGAAGTGCAGCCGATACTCGAGAGTCATTTGTGAAGGAATTGAACTTGCCGTACTCCAGCTCAAGTTGCAATGGCGCAAGCTGAAGCCACCCATCACGTCGCTCCTCGGCAGAGAGCACTTCGGAGTGCCAGCGCAATCGGTCGGGATGCTGCCGCTCCATCAGATCAAATGCTTCGCCGAGCGAAATTGGCTGCTGTGCGCCAGCTGGTGCTGCAGCCAGCAAAAGAAGGAGAGGAAGCACAGACGTCAGTGAAATCCTCGCGCGTTGCTTTCGCTCGCGGCGACGTTCGATGGCGATGTAGAGCACCGGGAGCACAACGAGCGTGAGCAACGTTGCGCTCACTAATCCGCCAATGACGACTGTTGCAAGTGGCCGCTGTACTTCGGCGCCTGGACTGGTGCTAATCGCCATCGGGAGAAACCCGAGCGATGCGACCGCAGCAGTCAGAATCACGGGACGAAATCGCACGTGCGTTGCCTCGAGTACAGCGCGGAGCAGTGAGCGGTTTTGCCGCAGACGATTTGCCTCGCTTGTGAGCACAACGCCATTGAGCACTGCAATACCGAAGAGTGCGATAAAACCAACTGCTGCCGAGACGCTGAAGTGAAGCCCGCGTGCAAGGAGTGCTGCCACCCCGCCAATTGCCGCGAGCGGAACAGCAGTAAAGATAAGCAAGCCATTGCGAAGGGAACCGAACGCAGCGTAGAGCAACACCAAGATGCTCGCCAGTGCAAGTGGCACACTCACCGCAAGCCGTGCCCGCGCGTGCTGGAGATTTTCGAACGTTCCGCCGTAGGTGATCGAGTACCCTGGCGGCAGACGCAGCTCTCGCTCGACGCGTTGTTGCAGTTCATCGACAGTTGATGCAATGTCACGCCCGCGGACGTTGAAGCCAACGATGATCCGCCGCCGGGCCGCTTCGCGCTGAATTTGGTTCGGGCCAAATTCACTTCGAATCTCAGCGACCTCTTCGAGCGGGACAAGAGTCCCACTGGCGGTGCGGAGCGGGAGCGTGCGCAACCGTTCAGGGTTATTCCGAACCGCACTGTCGTAGCGGACGACAACATCGAAGCGCCGTTCGCCTTCGTAGAACGTTGCGACGGTGGCACCCGCGAATGCAGCACTGATGGCGCGATTGACATCTTCGATTGCGATGCCGTAGCGTGCCAGCATTGTTCGGTCGTAGCGAATGACGATTTGTGGCATACCGAGCATCCGCTCGCGGTAAATATCGCGTGCACCCGGAATCGTCGCGGCAATCGAAGCTAAGCGTTCTGCGTAGTACGCGAGCGTGTCGAGATCATCGCCGAAGATTTTACAGACGATGTCTTGCCGTGCCCCTGTCATTAGCTCATTGAATCGCATCTGTACGGGGAATTGGAAGCCGAACGTTACGCCAGGAATTGCCTGGCTGAGCGCAGCGTACATCCGCTCGGCGAGTTCATCGAAGGAGTGTGCACTCACCCACTGGCTTTTCGGTTTGAGAATCACCATCATGTCCGATGCCTCGATGGGCATCGGGTCGGTTGGGATTTCAGAGCTCCCGATTTTGGTAACGACCTTTTCGACTTCCGGGAAAGAATCCAGGAGAATGCGGCTACATCGCTGCGTTGCGGCGATAGTCTCCTGAAGGCTGCTGCCAGTCAGAAGCCGCGTGTCCACTGCGAAGTCTCCCTCTTCGAGCTTGGGGATGAACTCGCCGCCTAGTTGTGTTGCAGCAACTGCGGAAAGTCCGAAGAGAACAAGTGCAGTCCCAAGTGTTGCTTTTGGACGGCGCAGCGCCCAGTGCAGAACGGGACGGTAGAAACGCTCCAAGTGAGCAACGAGACGATTCGAAAGGCTGCGTTCCTGGATCGTAATACCGTTGAGAACGTAGGATGCCATGGCAGGAACGTAGATCAACGAGAGCAGGAATGCTCCACCGAGCGCGTAGAGGAGGACCTCTGCCATCGGGCGGAACATCTTCCCTTCGATGCCTTGCAACGTGAGCACTGGGACGTACACGATCAAAATGATGAGCTGGCCAAAGATCGCTGCTCGCATCAAGCGTGAAGCAGTCTGCTCGACAACGTCCACGATCGCAAGTGGCGTTGAGCGGGATTGCCGCATGAGCACCCCAAGCTGGTGGAGGACGCCTTCGACGATGATTACCGCACCATCAACGAGCAAGCCGAAATCAATCGCACCCAGGCTCATCAAGTTGCCGCTGACGCCAACGGCGCGCATCAAGCTCGCAGCAATCAGGAACGACAGCGGGATGACTGATGCTACAAGCAATGCAGCACGGAGATTCCCGATGAGCAATACAAGTACCGCGATGACGATTGCAGCGCCTTCGAGCAGGTTGGTACGGACGGTTGCAACCGTTGAGCGGATCATTTTCGTGCGGTCTAAAAATGGCTCGATCGTGATGCCCTCGGGCAATGTCCGCTCGATTTGAGCGATACGTTCTTTGACACGCTTGATGACTGCTGCAGAGTTCTCGCCCTTGAGCATCATGACGACTGCACCGGCAACTTCACCACGGTCGTTGTAGCACATTGCACCGTAGCGGATCGCCGATCCAATGCGGACAGTAGCGACATCTTTCACCAAAACCGGGAAGCCTTGTGCGTTGGTGATGGGGATGTTCTCAATGTCCGCGATTGAACCGAGGAACCCTTCGGTGCGAATGAACGAAACAGTTGGGCCGCGTTCGATGTAGGCGCCGCCGGCGTTGCTGCTGTTGCGCTCGATCGCACTGGCGACATCGCTGATGGTCAATCCAAGCGTTGCAAGTCGGTCGGGTTCGATGACGACCTCGTATTGCTTGAGAAGTCCTCCGAAGCTTGCGACATCAGCGACGCCAGGAGTGCCGAGCAGTTGCCGACGCACGATCCAATCTTGGATAGTCCGAAGGTCGGCAAGTGTGTAGCGGCTTTCATAGCCGGGCTTGGGGCGGACGACGTACTGGTAAATTTCCCCAAGGCCAGTGGTCACTGGTGCAAGCTCAGGAATGCCAGTTCCGGGAGGCAGCTGCAAGCGAACTGTTGCGAGGCGTTCGCTGATTTGTTGCCGTGCCCAGTAGGTGTCAATATCATCGCCGAATACCAGCGTGATAACTGACAGCCCAAAGCGGGAAAAGCTTCGCAGCTCGATCAGTCCAGGAATGTTGCTGCATGCCTGCTCGATGGGAAAGGTGATAAGTCGCTCGACGTCGGGTGCACCGAGCGCAGGCGAGATGGTGATTACTTGCACTTGATTGTTGGTAATATCCGGCACTGCGTCAATCGGTAGCTGGGCCAGGTTCCATGCGCCAATTGCAGCGATGACGCCTGTAGCAGCAAGCACAGCGCCACGCCAGCGCAGTGCCAATCGAATGATGGCAGCAATCATGGGGCATCAATGGCTAAAGTGGAACAAATCGGGATAGTGCCTTATGTGCGATGTGCTGCCGCGATGGACAGCTATCGGAGGGGTAATGCCGGCGGGTGCCAGATTGTTCGTGGAATGCCGCTCAGTGGCGTAGCAGGTAGGAAGGAAGAGTACCGCAGATGTTGTGGAGGGAGGTCGTTGAGTCTGATCATGTCGAGCGGGAGCAGCTCTGCCAGGAGGAGTAATACACCGGGAAGTTCGACCTTGAACGGGAGCTGGAGATCGCGTGCGCGGTCGGCATCGTAGACGTCTCCCTGGAAGTAGTGCTCAGCAATGAACGCGCCGATGGTGAGCTGCTCCCGTTGGGCGTGCTCAATGGCGTGCACCACCAGCAGCGGCAACTTTGCAAACTGTGGCAATTCGGTGGCGGTGCTGATGTACAGCACCAGCAACAAGATTGCACGGAGCGACCGATTCATCACCTGCAAAATTAGCACTGATTGTTGTAGTTTTACCATGCGTAGGACGTGCGGCAATCTTGCTGGCGGTTCTGCGTCTTGAGCGCACACGATTTTCGATACTTCTCATGGATACCATGCAGCTGTTTCTGGTTGAATTCGATATCGCCGATTTCGACGACGATCTGGCACAGCGTATTCCAGAACAACATGAGCTTCTGCTTCGTTTGATGCGATCGGGGACGGTAACGCACTTTGCAGTGTCGGTGGATCGGCAGAAGCTGTGGGTGTTCTTCCGCGTGCAGGATATGAGCGAGCTGTTGCGGACGATTTCTTCGTTTCCGATGGTCAATTACTTGCGCCCGACATTCTACCCGCTGTTGTTCCAGGAATCGGCGGTGCGTCTTGCTCCCCAGTCGCTCAATTAGCGCCGTAACTTTGCGCATCACGACATATCCAGCACCATGGTAGCGACGTATCTTTTCACCTCGGAATCGGTCTCGGAAGGACATCCTGATAAAATTTGCGACCAAGTTGCCGATGCCGTCCTCGATGCAGTGCTCCGCGATGATCCCAATGGGCGAGTGGCCTGCGAGTGCTTTGCCGCAACAGGCATGATCGTCGTCGGTGGTGAGATCACGACGACGACCTACATTGACCTTCCCGAGCTTGTCCGCGGCATTATTCGTGAGATTGGCTACACGCGCGCTGAGTACCGTTTCGATGCTGATTCCTGCGCCATTATCAACGTCATCAACAAGCAATCGCCGGATATTGCTCTGGGCGTGGATGCAGGTGGTGCAGGTGATCAAGGCATCATGTTTGGGTATGCCTGCACCGAGACCGATGCACTGATGCCAGCGCCGATCATGCTTGCCCATGCAATCGTGCGCCGCTTGGCGACCATCCGCAAGTACCAACCGCACTTGATGCCCTACCTTCGACCCGACGCAAAGTGCCAGGTTACACTCCGCTACAGCGATCGCAGCGAGATCATCGGGGTGGATGCAATCGTTGTTTCCACACAACACGACCCCGATGTTTCCCGCGCAGAGATCGAGTCCGATGTTTTCGATAAAGTCATTCGCGAGGTTGTTCCAGCGCACCTGCTCAGCGAGCAAACGCAGTACCATATCAACCCAACGGGTAAATTCGTCATTGGCGGACCACACGGTGACACGGGCTTGACTGGCCGCAAGATCATCGTGGACACCTACGGCGGTCGCGCTCCACACGGTGGTGGTGCCTTCAGCGGCAAGGACCCGACAAAGGTTGATCGCTCGGCGGCGTACGCAGCCCGACACTTGGCCAAAAACATCGTCGCTGCCGGTCTTGCCAGCGAGTGCACCATTCAGCTTGGCTATGCCATCGGCGTTGCCGAGCCAGTTTCGATCATGATCAACTCGCATGGAACCGGCCGTGTCCCTAACGCTGAATTGGAAGCCTTCGTGCGGAAGCATGTTGATCTAACACCGCGAGGTATCATTGCTCGGTTTGGTTTGCTCAAGCCGATCTACCGTGCAACGTCGGTCTATGGGCATTTCGGTCGCGATGAATTTCCCTGGGAGCAGCTCGACCTTGTCGAAGACTTGCGGTCGCACTTCGGTGCAACGGAGGCGACGTCGAATGGTATCCCCGTGCAAGTGCGAATGCAGCACGTCGCGATGCCGTGAGTTCGCTTGGCTGCCGTATTTTTGCAACGAATCGTTTTCCTGCGGAAGTGGCGGAATTGGCAGACGCACCATCTTGAGGGGGTGGCGCCGAAAGGCGTGCGGGTTCAAGTCCCGCCTTCCGCACCCAAAGCCCACCAACGTCTCTGTGTTGGTGGGTTTTTTCGTTTGATTACGGTGCAGTCAATACTGGTTGACCGAACTTTGCAGACATGATCACTTTGTACAGTGAGCCGATGTTGTTTCGTGTGAGTCTTGTTGTTGCAGTGCTCAATGCTGGACTGGTCATGGCATCACTACAGCCGCGATTAGTGGTGGTCCTGTGCTACGACCAGCTTCGTGCCGACCGACTTACGATGGTTGAGCCATGGCTTGGAGAACGTGGCTTTCGGCGATTGCTCCGTGAGGGGGCGGTTGCGACCCACTGTTTGTTTGACTACGCGACGACAGTCACTGCTGCCGGACATGCAACGATTGCAACGGGGTGCAATCCATCGCGGCATGGGATCATTGGCAACGACTTCGTGATTGCTGGACGTGCTTACTATGCGACCGATGACACAGCGCTTGGGTGTCCATCCCCACGAATGTTGCTGGTACCTACGCTGGGGGACTACCTCCAACGCACATTCCCGCAGAGCAAGGTGTGGAGCTTCTCGCATAAAGATCGCGGTGCAATTTTTCTCGGCGGACACCGACCCAGTGGTGCGTATTGGCTCGAGCCAGGGATTGGTCTTGGCAGTTCGGCATACTATGGGCCATCCCCTGCATGGGTGGACCGATTCAATCGCCAGCATCCGCCCGCGCAGTACGCTGGTGCACGGTGGGATGCTCATTTGCCTGCCTCAGCTCCAGCCGACACTGTTCGATGGGAAGGGCGATTTCCTGCTGGTGGCAACACCTTCCCTCACGTTATTCCTCGCGATACAACCAGCGATAGCTTCTGGCATGCTTTTGCTCTGACACCATATGCCGTCGAGTGGCTCTTCCGTGCAGCAGAGGATTGTATCCGTGCGGAAGCACTTGGCAGCGATGAGGTGCCCGATCTGCTCTGCATCAGCGTTTCCACAACAGACTACGTTGGGCACCTGTTCGGACACGATAGCCGCGAGTATGCAGAATTGCTGGTTGCCTGCGATCGTGTGCTTGCTGACTTCCTCGATAGCCTGGACCGGTGGGTTGGACCTGGGCGGTACCTGCTCGTTCTGACCAGCGACCATGGTGCCGGCAGTATTCCGGAATTGGAACGGCATCGGCATCATGATGCAGGTCGTATTCGTGGGGATACCCTTGCTGCGTGGGTCGCACGCTGGGCAGAGCAGTATGGCCAGGATAGTGCACCAGTGCTGAAGTACTTTTTCCCACCGTGGCTATGGTTGGATTCGACTGCAATTACAGCACGCGGTCTATCGCACGACACAGCAGCAGCACAGCTTGCACGGTGGCTCCGTCAACACAGCGGTATTGCCTATGCATACAGCCGTTGGGATATCATCAATGCGCTCGATACGGGTATAGTCGGCCTAATTCGCCGAAGCTTTTACTCCGAGCGCTGTGGGAATGTGGTTGTGTACCCGAAGCCGCATTGGATTTTTGGCTCGACGCCTGCACAGCATGGTACACCCTACGAGTACGATCGCTGGGTTCCGCTGATTTTCTTCGGTGCCGGTATAGCATCCCAGCAGGTGACAACGCCGTGCAGTCCTGTTGACATTGTCCCAACGGTACTTTCTCTGCTTGGGATATCTCCACCTGTCGGCGATGGCCGTACACTCCCTTTGCATCGTACGAAGCAAGAGCGGTAAAAAAAAATTTGCAGGAATGAGTTTGCTCTTGCAAAGTAGGAATTTCTTTCGTAAGTTTGTAGGAGAAATTCCTACACCCCATCGGTCGGGGGTAGGAATGGAGTGTATGTTCCACTTTTTTGCAGGAGGTCCGTATGGACAGCCGCAATATTGGTCTGGAGCTCCTCACCGCCGAGCAGATGCAAACCGTCGTCGGTGGTGGCTGGGGCATTATTTGGGACTTCGGGGAAGATCGTGGCACAGAGCCAGCTCCTCCGCCTGAACCCAAGGGCTAAATAGGGCATCGCTACGTGGAGTGAAGCCATGAGAACGGACTCTCCATGTAGCAAACAAACGCGCGTGCGCTCCTGCGGTGTGAGCTGCAGGAGCGCAGCGTTTTTGTGGAGGCGAACACAGGCTTACAGACTATCCACCAGTGCTGCCCAGACCGCCATCACCGCGGGCGGTTGGGGGTAAGTCCGCGACTTCTTCCCACTGAACACGCTCATAGCGAGCGATCACTAATTGCGCAATGCGCATGCCGCGCTCGATGGTGAAGGGGACATTCCCAAAATTGGCAATGATAACCTTGATTTCGCCGCGGTAGTCGCTATCAATCGTGCCGGGTCCATTGAGGCAAAAGAGTCCATGGTGTGCAGCTAAACCGCTGCGCGAGCGAACCTGTGCTTCGTATCCAGGAGGGAGTGCAAGTGCCAAAGCGGTTGGGACGACGACAATGCCATGCGGAGGCACAACGATCGGCTCGTCAACTGCTGCACACAGATCCATCCCTGCTGCGCCGGCAGAGGCGTACTGTGGCAAGGGCAGATCAGCAAAACGCGGATCAGTCCGTCGGATGAGCACGTTCATCGGTCTGCGGAAAAGGGGTCGTTATGTTCGCACCCACTGCAGCGCTCCGCTTGGGCGAAAGGCTCGCCCTCCAACTGCAAGGTAGCATGGCTGATCCCGAAGCGCTCCTCGACCAGTGCACGAAGCTGCCCGAGTGTCTGATCACGATCGGCATCATCGGCAACGACAACATGCGCACTCATGGCATGCGAGGTTGCACCCAGTTGCCACACGTGCAAATCATGAATGCCGCGCACGTTTGGATGATCGCAGAGTGCTCGACGCACTTCGTCCACGTGCAGGTGTTCCGGCGTTGATTCCATCAAGATCACGAGCGCACGCCGAACAATCCCAATCCCACTACGGGCGATAAAGACAGTGATTGCCAGCGAGAGCAGAGGATCGAGCAGGTGCCAGCCTGTGTACCACATCACAACGCCGCCGACGATCACAACTCCCGACGAGAGCAAATCATTGAGCACGTGGAGATATGCGCTCCGGGTTGTCAAGTGGGTCGAGTCGCGAAGCACGTACCACGCAATGCCATTGGCAACCAGCCCAATCGTTGCAGCCACGAGCATTGGAGTAGTGTGAATCGCTCGTGGTGCGCCGATCCGCTCAAATGCTTCGATCGCGATCAACGCACAGATGACCAGCAGAGCAACACCGTTGAGCAATGCTGCCAAAATCTCGACCCGGCGCCAGCCATAGGTGAAGCGATGGCGCTCGGTTCGTCGCTGCGCCATGCGCAGACTGACGTAGGCGATAATCAACGATGAAAGGTCAACTGCCATGTGCGCGCTATCCGACAGCAACGCCAAGGATGCGGAGATGACGCTGCCGACAATTTGGACAACTGCAATGAGCAGCGTTGTCCCAATTGCAATGGTCAAGGAGCGAAGGTCGGGGTGAACGTGTGCGTGGTCGTGATTGTGCATCAGTACGAAGCGCTGGAAGGTTCGACGGTGCCAGTGACAATTGCTACACCAGCACTGGTGCCCAGTCGATCGGCGCCAGCGTGAAGGAGCTGTTCTGCCTGTGACCGCGTTCGAATACCACCCGAAGCTTTGACCTTGACAGTTGGTGCGACCTGCGCCCGCAGGAGTTGAACATCCTCGACGGTTGCACCCCCATATCCAAAGCCGGTCGAAGTTTTGATGAAATCGGCGCCAGCAGTGCTGACAAGTGCTGCTGCTCGGCGTTTCTCGTCCTCGGTGAGCGCGCCGCACTCGATGATGACTTTGGCGAGCGCACCCGCTGCGTGCGCTGTTTCGACAACACCAGCAATGTCGTCGAGCACGAGGCGGTCGTTGCCGCTTTTGAGTGCAGCAATGTTGAGCACCATATCCAACTCCCGTGCACCCACAGCGAGCAAGTGTTGTGCTTCGGCGCGCTTTGTTGTTGCAAGATTGCCACCAAGGGGAAAGCCCACCACCGAGCACACTGGGATTAGCGTTTCGCTGAGCATGTGCACTGCAAGCGGTACCCAGCAGGGCAGCACGCAGACAGACGCAAAGCCAAACTCGATGGCTTCACGGCAGAGTTGCTCGATCCGGTCGGCTGTGCTTTGGTCGGGACGAAGAAGCGTATGGTCAATCGTCGCGGCAAGGTTCATCGCACTATCTACCTGTGGTGGAGTGAATTTTTTCGACGCGGCGCTGATGACGGCCACCCTCGAAGGACGCACTCAAAAATGCATCCGTGATGGCGATGAGTTCGTCGGTCGTGTGGAGTCGTGCGCCCATGCAGAGGATGTTGGCGTTGTTATGTTCTCGTGCAAGGTGTGCCATTGTTGGCGTGCAACAATTGGCTGCACGGATACCAACGATTTTATTCGCAACAATCGAGACACCGATACCACTGCCGCAGAGCAAGATGCCCAGCTCGTCCTCACCGTGCGCAACGCAGCGTGCTACCGCAACAGCGATATCGGGATAGTCTACGGACTCCTCGCTGAAGGTTCCTAAATCGTGCACCTGGTACCCAGCAGCGCAGAGATGCTCGGCAAGGAGTTGCTTGGCATGAAAACCGGCGTGGTCCGCTCCAATTGCAATGCGGTGCATGGCTACGAAAGACGATGATAGTGAGACTGTTGCTCAACGCGCCGTGCGATACCGCTATCGAGACTGTACTTTCCGGCTCCGGCAATGAGCACGGCGATACTGAAGACGAAGTAACACAGAGCGAATTCTTTCCGAGACCACGGATCGGTTGCATGGGCACCAAAGGCGGCAACAGCCATTGTTACTGCCACACCGAGTGCGGCGGGCCGCGCAAGAAAACCAACAACCAACAAGATGCCGCCGCTCAATTCTGTCAAGGCAGCAATCCATCCCAGCAGTGGTGGAAGATGCAGCTTCGTTGTGACGGTTTCCAGGAAGCGCTCCATCCCACCGAAGAGTTTGAGTGCACCATGGTAGATCATCATGGCGCCTGTCCATAGTCGCACAAGGAGCAGCGCAACGTCGGTGTTGCCGGTGCCGAACAAGTACAGCAGTCGCATTAGGTGGTTGTCGAGTATTGAACAATGGCTGGTTGTTCGGTTGCCAACGTGCGGGCAAGCTCGACGAGAGCGTCGGAAGGGATCGAGTGTACCATCTGAAGTTCTTTCCACGGATGTTCTGGATCGTTCAGCAGAAGCATAGCACTGGCGACGATATCGGCGAGACTTTCGGTCGTTTGGAATGCTTGTGCATAGCGGCGACGAATCTTGTTGTGTGCGCGCTCGAGGTGTTCGGGGTCATGGGGGATGGCAACCGATGCACCCAAGAGCTTCTGCCATTGGTCGAGCAGAAACTCAGCAGTGATAGATTGGTTGCGAGCGAGTGCACTGAACTCGAACAGCGAGCCGTGTTCACGGATATCAACGGTGGTGCTTGCCTGATGGCTGAGCAATTGCTCCCGCACAAAGTGGCGTGCAACCGGAGAGGAACGCCCCGCACTGAGCATGACCGACAGAAGTGATGCCGTCAGAACAGCCTCTTTATCCTTGATGCCGGGAAGGTGGTACATGCAGACAAGCATATCGCTGGGCAGCGTCGAGTCGCGTTCGACGTGATGGCGCCGAACTGGACAGAGCGGTGGTGGCAAAGCGTGGTGCTCCGATGGTGTCAGTGGGCCGAAGTAGTCGGCAGCGCATTCGAGGACGTCGGTGACAGAATCGAGTGCACCAACGACGACCAATACAGCGTTATTCGGGCGGTAGTAGCGTTCGTACCATTGCCGTGCATCCTCGAGTGTCATAGCTTGCAGGTGTTCGATCGAGCCATAAACGTCCCACGAATAGCAGCATCCTTGTTCGAACGCCGCTTGAGCTGCCAGTTGGGAGAGTCTGCCGTAGGGTTGGTTGAAGACGTTTTCGGCAATTTCTTCGATGACCACGGCACGCTGAGTATCGAGTGCGCGTTGGCTGATAGCAAACTTGTGCATGCGGATTGCTTCCAGCTCCAAGCCAAAACGCCATGCGTTCGACGGAAGTGTGATGTGGTAGTAGGTCCAGTCGTAGGTCGTGTAGGCATTGCTTGTGCCGCCTGCTTCAGTGACGAGTTCGTCGAAGGATTTTCCGTCGGGATGGGAGAAATTGTCGAACATCAGATGCTCGAACAGGTGTGCGTAGCCGGTTTTGGTGGGTTCTTCGTTAGCTGCGCCGACGTGGTAGGCGACGCCAATTGTCACCAGCGGTGGACCATCTTTGCGGAGTGCGACGATGCAGAGACCATTGGGAAGGTGGAGCAGGCTTGGTGTCATTGGTTGCGGTAGAATTGCTCAACACAATCGAGC
The DNA here is from genome assembly GCA_026003475.1 of Candidatus Kapaibacterium sp. Classification (GTDB taxonomy): domain Bacteria; phylum Bacteroidota; class Ignavibacteria; order Kapaibacteriales; family NICIL-2; genus NICIL-2. The sequence goes on along the minus strand of BPHJ01000001.1, from coordinate 1,822,928 downwards.
GGGAAGAGCGCGCCCGGAGGGATTCGAACCCCCGACCGGCAGATCCGAAGTCTGCTGCTCTAATCCACTGAGCTACGGGCGCATGTGGCGCAAATTTACGGCGGGACTGTGCGTCGGTGGGTGGGGCAGTGTCGGTACACAAAAGTGGCGAGATTTTCGTTTGCACGGTGTGGTTGCATTTTTCTCTTGCATGGAAGGGGTGCAGTGTTGTATTTTCGCGGCCCCGCAAACGGCGCTGGACTGATCGAGTGCTGTGCTGGCTGCGGAAAGGATTTGCAAATTGGATCGCGGTTTTGTATTTTTGCGTCCCCTTCCGGCGGGAAGGGAAAGCGTTCCGGCTCTTTGAAAACTGGAAGCACAGCCAAATCCGACGAGTGAGCCTTGCGAGAAGCGAATTCTCTCCAACAAGAAATTTTTTCGTGGAGAGT